>CACPNG010000007.1 GCA_902635225.1 uncultured Pelagibacteraceae bacterium | reverse complement strand
TAATAGGAGCTAGGCTTGATCGATCAAATATATAAAGATTTAAGAAGAGCTTAAATTAGTTTTTTTTCTTTTGAAACTTCCTTTACCTTTTTTTGGTTTAACAACTCTTTTTCGATATTTTTTAGTAAATAAATCTAATGCAAATTTATTTCTTTTTTTCATAGATGATAACCATCTTTGCTATTTAATATAAATTTTTCATCCATAAATTTTTGATTAATTTTTTTTCTTAACCTATAAATGTGAGTTTCTACTGTATGAGTATCTGCATCAGCTGAATAATTCCAAACAGAAGATAAAATATCATCTTTAGATAATGGTTGAGGATTATTTAATAACAGCTCAATAAGTTGGACCTCTTTTTCAGTCAAAATAATTGAGTTGTTGTTTTTAATTAATTTTTTTTCATTTTTGTCTAATAAATAGTTTTTAACTTTTATTGATGAATTTTTTACAAATTTTTTTCTTGCAAAAATATTCTCTAAGGTGTTGTTAATTTCTCTTAAAGTTGTTGGAAGCTGGACAATAGCATCGCATTTGGAGATTTGTTTTTTTTTATTAGATACACATACTTTTAGGGAATCGCTTTTATCTATTAGATTTTTAATTTTCTTATCTTTGAGAACTTCATCATGAAATAATATAATATCATATCCAGTGTTTGGAACTGATGTAAAATGATTAAACTTTAAAAAGGGCCTTAGTTCATTTAATGTAGAAACGAATGAATTTGAAGCGTAAATTAGAACGTTTAAACGATGCATATTAAAATAAATAAAAATTACCTTAGCTATGACAAATATAAAGTAAAATGTGCCTTAGGTAAAAGGGGAATTGGCACAAAAAGGATGGAAGGTGATAAAATTACTCCAATAGGACGGTATAATATCAAGTTTCTTTTATACAGAAAAGACAGAATTAAAAAAATTAAAACTAAATTAAAAAAAATTGTAATAAAGAAAAATATGGGCTGGTGTGATGACCCAAGTTCAAAGAACTATAATAAATTAATTCGACTACCTGTAAAATTTAACCATGAAAAACTTTATAAGAATGATAACTCGTATGATATTATTCTTGTTTTAAATTTTAACATGTATCCAATTGAAAAAAATAAAGGAAGTGCAATTTTTATTCATGTTGCAACAAAAAATTATAAAAAGACTTTAGGATGCATTGCGATAAGTAAAATTTCACTTTTGAAAATAATTAAAAAACTAAACAAAAAATCTATTGTTGAGATCTCGAACCAAAAATAGAACTACCTATTCTTACAAAGGTTGCTCCATGTTGAATTGCATCTGTGTAATCTGCCGACATACCCATGCTTAATTCTTTTAAGGCTAAAGATTGATTAAGTTCATTTGTGGATTTAAAATATATTTTAGTGTTTTGGTTATTAGGTGGAATAATCATTAGACCAATAACGTCAAGTTTTGCACTTTTTACACAATAGTTATAGAAAGAGTCAATTTCGTTAACTGGTACTCCAGACTTTTGTATTTCATTACCTATATTCACTTGTATAAAATATTTGAGTTGTTTATCTAAGCTTAATTGATGCTTAGCTAAAACATCTGCAAGTTTTTGACTGTCTAAAGAGTGAATGTAATCAAAAAGCTTAATTGCATCTTTTGCTTTATTACTCTGTAATTTTCCTATCATGTGCAACTTTATATTTTCATTAACTTTTTTTAAACTTGTCCATTTGGAAACTGCTTCCTGAACTTTATTTTCACCAAAATGTTGGTGTCCATATTCAATTAGTGGTTGGATTTGTTCTAAAGGAAAAGTTTTACTTACAGCAATAATATTTACTATCTTATCTGTCTCAATTTTATCAATATTGAGTTGTATTTTTTTAAAACTTTCTACTATGTTAGTCATATGTTTGCATATAAAAAAAAGTATTATTTAATCATTGAAAATATAAAAGATATTAATTTAAATAAAATAAAAAAAAATAATAAATTTGTTATAATTTTAAGAAACCAAAAATCAACTGATGCCATTGACTCTCTTATCAAATTTAGAAAAGAGTGCAAAATAAAAGGCATTGAATTTTTTGTAGCAAATAATACCAAACTTGCTGTTCTACTAAAATCTGACGGTGTATATATATCAGCATTCTATAAGGGCTTTGAACAATTGAATCTCAGGAAGCTTAATAAAAAGATACTAGGATCTGCACATAATTATAAAGAAATTATTGAAAAAAGGAAGCAAGGTTGTTCATATGTGATCCTATCAAAATTATTTCGTGTCGATTACGCCCCTTCAGAAAATTTTTATGGAATTATAAAATTTAATTTAATGATTGATCAAAAAAAATTAATACCATTAGGAGGTATTAAATTAATTAATCTTAATAAAGTTAAATTGTTAAAATCTGAAGGAATAGCAATTATGTCTGAGGTAAAAAAAAAGCCGGCCATTTCTAGCCGGCTTTTTTAAATCAAGTATCTAACTTAATTAAAACGCTACTTTTACAGATAAAGTTCTTGTGTCATCTGTACCAGTCGTCCAAGATGCATTATCAGTTTGTGCGTCTGTGAAACCAATACTCATTCCACCGATAGCATAACCAATGCTTATTGCAGTTGACTCTTGTCTTAAGTTAGCAACACCAACGTTGTGTCTTTGAGACTCATAATTATTGTATGAGATAGAAAGATCATCATTGATTGCGTAAGCAATACCAATAATTGTATCTTTGTAGTATACAGCGTCAGTTAAAGCAGTAGCTCCACTTTCACCTTCATTGTGTACTTTCTTTTGTACACCTAAGCTGAATGGACCAGTTGAGTAGTTTAATGCTGCTGTTACGTCAAACGCATCATCAGTATTAGCTATCGTTGAGTGGTCGTGTTCTGCAAAACCAGTTGTTAAAGTTGCACCATCAAGGTACGAACCAACAAATGGTAAATCACCTAATGCTGTTTTGATTGAAACTTCATACATGCTTCCTACAGCTGCATTTGTATCTGCTGAAGCTTCTTTCTCATTGTTCAAGTTTCCGTCCATTTTTGGTACGTATTTGTAGTTTACTGCACCTAAAACTGGAAGTGAGAACTTAAAGCCAATACCTGTGTCGCTAGCAGCGTCACCGATATCGTTGTAAGATCCTGAACCACTACCATTTGCTTCTTCAAAAGCTGTAGGTGTGATGTCATCGATTGCATCTAATGGACTTCCATCAGATCCGATATTGATATCTACTAAACCACCAACGTTTCCGAAAGTAATTAAAGAGTTACCAAAATCTAAATCGTCACCAGTATCTTGCATTACAGAAACTGTCATACCGTTATCCAACTCTGTAGATGCTGAGAATTTTAATTCTCTGTCCATACCAAGTGGGTTACCAGTAGTCGCGTCAGTTTCAGACTGGTAAGTTGCTTGAATACTACCTGTTACAGCTAATTCACCAGCGTTAGCTGTTGAAACTGCAAATAGGAAAGATAAAGCAACTAATATTTTTGATATTTTCATATTATTTCCTTTGTTTTATAAATTATTAATAATTTATTTATTAATTTCTGATTTATATATGAGTGAGGTTATAAATTGCTTTAATACTTAATAAAATGACCTTTTTTTTTGTATGTGTGGTATTTTTGCAACCCTTTAAAAATCTAAATAATATTGGCTTTTTGAGCTATATAAGTAATATTATATTTAAATGAATTTCAGATATCTTATAACCTTAAAGTCAATCAAAAGTAGTATTAAATTTATAGGCTTATTGTCATTAATTTGTGTTTTTCTAGCTAACTGTTCAGTTCCAAATGCACTCAAACCAAAAAAAGTAGCTAAAGATAGACCTATGGGTGCTCAAGAGAGAGCTCGCCAGAATATTGAACAAGGTAGAGGAATAAGTTTAAAAGATATGGCGGGGAAAAAATCGACTACTTATGAATTTAGTACTTCTAACCCTCTTTGGAGGGCTTCGCTTGAGACGATAGACTTTATGCCTTTAGCTACCGTAGATTACTCTGGCGGAATTATAATAACAGATTGGTATAGTGATGCTTCTAGCAATGACGACTCTATCAAAATAACAGTTAGATTTTTATCAAACCAGATTCAATCGAATAGTTTAAAAATAATTGTTCATAATAAAAAATGTAAGATAAATGAAAATTGTACTATCAGAGAAATTGACTCTAAAATTAAGTTTGAATTACAAAAATCAATTTTAGCAAAAGCAGTTTTAATAGAACAAGATTCAAAAAAATCTAAAAAGAATTAATTTAGAGCTTTGATGGAAAGATATAGCTTTAAAAACATTGAAAAAAAATGGCGTAATAATAATGCATTATTATCGGTCGCTAATTCTAAATCAGAAAAAAAGTATTACTGTCTGGAAATGTTTCCTTACCCATCTGGGAAAATTCACATGGGTCATGTAAGAAATTATACAATCGGTGACGTAATTGCACGATATAAGTTTTTAAATGGGTATAATGTTTTGCACCCTATGGGGTGGGATGCGTTTGGTTTGCCAGCTGAAAATGCTTCAAAATTAAATAAACTTCACCCTAGAAAGTGGACAAATGAAAATATAAATACTATGCGATCTCAACTTAAGCTTTTAGGGCTTTCAATAAATTGGGATCGAGAAATTTCAACTTGTGACAAAAATTACTATAAACATCAACAAGAATTATTTATTGATTTTTATAATCAAGGATTAGTCTCTAGAAAAGAAACATACGTCAATTGGGATCCAAAAGAAAAGACTGTTCTTGCAAACGAGCAAGTAATTAATGGTAGAGGTTGGCGATCGAATGCGATTGTTGAGAGAAAAAAATTATCGCAATGGTTTTTTAATATCACAAAATTTTCTAACGAACTTTTAGAAGACTTAGATATTCTTAAAGGTTGGCCAGAAAAAGTAAAACTTATGCAAAAGAACTGGATAGGTAAATCTATCGGGTGCGAAATAGATTTCTTAATGAGTAATGAAAAAAAATTAAGAATCTTTACAACAAGACCAGATACAATATTTGGCGCTACTTTTATTGCTTTATCAGCTGATCACGAGCTAAGTAAAGAATTTAAAAATGACAAAAATTTTATGAATTTCAAAAAAGAATGTAATAAATCAGGTACTACAGAGGAGGCTTTATCAAGCGCTGAAAAAGTAGGATTTAAAACTAATTTTTTTGTACATCATCCCTTTATTAGTGGAAAAAAATTACCAATTTATTTTGCTAATTTTGTATTAATGGATTACGGAAGTGGAGCCATATTTGGTTGCCCGGGTCATGATCAAAGAGATTTTGAATTCGCTAAAAAATACAATCTTGAAATAATAAGAGTAGTAACGGATGAAACAAAAAATGGTGATCTCAATGAAGCCTACACTGGGGATGGAAAAATGATTAATTCAAATTTTCTGGACGGTTTAGAAGTTCGAAAAGCCAAAGAAAAGATAATTGAAGAAATAGAAAAAAAATCTTTTGGGAAAAGGAAAACTCAATACAGGCTTAAAGATTGGGGTGTTTCCAGACAACGTTATTGGGGATGTCCTATACCAATGATCTATCTGGAAGATGGGTCAGTTGTTCCTGTCGACAAAAGTGAATTACCAGTAGAATTACCAGAAGATGTTGACTTAAATGCAAATGGAAATCCCCTGGAAAATCACCCTAAATGGAAAATTACTACACAAAAATCTACTGGGAAAAAAGCAATAAGAGAAACTGATACGTTAGATACATTTGTCGACTCATCTTGGTATTTCATGAGATTTTGTTCGCCTAAACATACTTCATCTCCTTTTGATGAAGATAAAGTAAAATATTGGATGCCTGTAGACCAATATATTGGGGGCATAGAACATGCAATATTGCACTTATTATATTCTCGCTTTTTCACAAAGGGAATTTCTAAATTTAATAAAAAAATAAATATCTCAGAGCCTTTTCAAAACTTATTTACACAAGGAATGGTTTGTCATGAGACATACCAAGATATAGATGGAAATTTTTTATATCCTGATGAAGTTGAAAAAGTTGATTCAAAAAATGTTTTTAAAAAAGTTAATAAAACTAAAGTTTTAGTGGGTCCGTCAGAGTCAATGTCGAAATCGAAAAAAAATACTGTAGACCCTGAAGCTATGATTGATCAATATGGAGCGGATGCTGTTAGGTGGTTTATATTATCTGATAGTCCACCAGAAAAAGATGTTCAGTGGTCAGATACGGGGGTAAACTCAGCTAACAAATTTTTGCAAAAAATTCACAATTTAGTTCATCTTATATTAAATAAAAAAGACAAAAAAAATAATAAAGAAATGAATAAAAAATTTGACTCAGAGATAGACAGCTATGTGAGCAAAATTGATAGCTCAATTAAAGAATTTAAATTTAACGTCTCAATCGCTCACTTTTATGAAGTTTATAATATATTTAAAATTTCAGTACAAAAAGACTTAGAAAAATCCACTCTTAAAACTAATATTATTAAAATTTTGAAATTATTAATACCTTTTATCCCACATTTGGCTCATGAATGTTTAGAGTTATTAGGTTGTAAGACGTTCAATAAATGGCCTGAGATAGGTAAGAGCATTGAACAACAAGTAAAGTTAGCAGTCCAAGTTAACGGCAGAACAAGAGATATAATTAAAGTAAAAACAAATTCTTCTGAAAAAGAAATTAACGAGATAATCCACAAGTCTTCGAAAGCTAAGAAATATTTAGAGAAATCAAAAATAATAAAAACTATCTTTGTAAAAAACAGAATACTAAACTACATTATTAAGAGCAATAAATGAAAAAAAAATTTCTATTTTCGATTTTAATTATATTATTTTTAACAAATAATTGTGGATTTAAAATAGTTAAAAAAAGTGAAATTTATAATTTTGATATCAACGAAATTATTACTTCAGGTGATAACAGAATTAACTTTAAAATTAAAAATAATCTTATATTCAATTCCAATAATAGTGAAAAAAAATTGGTAGACATTTATCTGGAAACTAAGAAATCTAAAGAAGTAAAAGAAAAAAATATTAATAACGAAATTACAAAATATCAAATTATAATTACTTCTACAATTAAGGTAAAGGAGTTAATTAGTGGCAATGTAATTTCTTTTACTATCGAAAAGACTGGAGACTATTCTGTTGCAAGCCAATATTCACAAACACTCACTAAAGAAAAGAAACTTATTGACGATTTAACTAACGATGTCACAGAAGATATTCTTTTACAAATCGCTCTTAAATTAGATGATTTATAAAAGTTATTTTTTAGAAAATAATATTAATTCACTGAATGAGAAAATAACTCTATTTTATGGTGAAAACCTAGGATTGAAAAACGACCTTAAAGGAAAAATTATATATAACAACAAAAATTCTGAAATTTTGAGATTCACTCAAGAAGAGCTAACAAAAAACAATCGTGCCTTAATAAATGAGATTCAAAACATTTCATTATTTGAAAAAAGTAAAATTTTTTTCATAGAAAATGTAAATGATAAATTTTTAGATTTAATACAGGAAACTGAAAGTATTATATCAGATAGAAAGATTTTTTTATTTGCGGATATTTTAGATAAAAAATCTAAATTAAGAAGCTATATGGAAAAGTCTAAGAATTGTGCATGCGTACCTTGTTATGAAGATAATGAAATGAGCTTTAAAAAATTGATAAGTTTAAAACTTAAAGATTACAGTGGCTTGTCACCTTATAATATTAATATGATTATTGAGCATACAAATCTGGATAGATCTAAGTTAAATAATGAGTTAGATAAAATTACATCTTTTTTTTCAAATAAAAATATTTTATCAGAAAAGCTTGAAGATCTTCTTAACGCTAGAACGAATGATGATTTTAACAAACTTAAAGATGAAGCTTTCATGGGTAATAAAATTAACACAAATAAATTATTGGCACATACGCCCATGGAATATGAGAAAAATATCCTCTACTTAAATATCATTAATCAAAGATTAGATAAACTTTTACAAATTCATAAACTAAACGGAACACGTATTGAAGAAGCGATAAATAGCTTGAAACCTCCTGTTTTTTGGAAAGACAAACCTATCATTACAAACCAAGCAAAA
This sequence comes from uncultured Pelagibacteraceae bacterium, assembly GCA_902635225.1. Taxonomy (GTDB): domain Bacteria; phylum Pseudomonadota; class Alphaproteobacteria; order Pelagibacterales; family Pelagibacteraceae; genus Pelagilacustribacter. The sequence goes on along the minus strand of CACPNG010000007.1, from coordinate 17,810 downwards.
AAGTGGAATAAATTCAAAATTAAAAAAATATTGATTGAAACTTTGAATGTAGAGAAGAAAATAAAAACTAATAGCGCAATTGAGAAAAATATACTAATAAAAAAATTACTAATTGATATATGCTTATTGGCTAATGCTTAGTTAATAAATCTGAAATGAGTTCAAATTGGTCCAGATCTCTATACTGAATTGTGACTTTACCAGAATTATTTTTTTTATTGATTATATTAACTTTAAGTCCTAATATTTTTTCAATTCGTTCCTGAGTTTTAAGGATATTTGCATCAATAATTTTTTCATTATTATTGCTCTTTTTATTTCTAGTTATATATTCAACTTTTCTAGCACTATAATTCTTGGAAACAATTTCTTCTGCAATAGATGATGCATTACTAATTCCAATTAACGGCCTAGCTTGCCCAGAAGTTAAAGTACCCTCCTCCAACATTCCAATAACATCTGAAGGTAAAGTTAATAATCTTAAAGTATTACTAATATGACTTCTGCTTTTAGACATTAGTTTTGAAATGCTTTCATGATCGTAATTGAATTCATCATTTAACCTTTTATAACCTCTTGCTTCCTCTATTGGATTTAGATCGTCTCTTTGAATATTCTCAACTATTGCTACTTCTAAAGTTTCAACATCACTTAAATCTAAAATTGTTACTGGTATCTCGTGTAGACCAGCACGCTGAGCAGCAAGCCATCTTCTTTCACCTGCAACTATTTCATATTTACCACCTCCTAACTTATTTGGCCTAACGGCTATTGGCTGTATAATACCATTTTTTTTTATTGAATTGGCTAGTTCCTCCAGTTTTTCTTCACTGAAACTCTGTCTTGGCTGGTATGGATTTCTACTTAAGTCACTAATAGATATCAAATTGGACTGCTTAAATTCTTTAGGTTTTTCGGGAGTTTTTTGATCTCCGAATAGTGCTGATAGACCTCTACCTAAACCCTTTTTTTTTCCGGTACTCATGCAGCGCTTTCTATATTGCTATTTTTCATAAATTCTTCAGCAAGCTTGAAATACGATTTGCTCCCTACACAATTTTTGTCGTAAATAACGCAGGGCAAACCGTGAGATGGAGCCTCTGATAATCTTACATTCCTTTGAATAACTGTTTGATAAACTTTTTCTTTAAAATAATTTCTTGCTTCTTTATCCACCTGAGAAGAAAGTTTATTTCTTTTATCAAACATCGTTAATAATATTCCCCTAATCGTTAATGATGGATTTAGATTTTCTTTAATTCTATCTATTGTCTTCACAAGTTGGGTTATTCCTTCTAAGGCAAAGAATTCAGTTTGCAGTGGTACTAACAACTCATCTGATGCTACTAAAGCCATTATTGTTAAAAGACTTAATGATGGAGGACAATCTATAAATATATTATCATAATTATTAAGCAAGCCGTTCTTCTCAGCAGATAGAATTTCTTTTAATACAAATGCCCTGTTCGAGTCATTAGCTGTTTCAACCTCAAGTCCTGATAAATTTACGTGAGAACCAATTAAATCTAAATTTTGAATTTCAGTTTTTTGGATAGTTTCTTTAATATTAATTTTTTTTATTAAAAGATTGTAAATGTTTTTTTCTTCATCACTGTTACTCTTACCAAATCCTGTTGTTGCGTTACCTTGTGGGTCTAAATCTATAACCAAATTATTTTGACCCAAAATGGACAGTGAAGCTGCTAAATTTATTACTGTCGTTGTTTTCCCTACTCCGCCCTTCTGGTTAATTACTGCTAATGTTATTGGTCTTGTCATTTTAAACCTATTTTCATCAAAATTATTTTTGATTTGGCATTTGTCATACTATTCACTAATTTATAAGAATATTTTTTAATTTTTAAAGTTTTATTTATCTCTTCCTGTGCATTTTGACCCTTCAAAATCATTAATTTATGCGGCTTTTTTGCAATTTCACGTGAAACTTGTATTACTTGGTCCAACTTTTTGAATGCTCTGCAAACTATTATATCAGCATCAAGGACTTCATCTCTCACATCACCATAAACTTCAGCAGATAAATCTAATTCCTTAATTACATTACTTAAAAATCGCCTTTTAACTGGTGATTTTTCATACAATTTCACGTGAAAATCCTTATTTTTATTGAATATTTCTATAATTAATCCTGGAAATCCTGCGCCAGATCCTAAATCTGCTAGAGAGGTTAATTTAAAGTCAATAAATTTAACTAATTGGGCCGAGTCTAAAATGTGCCTGTCCCAAATTGAGGATTCAGTACTTCTTGCAATCAAATTATGATTTTTATTCTCATTTAATATTAATTCGACAAATTTTTTAAGTTTTTCAATAGACCTATCATTAAAATTAAGGTCTTTTTTTAAAATACTTATAACTTCAAGCTGCTGCATCAAGCAGTAGCTTTATACCTAAGTTTTTTGATGTGTGAAAGAAGAATTATTATAGCTGCAGGGGTTACTCCATCAATACGAATGGCTTGACCTAACGTTTTAGGCTTTACTTGTATCAGTTTACTCTTAATCTCGTTAGATAAGCCGCTTAGTTTTTCATAATTTATATCCTCAGGAATAATAATAGTCTCATCTTTTTTAAAAGACTCTATATCTCTATCTTGTTTTTCCAGGTAACCCATATAATGAGCATTTGTTACAACTTGGTTTTCTATAAACCTTGGAAACCTTGGAATATCAGGAAATGCCTGCCTTATTTTTGCCATATTTACTTTTCGCTGACCCATGATCTCTAAACAAGATCTTTTGACTCCATCCATGGCAATTTTAATATCAAATTTCTTAGCTTGATTGGGAGTTAAATAATTATTTTTTAAAATTGTATTTAAAGCCAAAATATTTTTTTTCTTTTCATTAAATATTTTTTTTCTTTCAGACTTAACTAAATTTATATTAATACCAAGGTCGGTTAATCTTTGATCGGCATTATCGGCTCTTAAAGTTAATCTGTATTCGGCTCTAGAAGTAAACATTCTGTAAGGTTCTGTGACCCCTTTAGTAATAAGGTCATCAATCATAACACCAATATAAGAAGTTGATCGATCTAAAATAAACTCTTCTTGATTTTGAATTTTTAAAGCCGCATTAATCCCTGCTATCAAACCTTGAGCTGCAGCTTCTTCATAACCTGTAGTTCCATTAATTTGCCCAGCAAGAAATAAAGAGTTAATTTTTTTGGTTTCTAAGGTTGCTTTTAACTCCCTTGGATCCACATAATCATACTCGATTGCGTATCCAGCCCTCTTCATCTTAACATGCTCTAAACCCTTGATTTTAGCCAATAATTCAAGCTGTATCTCCTCTGGAAGGGATGTTGATATACCATTTGGGTAAATAGTATTGTCCTTTAATCCTTCTGGCTCTAAGAAAATTTGATGTTTCTCTTTTTCTTTAAATTTAACGATCTTATCCTCTATTGATGGACAGTATCTTGGTCCTACACCTTTTATCTTGCCTGAATACATAGCACTTCTGGAAATGTTGTCACTTATAATTTTATGAACTTCATTATTAGTATAAGTCATCCCACATTTGATCTGCTTATTGTCGATCTTATTCGTCAAGAAAGAGAAATAGTAATGATCATCATCTGCAGGCTGCATTTCTAAGTCATCGTAATTGATTGTGTCACCATCAAGTCTAGGAGGGGTTCCTGTTTTTAGTCTTCCAATTTGCATTTTATATTTTGCTAATTGTTCGCTTAAGCCTGTTGATGGTTTTTCATCATATCGACCAGCTGGTATCTGAGTTTCACCAATATGTATTAATCCATTAAGGAAGGTGCCAGTAGTTAAGATTAGTTCTTTAGTCATCACTTCATTACCACTTTGGCATACAAAACCTATAACTTTATCACCCTTAAATAAAAATTTAACAACAGGATCAGCAATCACCTCTAAATTTTTGTAATTTAATAAAATCTTTTGCATATGCTCTTTGTAAAGAGCTCTATCTGACTGAGTACGTGGACCCTGCACAGCTGGTCCTCTGCTTCTATTTAATAATCTGAATTGAATACCTGATTTGTCGGCTACAACGCCCATTACACCATCTAAAGCATCTATTTCTCTTACAAGATGCCCTTTTCCAAGTCCTCCAATAGCAGGATTGCAGGACATCTCACCAATAGTCTCTGTTTTATGTGTAAAAAGAGCAGTATTTACGCCCATTCTAGCGGATGCGGCTGCTGCCTCACATCCAGCATGTCCACCCCCAATTACCACTACATCATAGCTTTGTTTAGTCATATGATGAATGTAACGAGGTATATTAGGAATACAAGAGATATTTTATTTACCTATACAAAAGTCTTTAAATATAGATCCAAGGATTTCTTCGACATCAACCTTACCAACAATACTTCCAAGATGTCGTGTAGCCATTCTTAGGTCTTCTGCTGCAAGTTCAAGGTCTTTAGTTGTGTCTTTCTTAATAAACTTATCTATCTCTTTAAGACATTCGTTAAGCTTAACTCTATGCCTCTCTCTAGTAATTAAAGCGCTATTATTTGATGAAAATTTTTTACTTAATTTAGCTTTAACTAAATCTATCAATTTATCGATATTTTTATTATTTTTTACTGAAACTAAAACAGTATCAACATCGAATTTATGATTTTGCTTACCTGAAACATCTGATTTATTCAAAAGAATTATAGTATCTTTATTAATCATATTCTGTATTTCTTGATTAATTTTTTTAGATGAATTATCGATGACTACTATATTTAAATCTGCTTCTTTTGATTTACCTAGAGCTAAAGAAATACCTTTTTTTTCAACTTCGTTTTTAGCTTCTCTTATACCAGCGGTGTCTGCTAAGATTACGGGGTAACCATCTAAATTTAAGTAAATTTCTATAACATCTCTTGTTGTTCCAGCTTCATCCGAAACAATAGCTACTTCTCTTTTTGAAAGTAAATTTAATAATGATGATTTACCTGCATTAACTTCTCCTGTAATTGAAACTCTGAAACCGTCTCTAATTTTTTCTCCAACTTTATTATCTTCAATAATTTTTGTAATTTCTGAATGAATTTCCTTAATTGATTTTTGAGCATCTTTTAAAACTTTTTCTGGAAGATCTTCTTCTACAAAATCAATTTTAGCTTCTATAAAGGCAAGTGATTTTATTATTTTATCTCTTAAATCATTATAATAATTTGATACGTTTCCCTGTACTAATTTTATTGCTTGCTGTCTTTGTAATTCTGTTTCGGAATGGATAAGATCTCCTATACTTTCTGCTTTTAACAAATCAATTTTATCATTTTGAAATGCAATTTTAGTGAACTCACCTGGTTCAGCTAATCTGCAATTTTTTTGCTCCGACAAAACTCTCAATAAAGCGTTTATAACTGCATTACTGCCATGGATTTGTAATTCTGCTAAATCTTCTCCAGTATAGCTATTTGGCCCGGGAAACCACAATAATAGAGCCTCCGGATCAATTACATTACCGTTGTTAGGGTCATAGAACTTACAAAAATTAACTTCGTTCGACTTTATATCTTTAGACTTAGTCAAATTTTGACAGATCTTAAGTGTTTCACTGCCTGATATTCTAACGATAGCTATTCCAGAGGGTCCTCTACCCGAAGATAAAGCATAAATGTTCATTGAATTATAATGATAAACCTCGATTAGAGATTATTTTACTGAATTTTTTTAATGTCTCGTTGTTCTTAATATTTTTTACAATTATTTCTTTGAATGGATCTAAATATTTATTTTGCTTAAAAAAACTATGAGTAGCATCAACTCCTAAACTCATGATAGTATTTTCGGGTTTTCTGCTATTATAAAAATCATTTAATGCATAGCTATTTTTAATAGAAATACCTAAACCCACATAATATTTAATAATTGCTTTTAGTTTTTTTATATCTCTTAAAACTAGATTAAAACCTTGTCCAGCTACAGGATGAATGGTGTGCAAACCCTCACCCAGAATTAATATATTTTTTTGATGATACTGTCTTCTTAAACTTAGAGAAATAGGATACGACTGAATATTACTAATAGTGATATCTTGTTTATTCTTCAACATTTCTACTATCTTGTTTTTAACTAAAGATGTAATTTTTTTGGAATTATTTTTGAAAAAATATTTTTTTACACTCCAAACAAAAGAGAAATAATTTTTTGAAAAAGGAAGTATAGCTAATGGGCCTTCTTTTAAAAAGAATTGACTTGCATTGAGAATCTTAAAACTGTGTTTTACATAACCTGTGATGGCTACTTCTTTATAATCTTTTTTAATAGATCTTATTTTTGTCATTTCATTGTAAATTTTAGATTGCCCACCCATACAAAGAATAACTAAATCATAATTTTTAAATTCATCTAAGTTTTTTACATCTTTTCTAATTAATTTAGTTTTATTTTTTAAAACTTCTTTCATTAATGCGCTTTTAACTTTATCATTTTCGAAAACATACATAAGATTGGAGTTAGCTTCATTGAGATTTAAAAAATTTATTTTTCCCTTTGAAGTTTCGTAAAAAAGTTCGATTTTTTTTGAAGGCCAGAACAACTTTTGCCCTAGGCTGGTAATATTTTGATTAATAAACTTGAGGTTTGTATCCGAAATGGCAGTAGTCCTTTTATCTTTAATTTTTGTGCCTTTTTTAGCTATTAAATTCACCTCTACACCCGGCACTTTAGCTAAAACTGCAGCTGTCATTAAGCCAGAAAGACCGTCTCCAACAATGCATATTTTCTGTTTTGTCATATAACAATTTTTAACACTTTCATAAAAATGGTAAAAAGTACGTAATCGATTCGTAATGAATACAAACTTTTTAGATAGTGTAACAAATTTTTTGAAAAAACGAACCTTTGAATTGCTAGGTTTAATCTTAGTTTTATCAAGTGTCGCACTCGCAATCGCCTTTACAACATATTCTCCTGGAGATCCTTCATTCATTTATGGAGATAGGAGCTTCGAGATCGAAAATTTTTTTGGGATTTATGGAAGTAGTGTCGCAGATTTTTTATTACAAAGTTTTGGTTTGGCTTCTTTTTTATTGTTACTTAATTTTTTATTTTGGGGATTAAATTTAATAATAAAGAAAGAATTAAGAAGAATAATTTTAAAACTATTTTTAGTTATAGCCTATTTGATTGTAGGCACAGTTTTTATTTATTTAACTTTCAATAATTCTTTTTGGCTAATCGACAATGGCAATTCGGGTTTTGTTGGAAAAGTTACCTATAACTTTATCAATACTTGGGCTCCATGGATTGATAATACATATTCAATTTATGGACTACTTTTATTGACTATAATATTTTTTTCGTTTTCAGCCGATATAAATTATAAAAAAGTAGTCTCAATAATTATTTCACTTTTTAGAAGAAAGCCTGTTGAAGATATTGAACCAGATTTTAGTAAAATTAATATTGAAGACCAGCCACAGACATTAGAAAAACCACAACAATCTTTTTCATTTGATACTGACACAATTTCTAAAACAGAGAAAGTTAGTACGAACACAAAATATAAATTACCAGATATAAATTATTTAGAAAAAAATTTATCTAAACTTAGTTCTGATGGAAATAAAAATCGTCCTGACGCTGAGTTTATGGAAAAAATATTATTAGACTTTGGTATAGACGGAAAAATTAAAACAATTAATAATGGACCTGTAGTAAGCCTTTATGAATTCGAGCCAGCCCCCGGCGTGAAAGTATCAAAAATTATTAATTTATCTGAAGATTTAGCAAGAAATACCAGTTCAACTTCTACAAGAGTTTCGGTCATTCCAGGAAAAAATACGGTTGGAATTGAAATTCCAAACGAGGAAAGAGAGGGCGTATCACTAAGAGAAATTATTTCTTATGATAAATTTTTAAAAAAAGATGTAAGACTCCCGATAGCATTAGGTAAAAGTATTTCGGGAATGCCAATTGTTGGTGATTTAACATCAATGCCTCATCTTTTAATTGCAGGTACCACAGGTTCAGGAAAGTCTGTTTGTATTAATACTATAATTGTCTCACTTCTTTACAAACTAAGTCCAGATCTTTGTAAATTTATTTTAATTGATCCAAAAATGTTAGAGCTATCTACTTACGAAGGAATACCTCATTTATTAACTCCAGTTATTACTGATGCTAAAAAAGCCACATCAGCTTTATCTTGGACAGTCAAAGAAATGAACAGCAGATATAAATTAATGAGTAAGGTAGGAGTGAGAAACATTGATGGCTATAACGCTAAGCATAAACTTAAAATGCCTTACATCGTTGTAGTGGTAGACGAGATGTCAGATTTAATGCTTGTAGCTGGAAAAGAAATTGAAAACTACATACAAAAATTATCTCAAATGGCTAGAGCTGCAGGTATTCATATAATCATGGCTACGCAAAGACCAAGTGTTGATGTGATTACAGGTACAATAAAGGCCAATTTCCCAACAAGAATATCTTTTCAAGTTAGTTCTAAAATTGACAGTAGAACTATTTTAGGAGAGCAGGGTGCTGAACAGCTACTTGGTAAAGGAGACATGCTATTCATGTCATCAGCAAACAGAATAGTTAGAATTCATGGTCCTTATGTTTCTGAACAAGAAATTGAGAAAATTACAAACTCATTAAGAGCACAAGGGGAACCAGATTATATGGAAGAAATTACCTCCCAAGAAATAACTGAAAGCTCATTAACGTCCGGAAATGATAGTGATGAAGATGAATTATTTAATCAGGCTGTAGAAATTATAAAAGCTGAAGGAAAAGCTTCTACAAGCTTCTTACAGAGAAAATTACAGATTGGATATAATAGAGCTGCTAGAATTATTGATATGATGGAAGAAAAAGGTATTGTTAGTAAAGCAAATCATGTTGGTAAACGTGAAGTTCTTTAAAAAAACATTTTTAGTCTCAATTTTTCTAATAATAAAAACGAGTTTATTAGCTAATGAAAAAGATCAAATAGTTGCTCAATTAAATAGCTTAAACTCTTTAGAATTTACATTTGATCAATTAATTAATGAAAAAGCAGAAAAAGGTAGTTGTCTCTTAGAATTTCCTGGAAAATTAAAATGCAATTACTTTGACGACAAGGAAAAAGAATTGGTTATTAGTAACAAGAGATTAGCAATTACCCAGAAAAAGTATAATAAAACTTACTATTATCCTATTTCAAAATCACCATTCTTAGATATTTTATATAAAGATAAACTTTTAGAAATTGTGCGATCTGGGGAATTAGAGTTTACCGATCAAATGATTAAGCTTGTTTATTTTGGTGATAACGAAATTACAGTTTTTTTTGATAAAAAAAAATTGGATTTGAAAGGATGGAAGATTAAAGATCAATATAACAATAATATAAATTTCTCACTTAACATTGTTGCTAAAAATGACACTTATAAAAGAGGCACGTTTAAAGTGCCTGAAATAAACTAAGCTACAAAATCAATTTCTTCTTCTTTAAAAATTACAAAACCTTTGGATTTATAATTTTGTAATGCGTGTTTGTGGTCTAAACTACAAGTATGAACCCACATTCTACTAGGATTTTTTCTAGATGCACTTGCAATAGCGTGATTTACAAGTGTTGAGCCAAGCTTCAAACCTCTGAATTCTTTTAGTACCCCTAAATTGATAAGCTCAACTTCATTTGATCTAGGATGATATTCTTGTTCATAATATCCAACTAGATCTTCACCTTTTTTAAGAACATGCGTTTCTAAATTTTTATTTGTAACATACTTTACCCATTCGCTATCAGACCAAAGTAATCTATCTCTCCAGTAATGATCTACGCCTATTTGTTTATAAAAAAATCTATTCAAATGAAAATTATCTTTATCGTCCAAAATAATTTGAAAATTTTCTGGAAGATTTAAATCAACTGTTTTTGAAAAATCTTTTATTTCTAAAAAATATCTTTTTACCCTTGAAACCATCAGCTTACCATCTTTCCAATCTTTTCACCTGCAAATATATGATAGTGTAAATGAGGAACTTCCTGACCACCATCACTTCCTATATTAGTTAAAGCTCGATATCCTTTATCTTTTGCTCCCATTAGGTTCGCAACATGTGTCACGGCTTTATTTAACTCTACAATCTCTTTATCTGAAGCTTTGTTGTTGAAATCATTAAGATCTACGTATTCACCTTTAGGAATAACTAAAACATGAACTTTCTTTTGAGGATTAATATCATGAAAAGCTAAAACATGTTCATTTTCATAAACTTTTTTACAAGGAATTTCTCCCCTTAGAATTTTAGCGAATATATTATTTTTGTCGTAACTCATTTCTGTCTTTTCTTAAGTTCACTCATCACATCTTCAATTTTTATATTGTTAGCCTCTAAATAAACCATCAAATGATAAACCACATCAGCAGCTTCGTGTATCTTATTTGAATTTTTTTCCACAGATTCTATTAATTCGCCTACTTCCTCTTTTACCTTTGAAACACTTAGGTTTTTATCGTTCAAAAGTTTATTTGTATAAGACTTATCTGAAGAAGAATTTTTTCTCTCTCTGATTATTTTAATTAATTGTTCTAAGTTTTCAAACATTTTATAATCTTACCGATACATTTTTAGAATTCAAATATTCTTTAGCATCTTTGATTTTATATTCACCATAATGAAAAATAGAAGCCGCTAAAACTGCACTTGCTCCACCTTTAACTATGCCATCATATAAGTGATCTAGAGTTCCAACTCCGCCAGAAGCTATCACTGGAATATTAGTACTATTTGTAATTGTTTTTAATAAATCAACATCGTAACCAGATTTAGTTCCATCTTTATCCATCGAAGTTAATAAAATTTCTCCAGCTCCATTTTCTTCTACTTTTTTAGCAAAATCCACTGCATCGATACCAGTTTTATTTCTTCCACCGTGTGTAAACACTTCCCATTTATTTTCTGAAACTTTTTTTGCATCGATCGCAACAACAATGCATTGAGATCCAAATTTTTTTGAAGCTTCTTTAACAAAATCGACATTCTTTACAGCAGCCGTATTAATAGAGACTTTATCTGCACCAGCTAACAATAAATCGGTAATATTTTGAATATTTCTAACTCCACCTCCGACAGTTAAAGGAACGAAACATTCTTTCGCAGTTTTTCTTACAATATCAATAATCGTTTCTCTATTTTCATTTGAAGCAGTAATATCAAGAAAACAAATCTCGTCAGCGCCACCGTCACTATAAATTTTAGCTTGTTCTACTGGATCTCCAGCATCTTTTAATTCAACAAAGTTAATACCTTTAACAACTCTTCCATCTTTAACATCAAGGCAAGGTATAATTCTATTTTTCAGCATTAATCTCCTTTGCTAACTCTTCAAGCTTAATATCACCATCGTAAATAGCTTTACCAACAATAATACCTTCAATTTTTTTATTATTTAACTTTTTAGCCTTCTTAATATCATTTATTGAAGAAACTCCTCCTGAAATCACAACGGGACAATTAGAAAGCCCTGCAATTTTCACACTCTCATCTAAGTTGGGGCTAGTTTTCATTCCATCTCTATTTATGTCTGTAAAAATTATTCTGCTTACGCCAAAATCATTTACTTCTTTTAAAAAATCAGTGGTTTTGATTTCTAGATTTTCTTTCCAGCCTGATACTGAAAGATTTCCATCTTTTGCATCTAATCCTAAAGCAATTTGACCTTTAAACTTTACGCAAGACTCTTTTAAAAATTCTTTATTTTTAATAGCACCACTTCCTAAAATTACTTTCTCAACACCAGTATCGACATATTGTTTGATGCTATCGAGAGATCTAACACCGCCACCAATTTCAATCTTCAAATCATATTTACTTACTATTTCTTTTATAATATTCAAATTGACTGTTTTACCCGTTAATGCTCCGTCAAGATCAACAATATGTAAGTTTTTAAAACCATAATCTTTAAGTTTTGCTGCTTGCTCAATAGGTGAAATTTCATATTCAGTTTTATTTTCGAAGTCACCTTTGATTAATCTTACACATTTCTTATCTTTTATATCTATGGCAGGAAATATTTTCATTATAATTTTAAAAAGTTATCAATTACTTTTAATCCTATTTTATCACTCTTTTCAGGGTGAAACTGTGTTCCAAATAAATTATCTTTTTCGACAGAGCAGACAATTTTAGATGAATAATCAGTTGTTGCTGAAATGACTGATTTATCTTCAGGTATAAACTCATAGCTGTGAACGAAATACATATGAGATTTATTTTTTATATCTTTAAATATTTTGCTTTCTTTTTGAATTTCAATTTCATTCCAACCAATATGTGGAAGTTTAAATTTTCCATTTTGATTATCAATTCTAGAAACTTTTCCAGGAATCCAACCTAGTCCTTTAGTTTCTGCTTCTTCATAACCGACATCAGCGAACATTTGTAAGCCTACACAAATTCCTAAAAGGGGTTTCTTATTTGTAATTGCAAAATCCCTTAGCGTGTCTACTAATCCAGAAATTTTATGTAAAGAGTCTACGCAACTTTTAAATGAACCTTGCCCTGGTAAAACAATCTTGTCACTAAACTTAATTTTCTTGATGTCTGAAGTTACTTCTAGATTAACTTTACCTTTAGCTACCTCTGTGAAAGAATTTATGACAGAGCTAATATTGCCCGATTGGTAGTCAACAATTGTGACGTTCATCAATTTTAAATAGAGCCTTTTGTCGAAGGTATTGAGTTTTTAATTCTTTTATCAATCGCTAAAGCATCTTTTAATGATCTAGCTAAACCTTTGTAACATGACTCAATCTTGTGGTGACTATTTTCACCGTAAATATTTTCTATGTGTAAAGTAACTCCAGCTGACTGTGAGAATGCTTGGAACCATTCTTTAAATAATTCTGTATCCATCTCACCAAGTTTCTCAACCGGTAGATTTACTTTCCAGATTAAATAAGGTCTATTTGATACATCTATTGATACTCGACTTAGAGTTTCATCCATAGGGATCATTGTTGATGCATATCGTGTAATTCCTTTTCGATTACCTGCTGCTTTTTTAATAGCTTCACCAATTGCTATACCTGTATCTTCAGTAGTGTGGTGTAAATCTATATGCGTGTCACCTTTCGCTTTAACATCTAAGTCTATAAGAGAATGCTTTGATAGTTGCTCCAACATGTGGTCTAAAAAACCTATACCAGTTTTAATTTTATACTTTCCTTTTCCGTCTAGATTAACCGCGACAGAAATACTGGTCTCTTTTGTTTTTCTGGTAATTTTTGCTTTTCTACTCATAAACTATGCCTGATTTACCTTTGATATATATTTAAATGGCCATTTTATCAATAAATCACTATTGAAGATCTAAAAATAATCTCCACATATAACTTCATGAATACAGCTGAAAAATGGCACGGTACTACGATTGTCCTACTTAGAAAGGGTGGGGAGACCATTGTAGCAGGCGACGGTCAAGTCAGTCTTGGTAATACAGTTTTAAAAAGCAAAGCTAAGAAAGTTAGAAAAATTGAGAGCAGAGGAGTAATTGCAGGATTTGCTGGCTCAACTGCAGATGCTTTAACTTTATTTGAAAGACTTGAGGCAAAATTAGAAAAACACGCTGGCAACTTACAAAGAGCAGCTGTTGAATTAGCAAAAGATTGGAGAAGTGATAAGTTTTTAAGAAGATTGGAAGCGTTGATGGCTGTAGCAGATAAAGACCACAGCTTTATCATTTCTGGTACTGGTGACGTTTTAGAGCCTGAAGATGGAATAATAGGAATAGGATCTGGTGGAAATTATGCTCTCGCGGCTGCAAAAGTTTTGATTGAAACTGAAATGAAGGCAGAAGAAATAGCAAGAAAAGCTTTAAAAGTTGCATCGGACATCTGTGTATTTACAAATAATAACGTTACGATGGAAAAAATTTAAATGTCAAAATCTAAAAAAGAAACAAATTTGAAATTAGTCAAAGGATCTAAAGACGATAGCTCTAAAGTAAGTGCTCTGTCTCCAAGAGAGATTGTTTCTGAACTGGATAGATATGTAATTGGTCAAAAGGAAGCAAAAAAAGCTGTTGCTGTTGCTTTAAGAAACAGATGGAGAAGACAAGCTCTTGTTGATGAGATGAGAGATGAGGTTTTACCAAAAAATATTCTCATGATTGGACCAACAGGTGTAGGTAAAACTGAAATTTCAAGAAGACTCTCGAAATTAGCTGAAGCGCCATTTATTAAAGTTGAAGCAACAAGATTTACTGAAGTTGGATATGTAGGAAGAGATGTTGAACAAATCGTTAGAGATTTAATTGAAATCGCTATAGCGATGGAAAGAGAAAGAAAAAGAAAACAAGTAAAAGCTAAAGCAGAGTTAAAAGCAGAGGAAAAAGTTTTAGATGCTTTGGTGGGGAATAAGGCAAGTGTTGCTACGAGAGAAAGTTTTAGAAAAAGATTAAGAAATGGAGACTTAGATGATAATGAAATTGAAATAGAAGTTCAGGATACATCTTCTGGATTGCAGAGCTTTGAAATTCCCGGCATGCCTGGTGGAAATGTTGGTATGGTTAACCTAGGAGATATCTTAGGTAAATCAATGGGAGGAAAAAAAGGTAAAAAGAAAAAAATGTCTGTAAAAGAATCCCACGGAATTTTAGTAGCGCAAGAATCTGATAAAATGATTGAGGAGGATAAGATCATTAAAGAAGCTAAAAAAGCTACTGAAGAAAATGGAATAGTTTTTTTAGATGAAATCGATAAAGTTTCAGCAAGAAGTGACAGGGTAGGAGGTGATGTTTCTAGAGAAGGAGTTCAAAGGGACTTGTTACCGCTAATTGAAGGAACTACAGTAAGTACTAAACATGGTCCCATAAAAACAGATCATATTTTGTTTATTGCATCAGGAGCTTTCCAATTAGCTAAACCTTCTGACCTATTACCAGAGTTACAAGGAAGATTACCAATAAGAGTAGAGTTAAATGCTTTAAATGAGGAAGATTTCAAAAGAATCCTTAAGGAACCAGATAATAGTTTAATAAAACAATACAAAGCACTTTTAAAGACTGAAGATGTTAATCTTGAGTTTTCAGATGATGGAATTGATATGCTTGCAAAAATATCTGCAGAAGTTAACTCCTCTGTTGAGAATATTGGAGCAAGAAGACTTCACACTATTATTGAAAAAGTATTAGATGATATTAGTTTCAACGCTACCGATAAAGCTGGAGAAACAATTACGGTAGATGAAAAGTTTGTTAAAGATAATTTAGGCAATCTAGTTAAAGATACAGATCTATCAAAATTTATATTATAAATTTTTTAATTTTATTAAAATTGCACCCTTTCCACCATCTTTAACTTCGGCTTCATTGATAGAAATAATTAATTTATTAAGCTCAATATCAGATTTAATAAAATCTGGGACAGAATATTTTAATTTTCCAAGATCTTTAGAGATATAAGCATCTTTACCACTTGTAGAATGTAGTCCCTTACCTGTAATTAATAACAATTCTCTATACTTATTCTCGGTACAAAAGAGTAAAATTTCTTTTACCTTTTTGTTCGCCTCATCTAGAGTAAAACCATGAAGATCAAACTTAAATCTTTCTTTTCTATTGCTCTTTTGATTGTTTCTATCTTTATCGTAAATATCTGACGGATCTCTAATATAGTTTTCCCAAGTTTTTTTATCCTCTTGAGAAAGATCTTTTTTTTTACTCACTGACTGATAATTTCAGATAAATACCAGTTTGGACTTTTATTGTTTATATTTTTTGTAAATTTCCAACTGTCAGTTACAAATTTAATTTTGTCGGGATTGCCCTCGATTATTTTGTTATTTTTATCTTTTTTTACAGATATCACTTCAGCAACAAACTTAACCGTAGCAAATAAATTATCTTTTATTTTTTCATATTTTTCTACTGAAGACTCCTTCACTCCAATAAACGTAAATTCTGATTTAATATTATCTTTGTTTCTAGATTTTATTGCATCGGAAAAATTAGAAAACATGTTCGGTGACAATAAAGCCTTTAGTTTGATCAAATCGCCTGATGCGAAAGAAGTTAAAATACTTTCATAAGCTATCTCAGCACCTTTTAAAAATTCCTTTTTGTCTTTTCCCTCAAGAATTTCTAGATTTTGTTCAGCAGCTTTAGTATCCTTTTGAGGCATACTGAATTTTTTTTCAGCAAAGTTTGGGTAAACTTTTGTCTCATGACCAGTTTTTCTTCCTAATATGCTTCTTAATCTCAAGATTATAAAACCTGCAATCATCCCTAATAAAATTATGTCTAAATAGCCAAAATTGTTACTCATAATTTGATAAATATACATGAATAATATAATTTTGTATCAGACAAATGAACACATTTTTCCTAATTTTAATAGGCTTACCCGCTTTGGAAATATTTATTATGATCAAAATTGGGGGACAAATTGGAGCCTTTAATACCATAGCTCTTATTTTTCTAACCGCAATTATCGGTGTTTTCTATGCTAGATTACAAGGTATCCAGACTTTAAAATCTGGAATTTTAAATATTTATCAAAATAAGGCTCCAATTTATGAATTGATGTCTGGTGCATCTATAGCTTGCGCTGCTTTACTGCTGATTGTACCTGGTTTTTTAACTGATAGCGTTGGATTTACACTATTATTTCCTTTTTCCAGAAAAGTTTTATTTAGATTAATATTAAGAAAGGGGGGGAAAACGAATGAAACTAAAAATAATATTGACGCAATTGATGGGGAAATAATTAATAAAGATAAAGATGAGTTATAAAATTATTGGTAAATATATAAAAGAATTAAACTTTAATATCCCAAGCACTAAAGCTTTTTATCTACTCTCAAAAGATATAGTAAATTACAAGATTAATATCGATATAAAAAGCAGAAGGGTCAAGCAAAACGTTATCGAAGTTTTAACCTCACTTAATTTATCACCCACTAAAAGTGATTTTGAGGTAATTGATACAAAAATTATATTTACTACAATTATTGAGCTTCAAAATGAAAAAATAGAAAAAGATAAATTAGAAAAAATTATTTTAGTTGATGTACCATCAACAATTTATGGTGAGCTAAGAAAAATATTTATTGGTTTGTTTGAAAGTTCTGGGTTTAAAGATGTGAAGATTAGTGAAAATGTTGATTTCCTAGGTCTTTATAATATGAAGAAGATTCAGTAAAAATTTTTTTTCAATTCCTTTTTTAAAAATTCCTTATGCATGCTGATTT
This sequence comes from uncultured Pelagibacteraceae bacterium, assembly GCA_902635225.1. GTDB lineage: Bacteria > Pseudomonadota > Alphaproteobacteria > Pelagibacterales > Pelagibacteraceae > Pelagilacustribacter. Next base: position 607 of record CACPNG010000007.1, on the reverse strand, counting down.
CATTACTAGAAATCTCTAATACTTTTTTATTGTAGCTTTTGTCTCTAATTGAATTTCTTTCTAAATCTTTAGTAGACAAATTAAACTTTGGTTCCCGTGCATCTAATAAATTTATATAAACTTCCCGTAGTAGCTGACAGTCAAGTAACGCGTTATGTTTAGTTCTTTTTGAAAGATCAATATTAAATCTTTTACACAGAGCATCTAAAGAATTAGATAAACCAGGAAACTTATTTCTTGCAATTTCAAGCGAGTCTACAACTTGGTTTGGTTTAATTGTATTTTTTTTTAATGAACTTAATTCACCGTTTAAAAAAGTTAAGTCAAAAGATGCATTGTGTATGATTATTTTTTTTCCATCTATGAAATTTAAAAATTCATCAGATATTTCATAAAATTTTTTTTTAGTACTTAAAAATTTTTCTGAGAATCCATGAATTTTAAAAGCTTCATCTGGGATATTTCTCTGCGGGTTAATTAATCGGTGAAATATATTTCCAGTTGCGATTAAATCTTTTGTTTCAATACAGGCGATCTCTACAATCCTATGTCCATCTTTGAATGATAGGCCAGTCGTCTCTGTATCCAGAAATATTTCATTCATATC
>CACPNG010000006.1 GCA_902635225.1 uncultured Pelagibacteraceae bacterium | reverse complement strand
AGGACCCGCGCCAACATCAAGAAAAGCTAAATTTCAATCAATATTATTAGATAAAAACTTCGAGCCAGAAAACCCTAAATCTCTAGAAGAACTTACAGATGAAACTTGTAAGTGGCCTATAGGTCATCCTAATGAAGAAAAATTCTATTTTTGCGGTAGAAAGCCTGAAGGAGATTTTCCTTATTGCAAACTTCATGTTTTGTATGCCTTTCAACCTAAAAATCAAAAAGACGATGATCTTGGTGATGAGATTCCAGAATTTATCGAGAAAAAAGTTAAAGCCTCGTCTGGTTAACAAAACTTTAACATTACAATCATATAATTGATTATGAAGTTTATTAAAAAATACCTTAAATGGTTAAGTACTTTTTTAGTTCTTACAGGTATTTTATTAACAAATTTGAATATGTACCCAGTAAATATAATGTTTCATGGAGCGGGAGTTGTTGGTTGGACAATTGCAGGTTTTATTTCTAAGGATAAAGCAATATTAACCAATTTTGGATTACAGATTCCATTATTTATTATTGGTTTTTATCAAATTTTGGTTCCGTAAGTTCGGGACACTTCAATACATTTTTTATGAGGAAAATAAAAACAATATTATTTGTTTGTACTGGAAACTCTGCGAGAAGCATAATAGCGGAAAGTATTGTAAACAATAATTTCCGAAATCAATTCATCGCATTTAGCGCTGGAAGTAATCCTTCAGGGAAAATCAATCCCTACATTAAAGAGTATCTTGAAGGAAAAAAATTTAATTTAGCTACGTATTATTCGAAAAATTTTGATGAATTTTTAAAAAATGATATTGATATTGATTACGTGATTACAGTTTGTAATAACGCCAATAAAGAAGTTTGTCCTGTATGGCCCAAAAAAAAAACCATTACGCACTGGGACATCGCGGACCCTGTTGAAAAAATTAAAAAAACTAAAAATAAAGATAAAATAAATTTAATAGCTGAAGAAACTTATAATATAATTAATGAAAAAATTAAACATTGGGTAAAAAATGAAAAGTAAAAAGATATTTATTGGTGAATTTATAGGAAGTTGTTTTTTAGTCATGATTATTGTTGGTTCAGGTATTATGGCTCAAAATCTAACTGATGATATCGCTGTAATGTTAATAGCGAATACTTTAGCTACAGGTGCAGGATTATTTGTTCTGATTACTTCAATCGGTGATATCTCCGGCGCACATTTCAATCCTGTCGTTACTTTAGCAATGTATTTTACCAACAAGATTAAAAAAAATTTAATTATCACTTATATCTCTGCTCAAATCTTAGGTTGCATGTTAGGGGTAATGTTAGCAAATTTTATGTTTGATCTTCCTTTGTTGCAGCTTTCACAGAAGATAAGACCTGGAATAAATATTTTTACAGCTGAGATCATTGCAACTTTTGGATTAATTTTTGTGATATTTGGATCTTTAAAGAGCGGCAAACTTGCGGTCGCTTCATCAGTAGCTACTTTTATAACAGCGGGGTATTGGTTTACCTCTTCAACTTCTTTTGCAAATCCAGCGGTAGCAATCGCAAGAACTTTTACAGACACATTTACTGGAATTAATTACTTAAATACTCCTAGCTATATCATTGCTGAGATGCTTGGTGGAATATTGGCTGTCTATTTAATCAGAAAAATTATTTTGTAATTGGAGGCCAGCCCAAGGAAATATTGATACCTTGGGCTGATGGGCTAATTAATTAACAACACAGTTGGGAGACTGTTAATCAGTTAATAATATATAAATGCTAAAAAAATATTTAAATTAAGTTAAAGATTTATTAATTTTCAAGAATAAATGATATTGGAGTCGACATTCATCTCTCTTGCCAGGTTTTTAAGTCTTTTAGTTACTTGTTTTGAGACAATATCGCTATGATTGTTAGGTATTTTCAAAAAAATAGTCTTATTTCTTTTATAAATTTTAAATTCATCTAACAACAAAGAAGACATGCTAGTGAGTGACTCTGCTAATCTTAAAGCAGATCCCACTTGCTTTGAGGATAAAATTTCGTTGTTATTTAATAAGGATAAAAACTGATAATTCGGATTATATTTTAAGCCACAATGTCTCCAAAAACTTGCTGATGCAACTTTTACTCTATCTCTATGTTCTAGTTTTAGTAATGGAGTATTTAACACTTCCATAAAAACTAATTCTGCTTTTTGAAAAGCTCCTAGGCCCCAATCCATTTTACTTAAGATGCAAGCCAAGGTTAGTAATCTTCGATTAAAATATTCGTTGTCTTCAAATAATGGTGAAATAAAATTAAAATATTTCTCAAAACTCTTTCCATAGTCCCCTTTTTTAAAAGATATACCGTCAGTTTTTAATTTGAAAATTTCATCCTCGCTCATTCCTTGGTTTATAATTGTATTCATATGTCCCTCTCTCAGTCCACTGATTGAGCAAATAACTTTTGAGGGGCTTGCTGCTTCAATTATTTCGTTTAGTATTATAGAGCTAAAAGGTAAATAGGGAGTTCTAGATTTAGTGATATATTCCATTGATTTCAAAGATGATTTATTAAATTTTGAAATTCTATTTAAGTATTTTACTGCTACATCTTTTGAGAGTTTATATTGATGCAAAATATGTAATGGGTGTTTTTCTTTAAAGAGATGATATTTAAATAATGATCTCCAAGTCCCTCCTACCAAATAAATATTTTTAAATTTCTTTTTAGAAAGCCATTTTTCATCTCTTAAAAGTTTTCTAACATATTTTCCCAAATTTCTTTTTTTTATAATAGGATTATTTTCAAGTCTTAATACTCCAAGAGGTAAAGAGGTTGTTTCAAAAATTTGATTTTTAGAAACTCTGGCAAGTTCTAAACTTCCACCTCCTAAATCTGCAACTAATCCATCTACTTCATCAAATCCTACCATTACACCATTTGCTGATGTTCTTGCTTCTTCCTCGCCAGATAATACTAGTGGTTTTTTATTAAATATTTTTTCAATTTCTCTTAAAAATTCACTTGCATCAGTGGCCTCTCTAAAAGCTGCTGTTGCAATAATTTCTAAATCTTGAACGTCTGAAATATCTAAAATTTCTTTAAATCTATTTAGAACTTTTAAAGAACCTTTAATTCCATCGGGATTTAGTTTTTTAGATTTATCTAAATTTTTTCCAAGTTTGCAAACTGCTTTTTCATTAAAGACTGGGATTGGAGAAATTTTAAAATTATCGTATATGAGCATTCTTACTGAATTTGATCCAAGATCTATTATGGCTTGCTTAGACTTTTTATTAGACTGAAATTTAAAAAGATTTTTTAATTCTGGTTTCATTTTACTAATCTTAAATTTTGAGGTTTAGCTCTTAAAATTGACTTACCACGACCTGATAAACTTGGGTTCTTCATGAAATAGGAATGTGCGGAAAAGCCTTTTTCTTGTTCTTTATGATAGTTTCCCAAACTATCTAAATACCATGTTTCTGATTTATCTTTAAAGTTAGCTAACATAATTTGATCTAAAATTTGCTCATGCACAGTATTGTTTTCTATCGGAATTATAATTTCAATTCTTCTATCTAAATTTCTAGGCATTAAATCTGCAGATGAAATATATACCTGATTCTCTCGAGAGGGCATAGAACTACCATTTGCAAAACAATAAATTCTTGAGTGTTCTAAAAATCTGCCAATAAGGCTTTTTACTTTTATATTTTCAGATTGACCTTTAATTCCAGGTCTTAAGCAACACACTCCTCTTACTGATAAATTTATTTTTACTCCTGCGTTTGAAGCTTCATAAAATTTCTTAATAATTCCAGGGTCTACAAGAGAATTCATTTTTGCCCATATTTCTGCAGGTTTTCCTTTACTTGCATTTACAATTTCATTTTCAATTTTTTCTTCAAAAAAATTCCTGCTATTTAATGGAGACATAAAAATTTTATTCAATTTTTTTGGTTTTGCATAACCAGTTACATAATTGAAAAATTTTTCGACATCTTTGGCCAAGTCTTGATTAGAGCTAAACAGTGATAAGTCAGTATAAATTTTTGCGTTAATTGGATGATAGTTTCCTGTACCTAAGTGAACATAGCTTCGCGTTTTAGCTCCTTCTTTTCTTAAAACTAAACTTGCCTTTGCATGCGTTTTATATTTTGCGAATCCGTAAACAATTTGAACGCCAGCTTTCTCTAGTTTCCTAGATAATTCAATATTAGCTTCCTCATCAAATCGAGCTTTTATTTCTATTACGGCTGTAACAACTTTTCCGTTTTCTGCTGCTCTACTTAGTGCTTTTACGATAGGAGAGTCAGGTGTGGTTCGATACAAAGTTTGTTTGATACCGATAACTTTGGGATCTTTTGCTGCAGCTTCTAAAAATTGAATTACTACATCAAAAGTTTCAAAAGGGTGGTGTACAACAAAATCTTTACTTCTTATAGCTGAAAAAAATTTATCATCAAATTCCTTCAATCTTTCAACTTCTCTAGGATTAAACTTTTTAAATCTCAGCTTTGGATCTTTCTTTTTACAAATTTCATCTATATCTTGTATTCCAACCAATCCTTCAACCTCATAAATATGATCTTCATCCATTTTAAATTTTTTTGAAATAAAATTTAAAAGTTTTTTGTTTGAATTAGTGATTACTTCGAGTTTAACTACGTTTCCCCTTCTTCTTTTCTTAATTGCTTTTTCAAAATATCTCACAAGATCAGCAGCTTCATCATCTATTTCAATTTCGCTGTCTCTAATTATTTTAAACTGCAAACTTGCCTCGATATTATGGTCTGGAAATATTTCATTAGCAAATTTACAAATTACGTCATCAATTGTGACAAATTCATTTATTGTTTCAGAATTGTTTAGAGATACAAATTTTGGAAGTGCTCTTGGTATAACTATAATTGCATTTAGTTCTCTTTTTTTTTTTATTCTAGTCATTCTTAGTAAAATTGCTTGGCCTTTATTTGGTATAAAAGGAAAGGGATGTGATGGGTCAATGGCAGTAGGTGTTATTATAGGATAAATTGTTTCCTGAAAATATTCTCTTAGATACATAAGATCCTTCTTATTTAGTTCTGACATTTTTCGAATGAAAATTTTTTCTTTCGATAGCTCTTTTTTCAACTCTAGGAATGCTTCGTTTTGCTTCTTTAATAGATCTTTAGTTTTTAATACGACCCTATTCAATTGATCCTCTGCAGTTAATCCATCTGCGCTTAATTCGTCAAAACCATCTTTAATTTGATTAAAAAGTCCAGCGACTCTTACCATAAAAAATTCATCTAAATTTGTACCTGCGATTGATAAAAATTTTACTCTTTCAAATAGAGGATTTGTTTTATCTTTTGATTCTTCTAAAACACGATCATTAAACTGAAGCCAAGATAATTCTCTGTTTATGAGTTGATTGCTAATATTAGCGTTTTCTGAAAATGATGCTTTCGACATATTTAAATGTTAAATTAAAAATATGTTTAAATTATATGCGATGAGACATGCTAAATCTAGTTGGGATTTTCCAGATTTAGATGATCATGACAGGCCATTGAATAAAAGAGGGGAAAATTCAGCAAAATTAATTTGTGAATTTTTTATTAAAAAGAAGTTAAAATTTGATTTAGTTTATTGCTCATCCTCAAAAAGGACAATACAAACATTAAATATATTGTCAGAAAAAATCAGTTTTAAGAAAATTATTAAAAAAAAAGCGCTTTATCATGCTAGTGAGGATGAAATTATTCATATCTTAAAACAAACAGTTGATAATTATAAAACTTTACTTTTAATCAATCATGAACCTTCAATTCGTGAACTCATAAATCGAATCTGTCTTAAAGAAAACTCCGAACAATTTGAAAATTTAAAAAGAAAATTTCCTACTGCAGCCGTTGCTGAAGTAAGTTTTAATTTCAATGATTGGGAAAAGTTATCAAAAGTTAAAGGAAAATTAATATCATTTATAAAGCCAAAAGATCTTCAAACATCTAAGGAATAGCCAGCAGATCTTACTGTTCTGATAAGATCTTTCTTGCCATCAATATTTATTGCTTTTCTTAGTCTTCTTATATGAACATCTATAGTTCTGGACTCAACATAAATATCATCTCCCCATACAGAATTTAGAAGTTGCTCACGCGAATATACTCTTTTTGGATTCTTTATTAAAAAATCAATTAGTTTAAATTCGGTTGGGCCGACTATAACTTGTTTATCTGCTCTATAAACTCTTCGTTGAACTCTATCTACTTTAAGATCCTCAAATACTACAACATCAGCGGCAACACTTGGTTTAGATCTCTTTAATAAAGCGTTAACTCTTGCAATAAGTTCTTTTTGGCTGAATGGCTTAGTTACGTAGTCATCAGCTCCTGTTTCAAATCCTTTAAGTTTGTCTTCTTCCTCACCTTTGGCTGTTAACATAATGATTGGGATATTTTTGTGAAGATTGCTTCTTTTCAAATTTTTACAGACTTCAACACCTGAAATATCTGGCAACATCCAATCTAATAAAATTAAATCAGGATTTTTTTCCTTTATATTTCTAATAGCGTCTTCTCCATTGACTGCATAATCAACTTTGTGACCCTCTTTTTCTAAATTGTATTTAAGTAAAGTTACGATGGGTATTTCATCTTCAACAATGAATAAATTTGCCCTCATTATCCTTTTGGTCGGTCTCCCTCTAAATAATCTCCTGTAATCAGAAAATAAACTTGCTCTGCAATATTGGTTGCATGATCTCCAATCCTCTCAATATTTTTAAGCATGAAAAGTAGTTGGGTTACTTTTTGTATATCGTTTTTATTTTTTTCTAAATGCTTTACTGCAGCTTCCATATTAGAATTAGTCATTTGATCTATTTCTTCATCAGAATTCCAAACATTTTCTGCTGTATCTTTAGCTCTATGTAAATACGAATTTAAAACTGCATTGACTTGTTTTGATGCTTTTAAACCAGCTATTTCGAAATTTTTAGTAATATCATTAGGTAAATCAGTTCCAATTTTAGTTAATCGTTTTGAGATGTTTTTTGCTAAATCACCAATTCTCTCTAAGTCTGAAGAAACTTTTAAGGCAACAACTGTTTCTCTTAAATCTATTGCCATAGGTTGCCTTAAGGCAATCAAATTTACAACTTGCTCTTCTATATTTATTTCATACTTATCAGTCAATTCGTCATCTTTGATAGATTTTTCTGCTAAACTAATGTCTTTTTTAACTAAAGATTGAATAGTGTTTTCAAGCTGTTTCTCAACTCCAGTTCCCATTTTCACTATTGTATCTTTTAATAACTGAAGTTGCTCTTCGTAAGATTTTACAATGTGCGGTTTTTCACTCATTAACCAAACCTTCCTGTAATATAATCCTGAGTTTGCTGATTATCAGGATTTTTAAATATTTTATCTGTTGGTCCAAATTCTATAAGTTTTCCCAAATGAAAGAAACCTGTTTTTTGAGATACCCTAGCTGCTTGTGACATTGAGTGGGTAACTATCACAATTGTGACCTCTTTTTTAAGATCATCTATAAGTTCTTCAATTTGAGCTGTTGCTATTGGGTCAAGCGCTGAACATGGTTCGTCCATAAGAATCACTTCTGGACTTACAGATATAGCTCTAGCAATACATAGTCGTTGCTGTTGACCTCCTGATAAACCAGTTCCGATTTCATCAAGTCTATCTTTAACTTCGTTCCACAAGGCAGCTTTTTTCAAACTTGTTTCAACTATTTGATCCATTTCTTCTTTGCTCTGTGCAATACCGTGAATAGTAGGACCATAAGCTACATTTTCATAAATTGTTTTAGGGAATGGATTGGGTTTTTGAAAAACCATACCAACGTTCTCCCTAAGTCTCACAACATCTAACTTTCTTGAATTCAGTTCTAGGTTGTCCATTTTAATACTGCCTTCAACTCTACAAATTTCTATGACGTCGTTCATCCTGTTCAAGCATCTTAAGAAAGTAGACTTTCCACACCCAGATGGTCCAATTAAAGCTGTAACTTCTTTTTCTGCTATATCTATAGAGACGTCAAATAATGCCTGTTTGGATCCGTAATAAACATTTACATTTTCCGCTTTTATTTTACTCATTTAACTCCATTTCTTTTCAAATTTGTGTCTAACGATTTGAGCTGCCAAGTTCATTAAAATTAAAAAAGCTAGAAGCACCATAATACATGCAGATACTTTTTCAACAAAACCCCTCTCAGCACTTTCTGACCATATATATATCTGAACTGGTAAACTTGCAGCAGGATCAACTGGCGTACCAGGTATTGTATTCACAAAAGCAACCATTCCTATTAAAATTAAAGGGGCTGTTTCCCCTAAAGCTTGAGCCAAGCCAATTATCGTTCCAGATAAAGTTCCAGGCATTGATAGTGGCACAGTATGATGCATGGTTGTTTGCATATTACTTGCACCCATCGCTAAAGCAGCTTCTCTTATACTTGGGGGAACAGCTTTTAAAGAAGCTCTTGCAGCAATAATTATTGTTGGTAATGTCATAAGAGACAAAGTAATTCCTCCAACAAGTGGTGTCGATCTTGGTAAATTAAAAACTGCTAATAAAACACCAAGACCTAGCAAACCAAATACTATCGATGGAACAGCTGCCAAATTGTTAATGTTTACTTCTATAAAATCTGTAAATTTATTTTTTGGTGCAAACTCCTCGAGATAAATTGCAGCTAACACTGCAACAGGAAATGAAAACGCTAAACATACTAGTATACTAAAAACTGTTCCCATAAACGAGCTAGCTATACCTGCTAGTTCTGCCTCTCTTGAATCAGGACTTGTAAAAAAACTAATGTTAAACTCTGATAAAATATCTCCTCTTTCATTAAGCATATCGTAAATCTGCAACTGGTAATCATTTACTCTTCTATTCTCCTCAGGAATATCTCTTGGATAATTTCCCTTATGAACTTGATCAACATCATCAGAAGCTGTTAATTTTATGGGCACTATTTTACCTAGATAGTCTGGATTTTTTAAAAGTAGATCTTTAACCTCTGCCTCATATTTATACGAAACCATTTGTATCAATTGACGATCCTCTTCTTCAGGAAGTCCAGGATCTAATGAGGTCATAGCTTTGTAAGCAACATCATAATAGTCTGCATTTTCTAAATCATCTTTTGATGGGCTTTCTGCATCGATTAAAAGTAATTCTTTATCATAATGAACTTCTGTTACTATCCAAGTTTTTTGGAAAGCTGAGTAACCTTTTGAAAATATCTGAAACATAAAAACTGCTAAAAAGCTTAAAGCTAATCCTATAGCTATTTTGCCATACCATTGAAATCTTCTTTCAGCGTTATATCTTTTTTTTAATAAATTTTTCTTAAAACTATTCATATTTTTCCCTATATTTTTTAACAACTGAAAGAGCGATTACATTTAAGAGTAAAGTTACTATAAATAAAGATATTCCTAATGCAAAAGCTGATTGAGTTTTTGGATCTCCAAATTGTTGGTCTCCAATTAAAATTACTACAATTTGCGCTGTAATGGTAGAAGTTGACTCAAGTGGATTCATTGTAAGATTAGCCGCTAGTCCTGAGGCCATTACAACAATCATTGTTTCTCCTACCGCTCTCGATACTGCTAAAAGTATCGAACCTACGATACCAGGTAGGGCTGCTGGAAAAATTACTTTTTTTACAGTTTCAGATTTTGTTGCGCCCATTGCGTAACTCCCATCTCTTAAATTTTGAGGTACTGCCGTCATAACGTCATCGCTTAGACTTGAAATAAAAGGAATTATCATTACTCCCATAACTGCTCCTGCAGCTAAAGCGCTCTCCGCTGAAACTTCTAAACCCATAGCGTTACCAATTTCTTTAACAAAAGGACCGACGGTTAAAGCTGCAAAAAAACCATATACCACTGTTGGAATACCAGCTAAAATCTCAATAATAGGTTTCGCATATTTTCTTATGCCTCTTCCAGCATACTCAGATAGATATATCCCACTCAGCAAACCTATGGGGATGGCAACACACATTGCAATAAAAGCAATAAAAAAAGTTCCAGCAAATAAAGGCACAGCTCCGAAAGCATCCTTCATTAATTCAGGATCTGGTTGGCCATCTCTTACAAAAGTTTTAGCAGGATACCAATGAGTTCCGAATATAAAGTCAAAGATTTTTACTGCTTGAAAAAACCTAATCGCTTCGAATAAAAGTGAAAAAACTATTCCGATTGTAACTAAAACTGCGCCTAATGATGCAACAAATAACACCCATTTAAGAAAAATTTCTACTGGTTCTCTCATTCGATCATTTTTCTGAACAGATCTATACGCAAAACTCAGAGAGAAAATTAAAATTGCTAAAATAATTGCTACTTTAGCGCTGTTAGCTATTCCTTTTAATTGAATGTACTTATTAGCAGACTCATCTAGAAAATTAGTAATATTTCCCGTGTAAGTTCCTGCGGCTAATGCTTTAACCTTTGTGTAAATAAGCTGAAGCTCATTTTTAGTTAAGTTCTGATCAGTGTAATCTTGTAAAATAAATGTTTTAACTATTGATGGTTCAAAAACTGACCAAAGAGCAAAAATTATTAATGCTGGTGCAGCACACCAAGCAGCTAAATAATATCCATAAAATTTTGGTAATGCCGTAAGTCTTTGTGATGATTGAATAACTAGAGCTTTTTTTCTACCGAAATAATAACTTGTGAAAGCTAAGAGAATAATAAAAGTTACAAGTATTAAATTCATATTGAGCTTCCAGAGATAAAAAGGGGGTAAAATACCCCCTTTTTGTTTAATTGATACTACTACTTCTTAGCAGGCATGTTAACTAACTTCGTAGCGTTAGTTCTAGATGTTTTGTATAACTTGCCATCTAGAGGTACTAGCCCGATATCAGTTAAATAACCTTTATTACCCATAGCTTTTTTACTTGTGAACTCTTTTACGAATTCATGTAAGCCAGGTACAACGCCCACGTGAGCTTTTTTCACATAGAAGAATAAAGGTCTTGCAACTGCGTAACTGTAATCTTGAATCGAAGATAGACTTGGTTGACCACCTTCAATGCTTGCAGCTTGCAATTTATCTTTTGCAGCTAAGAAATAACTGAAACCAAAGAAACCGAACATTTCTTTGTCCGCAGCTAATTTTTGAATAATAAGTGAGTCGTTCTCACCAACTTCAATTACCGCACCATCTTCTCTTAACGCTTTATATTTAGCGCCAGCTTTTTTAGAAGCATCATCGATACCTTTTTTCATTACTAATGAATTCCAAGCATCTCTTGTTCCTGATGTTCCTGGAGGCACCATAACTTTGATAGGGTAGTTTGGTAATGATGGGTCGATATCACTCCAATTTTTATATGGATTTGGTACTAACGCACCATCTTTAGCAACTTCTTTTGCTAATGCTGCCCATAATTGTTTTTTTGTAAAGTTTACTGGTTTAGCATCTTTAGAATAAGCTAACGTTATTCCGTCGTTACCAACTGTAATCTCTACGATTTCTTCAACACCATTTTTTTGACATAGCGCATACTCTTTAGCCTTCATAGCTCTAGATGCATTAGTTATGTCTGGGTGCTCTGTACCAACTCCAGCACAGAATAATTTAGCTCCACCACCTGTTCCTGTTGACTCGATTACTGGTGTTTTAAATTTACCAGAGGAACCAAATCTTTCAGCAACGATTGTTGCATAAGGGAATACAGTTGAAGAACCTACGATTTTAATCTGATCTCTAGCTTGAGCAGAAGTTACAACTAACATTGCAACTAATGAAGCTAAAGCGATTGATAGTTTTCTCATTGTTTATCCTTTCATTTATTAATTAATTAACAAACATTGGATTCATAGAATTAAGAGGACTCTTAATTATTACAGATATGTTACAAATTTATTAAAATGATAACTTTTTAGTTGAACTTTCTAGTTATCTCGATTTGTTGATAATCAGAGGCTAAAGACCCTCCGCAACTAAAAGGTCTTACTTTATTTTTAACTGCGTAGGATTGAGTTGGCTTTAATGTAACTTCTAGTTGTACAAAGTTAACTAATTTTTGAGTAAAACCTTTATCATATCTCCAAGCATTCCATTGTGTTGGAGCGGTGAATACTTCACTTAAATAAGATGCAGCTTTTGAGTGAATCATATTGCTCTCGTTTTGTCCTTTTAAAAGATTATTTTTAACTTTTTCAAAAATTTTTCTACATTTAATTGAGTCCACCATGTACGAGTTAGCATTTAAATGAGTGCTCATCGGTGCTGACACAATTAATTGAATTCCATCGTCTCTTCTAGAAAATAAAGCTTCAGTATAAATTGTAGATACATTTTTATTATCTACTTCAAGAACTAAATCGTTTTTAGCTTGCCTAAGATCGTTTTTAAGTCTTAAAAGTCCAAGATCAAAAACTGTAAGAGGTTGAGAACGTAAAGTTTTCTCAATTAAGTTTACATCTGCCTTAACAGTTGTAAAAGTTAAAGTTAATAAAACCAGAATTATATAATTTGTTATTCTAGTCATACTAGAATTTTAACTATTTTACTGTCTATCTCAAGACATAATTTAATAAATTTGTGATATTTGCTAAAATTTAGAAAAGTGAACCTTTATTTCGGTGCCACTTTGAGCCTCACTTTTTATTTCTAACTCACCTCTATGCTGATTAACAATGTGCTTCACGATCGCCATTCCAAGTCCAGTGCCACCAACTTTTTTACTTTTAGCTGCATCAACTCTAAAAAATCTTTCTGTAATTCTCGGAAGTTGTTCAGTTGGAATTCCAATACCATTATCTTTAATGGACACGGTGTAAGAGTCTCCTATTACTTTTCCGTTACCTTGTCCACAATTAACCTCGATCTTTTTATTTTTTTCTGAATATTTTATACTGTTATCAATAATATTTGAAAAAACTTCAATTAATTTTTCATGATCGCCTTTAATAAAGAAATCATCTTTTATATTATTTTTAAATTCAAAAGATTTTAAATTTTTTTGATGGATGTCTTCAACGTTACTTAAAATTTCTTTTAAATTTACTTTATCTTGAGGCTGTATATGTTCCTCTAACTCAATTTTACTTAGTGAAAGTAAATCTTTAATTAAGCTTTCCATCCTATCAGCTTGCTCAAGCATTATCGGTATGAATTTTTTTTGTGCTTCTAAATCATCTTTCGCATGTCCGCTTATAGTTTCTAGAAATCCTTTAATAGAAACTAAAGGCGTTTTAAGTTCATGGCTTACATTGGCTACAAAATCAGATTTGAACCTTTGCGCTTTTATAATATCAGTTAAATCTTTTAGAAATAAAACAACTGAGTCAGGATCATCGACATATGAGGTCGGTCCAGAGAATAGATGAACTTTAAAGAACTGAAATGAGGGAGAGGATAATTCTAAATCCATAGTAATTGTCTCTTTTTTTAAAAGCACTAAATCAATATTTTGGAGTAAATCAGGAACTCTCAATAAAGTAGCCACGTGCTTATTTAAATTATTTTCTCCAAATTTTTTTTTGCGCTATTATTAAAAAATTTGATATTTTTAAATTTATCTACAATTAAAATTAGATCATCGATTTGATTTATAATCTTTACTTGCTCATTAGTTTTTTCAATATTTTCATTGGTGATGTCTTCTATTCCCTCTTCATTATTACTTGGTTTGTTCTCTCTCTTAATATCGGATCTTGCCTCCATACCTGCTACAATTGATTTTCTGGATACTGCAATTACTACGATCACAATTATTCCAGCAAGAGAGTAAAATAATAATTCCATGATTTGATTATACTTTAAAGATATAGACTAAAGAAATATTTTTTAGCGGTTTGATACCGCACTATTTAAAAAGATTTTTGCGCAATTTTCCCAGGTATATTTTTTTGCATGCTCAATGCAAGCGCTTCTATCTGACTTAAGAGCTTCAAGTGCTGCTTTTTTAAGATCGTTGTTTAACGAGCCAATGTTTGTACCGTTAAAAATATCTTTTGGTCCTGCTACTGGGTAAGCAGCTACTGGCAATCCACATTTTAAAGCTTCTATAATTACAATTCCAAAAGTATCTGTTTTGCTCGGGAAAACAAAAACATCAGAAGAAGCAAAGTAACTTGCAAGCTCACCATTTGTTCTCTCTCCTTTAAATATTGCTTCAGGGTATTCTTTTTTAAGTTTATCTAAATCAGGTCCTTTACCAACAACTAGTTTCGTGCCTTCTAACTCTAAATCCAGAAATGCTCTGATGTTCTTCTCAATAGATACCCTACCCACATAAAGATAAATTGGTCTTTTATACTCTAAATTAATCTTTTTAGGCTTTTGAAATGCCCCGTGGTTTGCCCCTCTGGTCCAAACAACCATCTTATCCTTATCAAAACCAATTTCTTGAAGTTCATCTTTCATTGATTGAGTTGTTACTAAAATTTTTTCCGCCTTTGAATGAAATCCTTTAAGGAACTTTTGAGCAAGCTTAATTGGCAAATAAGGATAGTATAGCTTCAAATATTTATCAAATTGAGTATGGTAAGACGTGGTAAACTTAAGCTTATTTTTTACACAATATCTTTTTGCAAATATTCCTATCGGGCCTTCTGTTGCTATGTGAATTATGTCAGCATCGGCTTTAGAAATTAATCTACCTACTCTAGGCCAAACATTAAGAGAAAGTTTTATTTCATTATATTTTGGCATTGGCACAGTAAAAAATTGATTAGGTTCAATATATTCAACCTGATGTCCAATTTTTTTTAATTCATCGCCAAGATTTTTTAAAGTTCTACAAACACCATTCACTTGCGGATACCAGGCATCAGTAACGATTAAAATTTTCATTTATTTATTTACTACTTTTAGATATGGCTTGTAATCGACAACATCACCTCTGATTTTGTCCCAGTCAATAACTTCCATGCGACCATCGAAATGTTCTACCAAGAAAGTTGCACCTTCTACCCAATCACCACAATTTAAATATCTCACACCATCTAAGACTTGATCGGCAGAATGATGAATATGGCCGCAAATTATGCCATCAACATTTTTTCTTTTAGCATAAATTGCTAAAGTTTTTTCATAATCGCCTATATATTTTACAGCGTTCTTTACTTTGTGTTTTAAATATTTTGCTAAAGACCAATTACCCTTTTTAAATAATCTTCTAAAAAAATTGATAACAACATTAAACTCAAGTAAAAAACTATAAGCAATAGCTCCTACTTTTGATAACCATGGAGCATATTTCATCACTCCATCCCAGGCATCACCATGAACAACAATATACTTTTTATTATCTGAGCTTACATGTATGGCTCTATTTACAACTTCAATATCGCCAAAATGTAATGGTAAAAATTTTCTGAAGACATCATCATGATTTCCAACAATATATTTTACTTTTGTTCCATGTCTTGCTTTTCTTAATGTTTTTTGAATCACATCATTATGTTCTTGAGGCCAGTAAAATTTTGTTTTTAAAGCCCAAACATCAATGATATCACCAACAAGGTATAAATTCTCTGACCTTGAATGTTTGTAAAATTCTAATAATTTGTTTGCTGCACTTTTTCTATGCCCAAGGTGCAAGTCGGAAATAAAGATGCTTTTGTAATTTAAAATCTTTCCCTTAGATTTAGTTTGAATTGTTTCCATATTTTTTATAAAACGAATCTCTAGTAAAAGTAGAATCATAAATATGTTACAGAATTGTTAAAATATGAATAAAAAATTGAATTTTGCGGTGATATTTAACGCAAATGCAGCAGGTGGTAGAAAACTTAAATTAATTAACAAGGTCATTAATCTTTTAGAAAAAAATCATATTGTAGATCTTTTTAAAACTGAAAGCGAAGATCATGCAAGGAATGTATTTAAAGAATTGTCTAATAAAAAATTTGATCGGTTAGTATTTGCTGGCGGTGACGGGAGCGTATGTTTTGGTATTAATGAAATGTTTAAAAGTGATAATCTAAAAGACAAATTAGTTGGATACATACCTGCTGGCACTGCAAATATTTTACAAATAGAAACTCAAATTAAGAAAAAGGCGGAGGAGATTTACAACGTCCTAGTTTCAGATAATCATAAGAAAATTTCATTAGCAAAAATAAATGATAAGTACTTTTTCTTGATGGCTGGTGTAGGTTTTGACTCTCGAATTGTTGAGTCCATAAATACAAATATTAAAAAGTATCTTGGAAAAGTAATTTTCGCTTTAAAAGGCTTTCAGCATTTTTTATTTTTAAAAAATAATAAAATGGAGGTTGAGGCAGATAATGAAAAAATTATGGCTGATTGGATTTTATGTACTAATTCAAAATACTATGCTGGTCCCCATTCTATAACAAATGATACCAATATATTTGAAAACAGGATAGTAGCTTACATATTTAAAGACCTGACCAGAATAAAATTACTTTATTATGTTTGGTTAATTTTAACCAAAGGCGACTTAACTCCTGCAAAAAGTGTAATTAAAAAAGAATTGAACAGATTAAAAATAAATGGTGTAAACAATAAAGTTCTATCACAGGTTGATGGTGAAAATTGTGGTTACGTAAACAGTCTTGAGATCCAAAAAACAGACAGATTTATAAATTTATTAGTTCCGTAGGATTTTCTAAATTTTTTCAACTTTTAGTTTAAAAGATTTTTCTTAATTTCATTTGAAAAATTTTTTAGATTATTTTAGATTTTTCTTTTTTGGAGGAACAATATGAAAAAAAAGTTAAAAAAAAACGAAAAGAAAAAGAAAAAAATACTAAAATCAATCGATAAGCTTAAAAATAAGATAAGCACTAAACAAAAAAAACTATCAAAGATTGATCTAAAGATAGCTAGTATCGAGAAAAAAATCGCTGAAAAAAGAGCTAATAAAAATAAAGAACCTATCACAGCATCTTTAAATAATTAGTTTATAAATAAATTAAATGCCCCTGATTTAAAAAATCAGGGGTTTATTTGCACGACGATAAATATATTTTCAAGTTTTCAAGCTTAAAACCAAGAGATATTTTTGGATTTACAAATTTCTTGAACTTTTTTTGGATAGTCAGTGATAATTCCATCAACTCCGTACTCGATCATTCTAATAATATCTTTTTCTCTATTCACTGTCCAAACACAAGTAGCTAAACCATGTTTGTGTGCTAATTCTACATTTTGTTTAGTCACATCACGGTAAAAAACACTCCATACATGTCCCTCTAGCGATTTAATAATATTTGGTAGCAAAAATAATTCTTCCATAGGATAATTTTTAACCATCCATGGAGAGTTCTCGTAAATATTCTTTTTAGTTATTGAAAGTCCTTGTTGTAGAGTAATAAATCCTCTTAGGATATTTGGGTTTTGTTTTTTAAGGGCGTAAAGAATTCTAAAATCATAAGAAGTGATTAAAGTTCTATCCTCAAGTTTAAAATCTTTAATATCTTTAAGGATTAAAGAAACCATTTTTTCTGGATCTGGTGTTACGTTTTCTTGTGTTGGAGTTGATTTAATTTCTAAATTTAAAAATACATCTTTATATTTATCTTCCGTCACTAATTTAAAGAAATCAGTTAATTTTGGTATTTTTTCTCCTGTAATAGGTTTTTGATTTTTAAATCTTTTTGCGTACTTTGTTTCGGGTTTTATACTTCCAATACTATACTTGCTGATTTGCTCATAAGTCAGTTCTACTAATTTCATGCTTTTATCTGTGATCCAGTTCCCTGAAGCATCTTTAACTAAATCAGGATTTAATCTGTAATCATGAAATATTGTTGGAATATTATCTTTTGAAATTACAACATCAAACTCAACAGCTTTGATACCAAGATCAAATGTATATTTAAAACCAGAGATAGAGTTTTCAACAATATCGCCTCTTGCTCCCCTGTGGCCGTAAATTCTTATGTAGTTAGGTTTCGTTAAAAATGGATTGATCAATTAATCCTCAAATCAGTATTAGTATCAAACAGGTGTAGTTTGTCATTTTGAATGGAAAGATTAATATTTTTTCCAATAGTATCTTCTTTAACAACACCTGAGATACTTGCAACTAAAATTTCATTACTATTTTCAAGTTTACCATGAATAAGTGTATTAGCTCCGATCAGCTCTACAAGTTCAACTTTTAACTTGATTGGACCATTTTGATCTAATTCAAAATCTTCAGGTCGCATACCTATATTAACAGGTCCATTAAATTTTGAATTCACTGAAAGTGAAGCTTTGTTTGCCAAAATCAATTTGTTACCTCCACAATTACCTTTTAAAATATTCATTGCAGGACTTCCGATAAATTGAGCCGTGAATAAAGTTTTAGGTTTTGTGTATACTTCTAAAGGTGTTCCAATATGTTCTACATTACCTTCGTTCATTACAATCATACGATCAGCTAAAGTCATCGCTTCAACTTGATCGTGCGTTACATAAAGTGAGGTAGTTTTTAATTGAGTTTGAAGTTTTTTAATCTCTAATCTCATTTGAACTCTTAATTTGGCATCAAGGTTTGATAAGGGTTCATCAAATAAAAAAGCCACGGGGTTTCTAACAATGGCTCTTCCCATAGCAACTCTTTGTCTTTGTCCTCCGGATAGTTGATTGGGTTTTCTCTCTAATAATTCTCCAAGTTCTAAAATTTCAGCAGCTTTTTGAACTCTTGATTCAATTTCTTCTTTTGGAACTTTTGCAATTTTTAAACCATAAGCCATGTTACCAAAGACAGTCATGTGAGGATAAAGAGCGTAATTTTGAAATACCATTGCAATATTTCGCTCCATGGGTTCAAGCTCGTTTACTTTTTTATTATCGATTAAAATATTTCCTTCATTAGCATCTTCTAAGCCTGCCACCATTCTCAATAAAGTTGATTTTCCGCATCCTGATGGTCCAACTATTACAATCAGCTCACCATCTTTAACGTCAATACTAAGATCATGAATAACCTGCGTTTTTCCAAAAGATTTCTTTAGATTTTGTAAACTTATTTGAGACATTATTTATCGCTTTCTAATAATCCTTTAACAAAAAACTTTTGCATACTAATTACCACTATTACTGGTGGCACCATAGCTAACATTGCTGTTGCCATAACCGTTGGCCAGTGTGCATAATCATCTCCAGTTGGTATCATTGAGTCTATCGCCATTACAATAGTTCTCATGTCGGGATCGGTCGTCATTAATAGTGGCCATAAATATTGATTCCAACCAAAAATAAATAAAATTACAAATAAAGCTGCGATATTAGTTTTACTTATGGGAACTAATATATCAAAAAAGAAACGCATTGGACTGCAGCCATCCATTCTCGCTGCTTCAACCATTTCATCAGGTATGGTCATAAAAAATTGTCTAAATAAAAAAGTTGCCGTAGCTGATGCAATTAACGGGAAGATTAATCCTGTGTAAGAATTTAATAGATTTAAATTTGCAACAACTTCATAAGTCGGCACAATTCTCACCTCTACTGGAAGCATTAAAGTAATAAAAATTAACCAGAAACATAAGTTCCTAAATGGAAATCTAAAATAAACAAATGCAAAAGCTGACAACAATGAGATAATAATTTTTCCAACTGTAATACCAATTGCCATGATTGCTGAGTTCATCATCATTTTTATAACAGGAACTTTAGCTCCATAACCCTCTGGTGAACCTCTAAATAATGCATTAGCATAATTTTCAAAAAACTCTGTTCCCGGTAACATTGGTAGTGGAGGGTAAATAATTGCATCTTGTGTTACCGTAGATGCAACGAAAGTAAGCCACACTGGAAAGAAAATGAATAATACCCCAAGAATTAAACCCAGGTGAGTCAGCCAATAGCCTGATTTCTTTTTCTCAACCATTAATAATGCACCTTTCTCTCTATATATTTAAATTGAATGACGGTTAAAATTCCGACTAAAACTAGTAGGATTACGGACTGAGCTGCACTTGATCCAAGATCTTGGCTCACAAACCCATCAGAGAATACTTTATATACAAGTATAGTTGTTGATTGTTCAGGTCCGCCTGAAGTGATTGTATGTATCACTCCAAAAGTATCAAAGAAAGCATAGACAATATTTACAACTAATAAAAAGAATGTGATGGGTGAAAGTAGAGGTATTACAATTGTGCCAAATCTTTTCCAAAAACTAGCTCCATCTATTGCTGCAGCTTCAATAATTGATTTTGGAATGGCTTGTAGTCCTGCTAAAAAAAATAAAAAGTTATAACTTATTCTGCCCCACGATGAAGCTAAAATAACTAGAAACATTGCTTGATCACCTTTTAAAGTATGATTCCATTCATAACCTAAAGCTTTAAGATAATAAGAAGCTAACCCAATGTTTCCATTGAACATAAATAACCATAGAACACCTGCGATAGCTGGCGCGATAGCGTAAGGCCAAATTAATAATGTTTGATAAACTCCCGCGCCTTTAATTAATCGATCGGCTAATGCTGCTAAGTATAAACCTAAAGCCATTGATGAAACTGATACCGCAGTTGAAAAAATTACTGTCGTTTTAAAACTTGCTAAATAATAAGGGTCAGATAATAAAAATCTAAAATTATCTAAACCTACAAATTCTGTCTTTAGACCAAAAGGATCTGGTAAAAATAAAGAATTCCAAATAGCTTGGCCTGAAGGATAAAAAAAGAAAACAAAAGAAATGAGCAGCTGAGGTGCAACTAGTAACGCTGGTAACCACCAGCCTTTAAAAAAAACTCTTTTTTCCATTTGATCTTAAGAATATTACCAGGGGCTTTCGCCCCTGGTAAATTAAATTGATTTATTTATTTGCTCTTTCAAATCTTCTTAAAAGAACATTACCTCTTCTTACAGCATTGTCTAAAGCTACTTGAGCAGTTTTGCTGCCGTTGTAAACTCCTTCCATCTCTTCATCAATAATTCCTCTTATCTGATCAAAAGATCCAAGACGTAAGCCTTTAGAGTTTTGAGTAACTTTATTTCTCATCATCTGTATTCCAGCTAAATCAGTTCCAGGGTTTGCTTTGTAGAAACCTGAACTTTTAGTTTTTTTAGCAGCAGCAGTTGTTACACCTAAGTAACCAGTATCTTGGTGCCACTTAGCTTGAATATCAGTTTTAGATAAGAAAGCTAAGAACGCAGCTGTTGCTTTATTCTCTTCTTTAGATTTCCCAGATAATGCCCATAAAGATGAACCACCAATGATTGTGTTTTGAGGTGCTTCAGTTCCTCCATAGTAAGGTAAATGTCTAATACCAAATTCGAATTTTGCTTCTTTTTTGATACCAGCATAACCAGCAGAAGACTCTGTCATTAACATACATTCACCGGCTCTAAAATTTTTACCAGCTTCATTTCTTCTACCCATGTATTTAAATTTACCTTCTTGCGCCCATTTACCTAAAGTTTGAATGTGCTTAATGTGAACTGGGCTGTTAAATGCCAACTCAGTGTCTAAACCAGCAAATCCATTAGCTTTAGTTGCAAATGGTATATTGTGATACGCTGAAAAGTTTTCTAAATGTACCCATGAGTGCCAACATGTGCAAAACGGCATATCAATGCCCTTAGCTTTTGCAGCATCAAGTGCATTTCCAACCCTCTTCCAAGTACTTAGGTCCATCTCTGGATCTAAACCTGCTTTTTTCATCAGATCTTTATTTACCCAAAGTACAGGCGTTGATGAGTTATATGGCATTGATAACATTTTGCCATCTGTTGTAGTGTAGTAACCACTCACCGCTGAAACGAATCCTTTTGGATTAAAACTTTGTCCAGCATCCTTCATGAGTTGGTACATAGGAACATAAGCTCCTTTTGCTGCCATCAAACTAGCAGTACCGACTTCAAATACCATAAGTATATTTGGATGTTGTCCAGCTCTAAATGCAGCTATTCCTGCGTTTAGTGTTTCTGAATAGTTTCCTTTTCTAGTATGAACTACAGTGTATTTGTTTTGGCTTGCATTAAACTTGTTTACTTGTTCATCAAGTAATTCACCAAGTCTTCCACCAAAAGCATGCCACCATTGTATTTCTACTTTTGCTTGAAGCGACGTTCCCGCAAACATTGCGAAAAGTGCAATCGAAGCAATTATTGCTTTTAAATGTTTCATTTATTTCCCCCGTTTTCTTTAAAAAGAAAAAAGCTAACACAATTTATATATAAAGAGGAGTCAGTCTAAAAAAATTAATTTCTACCTAGGGTTTTATTTTACTTTACCAAAAGTATTTAAAATTATAACTCCTGAGATAATAAGAATTAAACCTAAGACTCCAAAGAGATTGGGGGTTTGATTATATTTGAAAATTCCAAATAAAGTGACCGCGGTTATCGTTAATGCTCCGTAAGTCGCATAAGTAAATCCAACAGGTATTATAGTCATTGCTCTAGATAAACAAAAAATACAAACAACAATACTTGTGATGCAAAAAATTGTAGGTGTGAGCTTGGTAAAACTTTCTGTGGTTTTGAGAAAACCATTAGAGGCAATACCTGTTATAATTGCTAGAATAAGATAAATATATCCACTAAATAAACTTATATTTTTCATTGTGCTTTAGCAAACTGGCCGCCGTCTTTATATCTCCATAACCATTTTTTCATCTCTTCCTCAACGTTCACTGGGTCTATATCAAGATCTTTGAGTGTTAGATGATTATTGGAAACAATATTATCTGCCTCAGATAAAATTTCACATTGGTCTCTAGTTAAAATTGGAGGTAAAGGAAGTAAATCTGTAATAGTACTCTGTATTTTTGCTATAGCCATTGGCATTTCAACAACAAATCTTTTTTTATTAATAGTTGATAAAATTGACTTAACCATATCACCAAAACTAATTATTTTTGGTCCTCCAATTTCATAAATTTTACTTTCATTATTTTTTGTTTCGATAGCTTTTAAAATAGAGCTAGCAACATCTGAAACTAAGATTGGTTGAAACTTATAATTTTTGCCTACAACTGGTATTACAGGCAATATACTTAGTTTCGAAAACAGATTTGTAAAATTATCTTCAGGACCACAAACTACACTTGGTCTTATAATTACTGTTTTTTTAAAATTTTCAAGTGCATTTTGTTCACCTAGAAATTTTGATTTTTGATAAAGAGATTTTGATTTATCATTAGCTCCAATAGCGCTAACATGTATAAATTTTTTTACATCTGACTTAGAACAAATCTTAGCGATAGCTTCGGGAATTTTTGAGTGGATATTATAAAATTTTTGTTTTCTATTTTCAAAGAGGATACCAATTAAATTTATGACTACATCTGAATTATTAATTGCTTCTTTTAATTCGGAAAAATTATTAGGATTCCAATCTAATAACTCGATTGCTCCAGGTGTGGCTTGTGTCTTCAAATAGCCTTTTTGAAAGGCTTTTCTTGTAGTAATAATGCATCTATAGTTTTTCTTGGTCAAATTTCGAACAAGATATCTTCCTATAAAACCACCACCACCTAAGATTGTGCAAATTTGGTTTTTCATGGTATTTAAACTTATATATGAAAATAACTAAGATTAAAGAGGACATAACTTCAGAAATAGCTAATTCATTCAAGAATAGTGTTGCGATAGATACCGAAGCAACAGGTCTTCAAATACCAGAAAGAGATAAACTAAGTCTTATTCAAATATGTGACGAGAATAAAAACGTTTTTATTATTCAGCCTAATAAGAATAGTTTCAAAGCTCCGAATCTTGTTTCTATTCTTGAGAATGAAAAAATTTTAAAAATTGGTCATTTTTAAGGTTTGATAAAAATGCTCTAGAGTTTTTTTTAAAATGTAAGATAAAAAATATTTTTGACACTAAGATAGCTTCAAAAATTGTGAGAACATATACTGATGCTCATGGACTTAAAAATTTAATTCAGGAGTTTTGCAATAAATCAATAGATAAAAGATACGGTAGCAGCGATTGGAATAAAGATATAAATGATCTATCTGATAAACAGCTGGAGTATGCTGCTAATGATGTAATTTACTTACACAAGATTAAATCTGAATTAGAAACAATGCTAATAAGAGAAAAGAGAATGGATATATTTAAAAAGTGCCTTACTTTTTTAGATACAAGAGTTGAATTAGATCAGAAAGGTTTTAAAGAGGATATTTTTGAACATTAATGAATAAAAAAAATTATATATCTTTAGCTAGCAAAGCAGCAAGGACTCAAATTAAAGAATTATCAAAAATCAAAAAAGTTTTTAACAACAGTTTTGTCAAAGCTGTAGATTTAATTTTGAGCTGTAAAGGAAAAGTAGTTTTTGCTGGTATTGGTAAGTCAGGTTTAATAGCAAGAAAAATATCTGCAACTTTTTCAAGCGTAGGTATTCCAAGTTTTTTTTGTGATCCTGCACAGGCTTTACATGGAGATATGGGTCAAATAGAAAAGAAAGATTTATTAATTATTTTTTCTTATTCAGGAAACACATCTGAACTGACGAACATGATTAAGTATGCAAACAGATTTAGGATAAAAATTATTGGAGTAGCGTCTAAGCCAGACAGCCTTTTATTAAAAGCGAGTGATATTAAGTTGATACTTCCAAAGGTAAAGGAGGCAGATGTGACAGGTATGGTGCCTACATCAAGTACATCAATTACATTATTGTTAGGAGATTGTTTGGCTACAACTGTGATGTACCAAAAAAAATTTTCTAAAGAGAAGTTCAAGGTTTTTCATCCTGGCGGAAATATTGGAAGCTCTCTCCTGCTAGCAAAAGATATAATGGTGTCTGGAAAAAAAATGCCAGTAATAAATTATAAAAAGAATTTTAAAGCTGCATTAAAGATTATGAATCAAAAGAAGCTTGGAATTGTTGTTATTATCAAAAATAAATTTATTAAAGGCTTGGTAACTGATGGTGACCTGAGAAGAGAGCTCAAAAACTACTCCATAAATCAAGATCTAAACAAGTTTATGTCTAATGCTCCGTTAGTAGTAAACGAGAATATGCCAGCGTCAAAGGCTTTAGGAATTATGAATGAAAAAAAAATAACTAGCTTATTAGTCGTGCCTGACAAAGATTTAAAAAAATCAAACAAAAGATTAAAAGGTATAATTCATATTCATTTTCTTTTGCAAAGTGGGGCAAGATGACGGAGAGAAAAAGAAAATTAATAATTATTCAAATTAGTTTATTGTTAATAGGATCTTTAATAATTCTATTTACTTACTCAGATTTAGAGGTAACTGACAAAGAAAAAATCATTACCACTGAAACACAGCAGAAGATAGAGGAGCAATTAAAAAATGATCTCAAAGATGGAGATATTTTTTTTAATATTGAGTATTCTGGTTTGGATTTAGCCGGCAATAGGTTTGTTCTTAAATCTAAAGAAGCTTTCAACAAAAAGACAAGCCAAGAAGTAATTAATATGAAATTCGTAGAAGCTACTTTTTACTTTAAAGATGGTACAGTGCTTAGGGTATTATCAGATGGTGGTATTTACAACAATAAAACTTTGGATATGAACTTTGAAGGAAATGTTAGAGCAAATTACGAAGGTAGCGAACTTTCTGCTCAAAAAGCTGAATATTCAAATTCTAAAAGTTATTTAATGATTACAAATGATGTAAAAGTAAAGGACTATAGAGGAACAATGTTTGCAGACAAACTATTATTTGATATAAAAAAGCAGACATTAAATATTGCTTCTACAAAAGATGGTAAAGTAAACGCAAATGTTAATCTAAAATGAAAAAAGGCTTTAGAATCTTAAAATTTAAAAAAGATAAACCTATTTTTGAGGTCAAAGATGTGAGTAAATCTTTTGGTGGAAGACCTATTTTAAAGAAACTTTCACTTAAAGTTTTTCCAGGAGAATGTGTTGGTGTTTTGGGGCCAAATGGATGTGGAAAAACTACTTTATTCTCAATGTGTATTGGAGAACAAAATGTTGAGGGAGGGAAAATTTTTTTAAATAATAAATCAATTGAACAAATCCCCATTCATTTAAGATCGAAAGAGGGTTTAGGTTATCTTCCGCAACAAAGAAGTGTATTTAATATGTCTGTATACGATAATATCTTGGGTATTGCTCAAATATCTATAAAAGGTTCAGAAAATCAAAAAGCTGTTACTGAAAAACTTTTAGATGAATTTAATTTACAACATTTAAGGACTCTAAATGCATCGGTTTTGTCTGGTGGAGAAATAAGACGACTTATGATGGCAAGAATTATGATTAATAAACCGAAAATAGTTTTACTTGATGAACCTTTAGCTGCATTAGATCCATTAGTAATTCAGGATATACAAAAATATATATTAAAAATTCAATCAAGTGGAACTGCTATTTTAGTTACAGATCATAACGTAAAAAACTTGTTTGATATAACAGATAGAAGTTATGTTTTAGGAGAGAATACAGTCATAGCGGAAGGAACTTCTAGAGAACTATTAAAATCAACAAAGGCCATTGAACATTATTTCGGTTCTCAATTTTCCTAACAAATAATGTTGTCTAAAAGTTTTAACCTTATCATTAATAAAAAAATAAAATCTTTTAAAAAAGTTATTGAGGTGGACCCTGATAAATCGATTTCTATCAGGAGTTTTTTATTAGGTGCTATTAGCTATAATATTTCATCAGTAAAAAATGTTTTAGAGTCTGAGGATGTCTTCTCAACAATAAACTGTCTTAAAAATTTAGGAGTGCTAATAAAAAAACAAAAGCCTAAAAACTATCTAATATACGGAAAAGGTTTAGGTTCACTTTTTGCCAAAAAGAACACTACTTTAAATTTTGGTAATTCGGGAACATTGGCTAGACTATTAATTGGAATTTTATCAACTACGCCTGATATTGAAGTTAAAATAAAAGGAGATAATTCTCTCAATAAAAGAAGTATGGAAAAATTAATTTCTTTAATGTCAAATTTCGGGGCTACTTTCTTGCCTAAAAATAAGTTTTTTTTTCCTTTAAAATTGCATTCTACTAAATTACCTATAGGTATTACGTACGAGGCGGGCGTTTCCGCACAATTAAAAAGTGCTGTAATTTTTGCAGGGCTAAATTCTTATGGGAATACAGAAATAAGAGAGAAAGAAAAAAGTAGAGATCATACTGAAAATTTACTAAAAAAAAATTCTCAAGCAATTAAAATTGTAGATGGAAAAGAGAGGAAAATAAAAATTTTTGGAAAAAGTTATTTAAATCCAGTTAATATAAATGTTCCTGGTGATCCATCATCAGCTGCTTTTTTTTCAGCTTTAACGTTACTTAACAAAGGCTCCTCAATTAAAATAAAAAATGTTGGTCTCAATCCGACTAGAATTGGTTTTTATAAAATTTTAAAGAGTCGAGGTGCAAAGATTAGATTCGTAAATTTAAAAAAAAAAAATAATGAAATTAGTGGAGATATATTGGTTTTTAATAGTAAAATTAAACCAATAAGAGCGTCAAAAAAATATTATGTAAATTCCACTGACGAATACCCTATACTTTTTATAATCGCTGCACTTACTCAGGGTATTTCTATCTTTGAAGGTATCAAAGATCTTGCGAATAAAGAGAGTAATAGAATTAAAGAAATGCAAAAAATTTTATTTCAAATTGGTATTAAGACTGTATCATCAAAAGATAAATTGAAAATCTACGGAAAAAAATTATTCGATGCAAGTAATAAAAAA
>CACPNG010000005.1 GCA_902635225.1 uncultured Pelagibacteraceae bacterium | reverse complement strand
ATTGCAACTGGTGTACAAGTCAAAGTTTTAACTTATATGTCTTACGGTTTACCAGTCATATGTTCTAGGAAAGTATCAGAAAATTTTGGGGGAAGCGTATTAAGTTTTAAAAATAATAAAGAATTACATAAAGTAATTTACGAATTAAAATCTAACAAAATTAAAAGCAATAAGTTCTCTCAAAAATCACTTAAATTATCTAAATCATTGAGTTGGAAAAAAATAAGTCTAAAATACTTAGAATTGATAAATTATTAATAAAAAACTTTTTTTAAATACAAGCCCTCTGGCGGTGCAGGAGGTGCACATTGATTTCTTTTCTTCGATTTTATAATTTTTTTTATTTTTTCTGGTTCCCACTTATTTTCACCAACATACTTTAAACATCCTACCATTGATCTTACTTGTTTCTGTAGAAAAGACTCAGACTCAAATCTTATCGTAATTTTATCGTTCAATTTTTTTAAACCTGCACGAGTAATAGTTCTTATCGGACTTTTGGCTGAACAAGAAGATGATCTTAACGCTGAGAAATCGTGTGTCCCAATAAAATATTTTATAGCTTTTCTCATTTTTTTTATGTTTAGCTTTTTTTTAATTAGCCATGATCTATCTTGATCAAGTGAAAGATTTGCTAATCTGTTAATAATTATGTATTCGTAAAGTCTTTTTTTTGCGCTGTATCTTGCATGAAATAGGTCGTTTTTTTTTTTCAAATTTATTATTGAAATTTGATGTTTTTTTAAGAAAAAGTTAACAGAGGATAAAAATTTAAAAGAATTTTTGATTTCATTATCACAAAAAAAATTTGCACTTTGACCTACAGCGTTCACACCTGCATCAGTCCTTCCTGAGCCAACTAATTTAATTTTTTTTTTTATAGTTTTAGATATAGCTTTTTGAATTAAACCCTGAATTGATTTTCCTTTTTTTTGGATTTGCCAGCCGACAAAATTTTTACCTAAATATTCAATAATTATTTGATAATTATATTTCAAGCTAATTTTTCACCGTTTTGAATTTTATATCCAGCCAAAAAATCTTTTGTTTTTAAGATTTTTTTTCCTTCTTTTTGAATCAATAAAACTCTTATAGCTTTTTGTTTACATGCCACTGTTAAATTATTATCTAAAACTTCTCCGATCTGTCCGCTTTGATCAACCTCAATGGCTTCAACAATTTTAAATCTTGTTCCTTTATGGAGAAACCAGACCCCAGGAAAAGGATTTAGTCCATTGATTTTAGCAATAATATTATTAGCTGGTAAGCTCCAATCGATTTCAGACTCTTTTTTATTAATTTTTTTTGCATATGAAATATTTTTTTTATTTTGCTCAACGAATTTATAATTATTTTGCTCTATTAATTTTAAAGATCTTAAAATTAATTTTGACCCTAAATTGCAAAGCTTTTTTGAGAGAGAAATATAATTATCTTTCTTATCTATTTTAATTTTTTCCTGTAACATATAAGGTCCAGCATCTAATTCTGAAATTATTTGCATAATTGAAATACCTGTTTCATCATCACCTTCCATAATCGCTCTTTGAATAGGTGCCGCACCCCGCCATTTAGGAAGTAAAGAAGCATGAATGTTCAGGAATTTGATATTTTTTAAATTCAATAATTGTGGAGGTATGATTTTTCCGTAAGCTACAACTACAACAACATCAGGGTTAAATTTTTTAAAAAAATTTATCTCCTCTTCTTTGTTTAATGAATTTGGTGAACGGACATTAATTTCAAATTTATTTGAAAATTTATGAACTGGAGAGATATTTATTTGTTGTCCTCTTTTACTTTTTTTTGGGGGCTGGGTATACACAGATAATATTTGATGCTCGGATTCTTTTAAAGATTTTAAAATTGGGACAGCAAATTCAGGGGTTCCCATAAAAATTAATTTTAATCCCATTTTTACAAAATCACTTTATCCAATTCTTTTTTGCTTTTTTTCAATTTTTTAATAATCATATCTCTTTTCAGCTTTGAAATATGATCAATAAAAAGAATACCATCTAAGTGGTCAATCTCATGTTGGATGCAGGTTGCTAGGAGACCATTGGCTTTTATGTCTTTTTTATTTCCATTATAATCAACGAAGTTAAGATGGCATTCTGCAGGTCTTTCAACTTCAGCGAAATGACCCGGTAAAGACAAGCAGCCCTCCTCATAAGTTGATGTTTTGTTCGACTTAAAAGTGATTTCAGGATTTATTAGAAATAATGGATCTTTTTTTTCTTTATCTTTTGAAACATCAATAACTATAAGGCGTTTTAGTATACCCACTTGTACTGCTGCTAATCCAATACCTGGAGCCTCATACATAGTTTCTAACATTTCATCCATTAACTTTCTTAAATCATTATTTACTTCTTCAAGAGGTTCACTTTTTTTTCTTAAAATAGGATCAGGTTCTATTACAATATTTCTCTTAGACATTTGAAAATTATTATATTCTAATTAAACTCTTTGGGGTAGAGCTGATATTAACACTTTGTTTCTGATTTTAATTAAGTCCATTTTATTTAAAAGACTGGTAATAAAATAAATTGTTTCCGGATCAAGTTGATATGGCTCGTCCTCACCTATAATCTCAACTATCTTTAACGCTAGAAAAGCATCTTGTTTTTTTTCTATAAGGGATAATAAATTTTTTGGCACATCATACTTTGCGGAAAGTTCTTTTATATTTAAATTATTTGGGATATTAAACCCATCTCTTACAAGAGCATCGACTAATGCTAGATCTTTCGCTGAAAAAAAATATTTCCTATTTTTGTTAATCTTTTTAAAAACTTTATTTATTTCTTTTTGAATTTTTTTTTCTTCCTCATTTTCAAGATAAAATTTCATTATTTTAGATTGATGTAAAACTTTGTCATTATATTTTACCTTTCCTAAAACGAACTCATCATTATTTTTTTTAATCCTTGACTCTGCTGTTTCCTTATATTTTTTTGGAATATTTTCTAAACCTATTTTTTGCAAACTATCACTTAAAAACTCTGCAAAAATATTTGTTATTTTATCTTTCTTAAATAATTCCTCTAATAAAAAAAGATATTCTACTTGTGTCTCTGTATTTTCAGCTAATAAGTACTTTTGATAAATTAGCGATCTAGCCTCGCTTGTGTCTATTGTCTGATAAAGATTTTTAGCATTAATCAGGGTGTTTAAATTGAAAGGGATTTGTTTATAGATATTGAATATGATATCTGAATTAATCTGACCGTTGTTAGCTGCTTGCTCTAAATCCTTGATTTCTTTTTTATCCGTTAAATCTTCAATATTAATAAGATTTGCCGCACTTAAATATTTCCAAATTTCTTTATTGGTTTGTTTTGTTGGTTTATACTTAAAATCTTCAATTGTCACACTTGAAAGATAAAAGTTTAGTAAGTTTTTTTCATTTATCTTATTAGTGGTTTTATCGGAAATTTGGAGGAGAAAATTTATTTTGTCATCAAAAAATTTATCTGATTGATTTTGTTCTCTCAATAAGTCAAGTAGTAAACGTGCTTGAGAATTCTTTTTGTTGAAAACAAGACAGTATATTTTAAATTTTTCTAAATAAGCGTCTTTGATTGTGCTGTCAATAAATTCAATTTTTTCACACCCTTCTTTTATATTTGCTTGTGAAATATTTTGGTCTACAAGATATTGCACGGCTTTTCCTTTACCCTCAAAATCTTTATTTTGTTTTAGAAAACTCTCGATTAAATCTATTCTATTGTTTTCAATTAGCCAATTAATCTTTAATTGCACAAATTCTTTTTCATTCATTCCCGCTGGTGGATATGAAAATGAAAGTAAAATATTTTCTAATATATCGTTTGAGGTTTTTGATAGCTTTATTTTTTTCAATCTCTTTATACTTGCTCTAACATCTTCAGCTTTAGTATTTGACCACATGTTTAAATCAAAATTATAATTTTCAGGATCGTATACACCAAATACATTTGCTTCTTCTGAAGTTTCAATAGGCCCATCGGTAATTTGAATTTTTTGATTTTTGTCTATTTTTTTTAAATAATTCAAGCCTTTATCAATATTTTTAGATGGAGTATCTTTAGATTCTTCCAAATTATTATTCTTTTTAAGATTTTGATTTTTCCATATATCAATTTTTTCTTCACCATAAACTTGAGAAGTAAAAAAAATAACAATTAATAAACTTAAAAATTTACTAAAGTTTTTTAATATCATTTGTAATGTCGATGTTGTATTTTTTTTCTGGACTAGGAAAATTTATTTTTTCTATTAAAAAAATAGCCAAAATAAAAAATATAACTACTAATAATAATTTCGCCAATGTCCTTAATAAAGAACTTCCGAAACTTGTTTGTCTGTTGTATTTAAGTTGCATAGTATAAGAATTAATTTAAACTTAATAAATAAGACAAATTTATGAAAAATCAAATTGAAATTGGTTGTTAAATTGAAAAAAAACCTTGTTTTGACAGGCATGATGGGGGTTGGAAAATCAACTATTGGAAAAAACTTAGCAAATAGGCTTTCTTACAAACACATCGATATTGATAGAATTATTGAGGAAAAAGAAGGTACAACAATTAATATTATTTTCAAAAATAAAGGAGAAAATTATTTCAGAAAGCTTGAAAATAAAACTACTTTAAGAGAATTAAAAAAAAATAGTTCAGTTATTTCTCTAGGAGGTGGAGCTTTCCTTAATAAAGATATTAGAAGAGCGGTTAAAAAGTCTTCTTTTAGTTTTTGGCTGGATATGAATTTAAATATTTTAATAAATAGACTTAAAAGATCAAAAAAAAGGCCTTTGCTGTTTAAAAAAAATATTGGCGAAACCATAGGTAAAATTTACTTTCAGAGGAAGAAAATTTATAGTGAGGCTGACTTTAGAGTAAGATGTGATAAACTAAAAACTGATACCATAGTAAGTAAAATATTGAAAATTTATGAAAATGCATGAATTAAAATTTAAAAATTCTATACATAATTACTCAGTTATTACAGGAAATAATTCTTTAAAAGTAATTCAAAAAAAAATTAAAAAATTATGTCCTAAAACAAAAAAAATCGTATTAATTATTGATACTAAAGTACCAAAAAAATTCAAAAATATAGTTAAGAAAAAGTTGAAAAATTATGAAACATTTTTTTTTCCATTTAAGGCTAATGAAAAATCCAAATCGTTAAGATCGGCGGAAAAGTTACTTAAAAAAATATTGATAAAAAATTTAAATAGATCAGACTTAATTATAAGTGTTGGCGGGGGTATAACTGGGGATGTCTCCGGATTCGTGGCCAGTATCTATAAACGAGGAATAAATTTTATTAATGTTCCAACAACTCTGCTAGCACAAGCAGACTCAGCAATTGGGGGAAAAACTGGAGTAAATTCAACTCAAGGAAAAAATTTGATAGGATCTTTTTATCAACCTAAATTAGTAATTAATGATACATCTTTTTTAAATTCCTTGCCAAAGAAAGAGATGGTATGTGGATACGCAGAAATTCTTAAACACTCTATAATAAAAGATAAGAGTTTTTTTAATTGGTTAAAGAAAAATACAAAACTTGTTTTATCAAAAAAAACTAAAGAATTAACATATGCAGTCAAAAAGAGTTGTGAGATAAAGATGTATTTCGTTAGAAGAGACACTAATGAAAAAGGGCTAAGGATGATTTTAAATTTTGGTCATACGTTTGCCCATGCAATAGAGGTTAAAAATAATTATTCCAAAAAAATTAGTCACGGCGAAGCTGTTTTAACAGGCATGATTCTAGCTACAAGGCTTTCTTTTGTTAAAAGGGTATGTAGCAAAAATATTCTTAAAGAGATTGAGAGTATTTATAAAAAAAATAATCTGACATATACTTTTAAGAAATATAATGACTATAAATTAATTAATTCTTTAATTCCTTTTTTAAAAAATGATAAGAAGAATGATGATGATAGAATAAATTTTGTATTACTTAAAAAAGTTGGTAAAACAACTGCTCCAGGAAAATTCAAAATACAAATAAATGATTTAAAAAATCAAAGTAAATCTATCTCTCAATACTAATTTCTAGCGCATGTAATTTAGATTTTAAATCTTCTTCTAAAGTTTTCATTATCATCTTTTGAGCATTAATTCTAGGTAATGAATTTAAATATATTGATTTAATTTTTAAATGTAGATGAAATTTGCCAGGAGAAAAGTATTTATGATTTTTATGTTTGTTGGAATTATCTACGATTTCAAGATATTCAATTTCAAATTTATTTGTTAACTTTTTTTTTATTTCCGTAAAATAAATATTCATTATATTGATTTTACTATATAGATTAAATTTATGAAAACTATTTGTGATTGGAAAAACTGTTATGAAATAGGTTCTTATAGAGCTCCAGTAGAGAAAGACAATAGTAAAAAATATAGATTACTTTGTTTAAAACATATTAAAATTTTCAATAAAAGTTGGAATTATTTTGAAAATATGAATGATCAAGAAATAGAATATTTTATAAAATCTGACTTAACTTGGCATAAAACAACAAAAAAATTTGGGTCATCTGATAATTTTTTTAATATTTTATGGAACAATGCTCTTGAAGATAAATTAAATATTTTTAAAAGCTCTAATTTCAAGGATTTTAAAAAAACAAAGATTTCACAAACGGACCGAGACGCTCTTCAAGTTATGGAGTTAAATGATGTGGCAAAATGGGAGCAAATACAATTAAAATTTAAAGAACTTGTAAAAAAATACCATCCTGATAAAAATCAAGGTAGCAAAAAATTTGAAGAAAAATTAAAGAAAATTACTTTGGCATATAGTCAATTAAAAAAAACTTTAGGAAAAAAATGAGCTCGGAGCAACTTTTACAAAAACCTGACATTAAACTTTCTGTTAAACAGACTTTTGGTTTTGATAGTGACATGAAAGTTGGAGCTTTTTCAAAAAAAAATGAGTACGTCCCAAAAATTGATCCAGATTATAAATTTGATAAAGATACTACCTTAGCAATTTTAGCTGGTTTTTCTTTTAACAAAAGAGTTTTAATACAGGGATATCATGGAACTGGAAAATCGACTCACATTGAACAAGTAGCAGCTAGGTTGAATTGGCCTTGTGTGAGAGTAAATTTAGATAGTCACATCAGTAGGATCGATTTGATAGGTAAAGATGCTATTGTTTTAAAAGACGGTAAACAAATTACCGAATTTAAAGAGGGTATACTTCCTTGGTCAATTCAAAACCCTGTTGCCTTGGTGTTCGACGAGTATGATGCTGGTAGGCCAGACGTAATGTTTGTGATCCAGCGAGTGCTTGAAAGTGATGGCAAATTTACCCTACTAGATAAAAAAAGAGTTTTAGAACAACACGATTTTTTTAGAATGTTTGCAACTACAAACACTGTGGGATTAGGCGACACAACTGGTCTTTATCACGGAACTCAACAAATAAATCAAGGACAGATGGATAGATGGAATATAGTTTCGACACTCAATTACTTACCATTTGATAAAGAGTTAGAGATAATTCTCTCAAAGAATAAAAGTTTTAATAACAAGGAAGGAAAAGAAAGTTTGTCAAATATGATTAAGGTAGCTGACTTAACAAGAAAAGGTTTCGTAAATGGAGATATTTCGACTGTTATGAGTCCAAGAACAGTTTTGCACTGGGCTGAAAATTCTGAGATATTTAAAGATAATGGCTATGCATTTAGAATAACATTCCTTAACAAATGTGATGATTTAGAAAAGAAAATAATTTCTGAGTATTATCAACGATGTTTTGGTGAAGATTTACCTGAGTCTTCCATCAATGTATCATTATAAAAGTGAATAATAAAAAAGAGAAGTTAGAAGATTTCAAAACTGCAATCAGTTCAACAGTGAGATCAATATCAAACTCCAAAAAGGTTGAAATTTCTTTTGGAAATCAAATCTCTAACTCTGAAAACTCTACAATAAAATTACCGGAATTAAGTCAAACAAATAATAAATTTAATATTGAGGAAATTAGAGCAATAGCAGATTCAAAATCGTTAAATTTAAGATTTTCAAACAATAAAACATATAAAAAATATGAGCCAAAAGGAAACATATCAAAAAAACTTTATAAAATTTCAGAAAAAATTAGGTGCGAAAAGATAGGAACTAGTTACTTCAGGGGAGTGAAAAATAATATTGAAAAATTTTATCTCAATCGATTATCAGGTCTAGACCTTAAAAGTAGCGAAGATAAAATTGTTGAGTCGTTTGAAAATTATTTAAGAGTAAAATTTTTAGATTTTAAGAATGAAAGTAAAATTGATAAAAAAATAAAATCTTACAAAAAAGACCTGAATGATCAATTTAAAGACAGAATAGCTGAACTTAAAGAATTAACACTTGATCAGGAAAAATTTAATTCCTTAGTCTCTAAATTAATTTCAAGTATGAGTTTAGATGAAGATATTGAAAATGAAGAAAAAAAGAATGAAGAAAATAATAAAGATGATAAGAAGTCAAAACCTCAAAATCAGGATTTTAAAACAAAAGAAAAAAAAGAAAAATATGAGGAAATGTCAATCGAAAGTGGAGTTCCGGATTTAGAAAATGAAGCCAAAGAATCTGACGATTCCGATGAAGAGATAGAAATAGAAGATAGTACAAGACCTGATTTAAAAAAAAGAAAGCATTCTAATTTTGGTGATTTAAAATACAAAACATACACTGAAGAATTTGATGAAATAATTAAAGCTGAAGATCTGGAAAGCACAGAAGAACTTACAAGACTAAGAAAAAATTTAGATCAACAATTATTGCAGCTTAAAAATTTTATATCTAAGCTAGCTAATAAGTTGCAAAGAAAATTGCTGGCTAAACAAAATAGATCTTGGAACTTTGATTTAGAAGAAGGTTTATTAGATACCTCAAAACTACCAAGAATTATAATGGATCCATTTAACTCTTTGTCTTTTAAAAAAGAAAAGGATATTGAGTTTAAAGATACTCTAGTAACGATTCTTATAGACAATTCTGGTTCTATGAGAGGAAAGCCTATATCAGTGGCAGCAATTTGTGCAGATATACTCTCAAGAACTTTGGAGAGGTGTATGGTTAAAGTAGAAATTTTAGGTTTTACAACAAAACATTGGAAAGGTGGATTATCTCGAGAAAAATGGATGAAAAATGATAAGCCCAGATTTCCTGGAAGATTAAATGATCTGAGACACATAATATATAAATCTGCTGACGCGCAATGGAGGCAATCAAAAAATAATATGGGTCTAATGCTCAAGGAAGGTTTGTTGAAAGAAAATATTGATGGCGAAGCCTTAAAATGGGCGTTTAATAAGATGAGCAGAAGAAAAGAAGATAGAAAAATTTTAATGGTAATTTCTGATGGAGCTCCCGTAGATGACTCAACGCTTTCTACTAACACTAGTGACTATCTAGAGACTAATTTAAAAAAAACAGTCAAATGGATTGAAAGTAAATCTAATATAGAGCTTTTGGCTATTGGAATTGGCCATGACGTCACCAGATATTACAACAGAGCAGTGAAGATTACCGATGTTCAAGATTTAGGTGATGTGATGATAAACCAGTTAACTGATTTATTTGTAGAAAATAATAAAAAAACTCTTCATTAGAGTTTTATATTAGGAATAGAATTTTCAGAATAATCTTTAATCTTACTTAACAAAATTCTAAAAGGAATCAACATTAGTAGAGCGATAAACATTTTAACAGCTAGATCACCTAGTGCTAAAGTAACCCAAGGAATTCCTGTTGCATAGAAAGCAATTGAGAAAAATAAGAAAGTATCAGTTACTGAACCTATCGTTGAAGAAGTCAAGGGAGCAATAAACCAACTTTTTCGCCTTAACCGGTCAAATATTTGCACATCTAAGTTTTGAGCAACAAAAAATGCTGCTCCAGAACCAATTGCAATTCGTATTGAAATAATATCTGAAAAATTAGTTGAAATAAATAAACTTAGTAATATTCCAATAATAAATCCAATGTAAACAATTTTTCTAGCTACAATTTTTCCGTAAGCACGATTAGCTAAATCAGTAATTAAAAAAGTAATAGGATAGCTGAACGCACCGTATGTTAAAACTTCTTCTAAGCCAAACTTTTGAACAGGGAATTGAACTAAATAATTTGAGATTACCACTATAAATCCCATCAAGATTGATAGTTTATAATATAAATTCATTTTATGATTTAGCTGAGATAGAGGCTTTGATTTTTCTGACTTTTTTTGAAAGTTTTGCATTTTTTGCTGAATTTAAAAATTTGTCAAGACCACCTTTAAAATCAACTGTTCTTAAAGCAGCATTAGCTACGTTTAATTTAATATTTTTTTTCAAGATATCGCTTCTAAAAGTTACTTTTTTTAAATTTGGCAAGAATCTACGCTTAGTTTTATTTTTGGCATGACTTACGTTATGTCCCTTTAAAGGTGATATTCCTGTTAACTCGCATTTTTTTGACATATGAATTTCCTACAGCTATATAAGTGCAGTGATGATAACGGTCAAGCGTTAATTCCTACTGCTTCTCCTATATTTTTAAGATTTTCTTTTTTTAAAATTGAAATCAACTCTCTTTTTATATCTTTAACTACTCCTGGGCCCTTATAAACCATACCAGTATATAGTTGAACAGCGTTTGCGCCTACGCTAATTTTTTCAAATGCGGCTTGACCAGAGTCTACGCCGCCAACACCTATAATTTGTATTTTACCTTTTGTTTCTTTATAAAATCTTTTTATTAGCTTTGTAGAAAGATCTCTTATTGGTTGTCCAGAAAGCCCTCCGACCTCACACTTTTTGCTATCAGTCAAATTTTCACGATTACTATCAGTCGTGTTCGAAACAATTATACCATTGACTCCATATTTATTAATTAATTCTAAAATATTACTGATTTCATTATCATTAATGTCTGGTGAAAGTTTTACAACAATAGGTTTTGTAAGATTTTTGTCTTTTTTTATTTTGCTGATACCCTTGAGTAATTTTTCAAGCTCTTTCTGATTATGAAAATCTCTTAATCCCTCTGTATTTGGTGATGAAATATTAATTGTTAAATAACCTGCATAAGCCGCTAACTTAGATAAACATATATAATAATCATCTTCTTTATTTTTAGTTTCTTTGTTTGGTCCGACATTAATCCCCAAAAAACCACTAGGTAAATTTTCTTCTATTCTCTTTGAAACTATTTCAGAACCATGATTATTAAATCCAAGTCTATTAATAAGAGCTTGTTCTTTCTCAAGTCTAAAGACTCTTGGCTTAGGATTGCCAAGTTGTCTTTTTGGTGTGATTGTACCAACCTCAACAAAACCATAACCTAGCTTGAATAAAGAATTATAAACTTCAGCGCTTTTGTCAAATCCAGCAGCTAAACCTATGGGATTAGGTATTCTCTCATTAAGTAACTCAGTTTCAAGAAGTTCCTCTTTTTCAACACTAAAAATACTTTTTGGTAAAATATTAAATTTGAGAGATTGAATAGCTAAATCATGCGCTACCTCTGGATCAAGGGAAAAAATGAAAGGTTTAAGTTTCGAAAACATTATTTTAGTTTATTATTTATTAACTCAATTGTTTCATTAAGTCCAAAAAAACTTATAAAAAATCCCATTCTTGGTCCATTCGCCTCACCAAATACCACCTCGTAAATTAATTTAAACCAATCTCTTAAATTTTTCTCATATCCATTTTCTTTTCCAACTGTATAAACTTGTGTTTGAATTTCTTCTGGTTCTAATGACTGGTCTAATTTTTTCAATTTTAAAACTAAATTTTCTAAAGCTTTTTTTTCTTTTAAATTTGGTTTTTTGAATTTTTTATAAGGTTCAACTTTATCTTTAAAATAATTAATTGCATAATCAGTTAGTTCGTCAAAAATTTTATGTTCTTTTGGATTTATTTCTTTATGAAATCTACTAACAAATTTCCAAAGTATTTCTTTACTATCAGCATTACTTGAACCTACTAAGTTTAAAAGCATTGAAAAGGGCATAATAATTTTTTCAGCTGGTGGTTTGCCATTATGGACGTGCCATACAGGATTTAATAATCTATCTTTTAATTCTTGAGTTGGATATTTTTCAATACAAGTTAGGTATTCATCGACTGTTTTTGGAACTACTTCTGAGTAAAGTTTCTTGGCTCTTTTGGGATTTGGGTACATATATAGAGCGAGACTTTCAGGTGATGCATACCTCAACCACTGCTCAATCGAAATTCCGTTTCCCTTAGATTTAGAAATTTTTTCCCCTTTTTCATCTAAAAATAATTCATAAGCAAAGCCATTAGGTGGAATTTTTCCTAAAGCACGACAGATCTTATTGGATAGTATTGCACTTTCTGTTAAATCCTTACCATACATTTCAAAATCAATATCAAACGTAAACCACCTCATTGCCCAGTCTACTTTCCACTGTAATTTGCAATTTCCATCTAGTATGTTTGTTTCAATCTTTTCACCATTATTATCAAATACTACTTTACCAGTTTTTTTATCCATACTTGATAAAGGTATCTCAAGAACTTTACCTGTTTTTGTACAAATTGGTAAAAAAGGACAATAAGTTTTTCGTCTTTCATCTCTTAAAGTCGGTAAAATAATATTCATTATTTCCTCATATTTTTCAAGAACTCTCATTAAAGAATGGTTAAAATTTCCTTTTTTATAATTTTCAGTAGAACTTTGAAAATTAAAATTAAAGTTAAACTTCTTCAAAAATTCTTTAAGCATTTCATTATTATGCTCACCAAAACTATTAAATTTTTTAAAAGGATCGGGGATTGAAGTAAGAGGTTTTCCTAAATTTTTTTTCAGCACTTCATCATTTGGAATATTATCTGGAACTTTTCTTAATCCGTCCATGTCATCCGAAAAGGTAATAAGTTCGTGATCAACTTCTTCTATGTGTTTTAAAGCATTTATCATCATAGTAGTTCTTGCTACTTCGCCAAAAGTTCCAATATGGGGTAATCCACTAGGACCGTAGCCAGTTTGAAAAATGATTTTGTTTTTTTTCTTTATCAATTCCTTTCTGTCTTTTAAAAGCCTCCTAACCTCGACAAAAGGCCAAGATGAAGTGGATTGAATCAAGTTGATATCGAGCATAAGTAAGGTTTATTAAATTTTATACGCAAAATACAGTTATAATTACATGATATTAAGTTGAATTTTCAAACTATTTAAATAATCTCAATTTTGATGGCTACAAACAAAACAGTTTTTTTTTTAATAGGTATATTATTAATAGTTTTAGGTGGATCTATGTTGGCCCCATACGCTTTGCAGGTTATCTTGAAAGAAGGCGGCCATAGCTTCATATCAGCCTCATTTGTAACAATGTTTATAGGGGTTTTATTTGTATTAGCTAATCTCGAAAAAGAATTTAAACTAAATTTGAGGCAAACTTTTTTATTTTCATCATTGGCTTGGTTTATGGTTGCAATTTTTGGAAGTTTACCTTTTTTACTATCTTCACAAGATTTTAGTCTCAGTGAGGCATTTTTTGAAAGTATGTCAGGAATTACAACGACTGGTGCAACTATCATATCTGATTTAGACAGTAGTCCAAAAAGCATATTGTTATGGAGAGCAATAATGCAATGGTTAGGTGGTATAGGAATAGTTGTCATGGCAATTACAATTTTACCACTTCTGAAAGTTGGAGGCATGCAACTTTTTAAAATGGAAGGCCCAGATAGCACTGAAAAAATATTACCAAGAACAATTGAAGTTGCAGCTATAATTATTTCTACTTATATCATTCTCACATTTCTTTGCGGTTTTTTTTATTGGATTTTTGGTATGTCAATATTTGATAGTGTGAGTCATTCGATGACTACAATCGCTACAGGTGGTTTTTCGACACATAATGAGTCAATAGGTTTTTTTAAAAATCCAAATATTGAAATTGTTGCAAGTATTTTTATTATATTGGGAAGTATTCCATTCATTTCTTACTTAAAATTTGTTCAAGGAAATAAAAAAGTTTTTTTTCAGGATGTTCAAATCAAAGGATTAATATATTTACTCGTAATATCGATAATAATAATGTTTTTGTATCTATTGTTTATTAATTATGAAAGCAGCTTTTTCGACAAAGTTAGAATTTCATCTTTCAACGTGATTTCAATTTTATCAGGAACTGGATATGTTACAGATGATTTTGGATTATGGGGAAAATTTTCTTTAGTGTTCTTCTTACTTTTGATGTTTATCGGTGGATGTGCAGGATCGACCGCGTGTGGTATTAAAATTTTTAGATTGCAAATGTTGTTAATATTTTTAAAAAATCAAATAAAAAGGCTTATTTCACCTAATAGTGTAATAATCACAAAGTATAACAATCAAAAAATATCAGATAATTTCATAAATTCAGTAATTATCTTTATTTTTACATTCTTATTTATTTTTTTTATTATAGCTATGCTTTTGTCTATAAGTGGATTAGACTTTATAACATCAATTTCTGGAGCTGCTAGTTCAATTTCAAATGTAGGTCCGGGGTTAGGAGATATAATTGGGCCTAACGGGAATTATAAAGATATACCTGAAATATCCAAATGGATTTTGTCGTTTGGAATGTTATTAGGAAGGCTAGAACTTTTTGCAGTTTTAGTTTTATTTTTTCCGTCTTTTTGGAGAAATTAAATTATGGATATTTACAAAAAACAATCATTTGCTGAAACTTTTAAAGTTTATTTTGATCGTAGAATGATCAAAATTTTACTTCTTGGTGCCATTAGTGGTTTTCCATGGGTTATTATAGGAAGTAGTTTAAGTCTTTGGTTAAAAGAAGATGGTTTAAGTAGAAGTACTATAGGTTGGGCAGGTTTAATTTTTGCTGTTTATGCTTTTAATTACTTGTGGGCTCCAATTATAGATAGAATTAGAATTCCTTGGTTAACTGCAAAAGTTGGTCATAGACGTGGGTGGATAATAACTATGCAGACTATAATTTTAATTAGTTTAGTTTGTTGGAGTTTAATAAATCCGACCGTAAATTTAGCATTAGTAATTAGTATTGGACTAATTATTGCAATCGCATCTGCTACACAAGATATAACTGTTGATGCTTTAAGAATTGAGCAAATTGGTGAACACGAGGGTAAATCAATGCAGGCTGGTGCTGCAATGGCTGTAGTCGGTTGGTGGACTGGGTATAAATTAGGCGGAGTAGTAGCTCTTAATGCAGCCGAATTTTTTCAGCAAGCAGGTTTTGAAAATTACTGGCAAACAACATTTTTAGTTTTGGGCATTGTTATAATAGCTTGTAATATTGGTCTTCTTTTTGTTAATGAACCTCAACCA
Source organism: uncultured Pelagibacteraceae bacterium (assembly GCA_902635225.1). Lineage (GTDB taxonomy): Bacteria > Pseudomonadota > Alphaproteobacteria > Pelagibacterales > Pelagibacteraceae > Pelagilacustribacter. The sequence goes on along the minus strand of CACPNG010000005.1, from coordinate 14,316 downwards.
ACTGACAGAAAAGAGAGTCAAAGACTTACTGATAAAATGATTCAAGATAAGTTAGGATCTCCTAATTTAGTCACAAAAATTATTGCTTGGTTGACTGGAACAGTGATTGGTCCTGTGATTAGTTTTTTTAAAAAAAACGGTTTTAATATAGCTATAGCAATTCTTGGCTTTGTGTTTTTATTTAAGATAGGTGAAGCTTTTTTAGGCAGAATGTCTGTTATCTTCTACAAAGAAATAGGATTCACCAAATCTGATATAGCACTTTATTCAAAAGGTTTAGGTTGGATAACCACAGTAATCTTTACTTTATTAGGAGGATTATTTGCAATTCGTTCAGGTGTAATTAAAGCAATGTTTGTCTCGGGCATACTAATGGCTTCAACAAATTTATTGTTCTCAATATTAGCCTGGTATGGAAAATCTGAATTACTATTTGCAATAGCAGTAATATTCGATGATATGGCAGCAGCATTTGCGACTGTTGCATTTGTAGCTTTTATATCAATGTTAGTTGATAGAACTTATACGGCTACTCAATATGCACTTCTTGCATCTATTGGCACAGCAGGTAGAACAACGCTAGCCGCCTCATCTGGAGCTTTAGTCGATTGGTTAAATGGTGATTGGGGTATATTCTTTATATTGACTGCTGTAATGGTAATACCTTCTCTTATATTTCTTTACATGATTAAAGATAAGCTTAAGTTGAATGACTAAAAACCTATCTAACAGTCATTCAGTAATAAACCTTTATAAAAAACGTTCTACAAAATCAGAGGTGGTAACTCAAATGCTTTATGGTGAAAGTTTTTCAATATTCAAAAGAAATGGTAGATGGCTTAAAATTAAGATCAAAGAAGACGGTTATAAGGGTTATATTCAAAATAAAAATTTTACCAAGTTTTACAAACCAAGCCACAAAATAAGCGTTTTAAAAGCAAATATTTATAGACTTCCTAATAAGAGTAAAAGGTTAAATATATTGCCTTTTGGCTCAAAAATAAAAATCTCAGAGAGAAAAAATAATTTTTTAAAATTTTCAAAAGGTTGGATTCATAAAAATGATATAAAACCAATTTCATATGTTGAAAAGAATCCATTCAAAAAAATAAATATCTTCAAAAATATAAAGTACAAGTGGGGAGGTAAATCTTTCAAAGGAATTGATTGTTCAGGTTTAATACAAATATTTTTAAATTTTAATAATAAATTTTGTCCTAGAGATGCCAAAGATCAATTCAGATACTTTAAAAAAAATGTTAAATTAAAAAACATCAAAAAGAACGACATTATATATTGGAAAGGTCACGTCGCTTTAGCTATTTCAAATAAAAAACTTATCCATGCTTACGGTCCTATGAAAAAAACTGTCATTATGGAAATTAATCAAACAATAAAGAAGATCGAAAAAACTGCTAGATTAAAGGTGATAGGAATTAAAAGGCTATAATAAGTAAAGGCAGCTTCAGTCTCCCTCCACTGCCCTTAGGATTAATTTAATCGATTCGAGCATTAATCTTAAGACTCTTTTAAGTTGAATGTGGATAATTAGTTTAATTAAAATCGTGGCGGAGAGAGAGGGGTTCGAACCCTCGAAACGGTTTCCCGTTTACACGCTTTCCAAGCGTGCGCCTTCAACCTAGCCTTCTAGAATTATTGATAAGCGCAAAGTATTTTTTTGAAGATTTTAAAAAAGTTAAGCTACTGGCGCCCATGTGGAGTCAATTACCTACAATATGTATATAGTGTAGACTCCTCGAGCAATTTTGCTACGTCAGCTGATTTAAACCAACTTGAGGGAACTTTGACTTGATTTGACTCAAGAAAGTTTCTAACAGAACTTGTTTTGATACCAAAATTCTGTCCCTCAGAGATACTTTTCTTCATTCCCATAACTGAAACTGCAACTAGCTTTCCAGTCTCCTCGTCAACTATTGGACCTCCACTATTACCTGGATTTAATGCAGCATCAACTTGAACTAGAGTGGAGTCATCATTAGGACCTTTAAGAGAACTTACAATTCCTGAAGTAAATTTTAAATCATCGCTAATATATTTTCCGAATGGGTAACCAGATGCAATTATTCTTTGAAGTTTCTTTGGTTGATCTTTTGATAAAGTAACGTACTTGGTGTTTGTAAGATTTGCTTTTAGTAAAGCAAGATCAAGTATTTGGTCTTTTGCCAAAATTTTCGCAACAACATCTTTATCTTTGTATTTAATTTGTGGTGTAGATCTGCAATTTTGAACTACATGATAATTTGTTATGATATGTCCTCTGTTTGTAACAAAAAATGCAGAACCAGAAGATCCTTTTGATTTAGTTGAGCTTTTTCCTTTTGAAGTTGTTTTTTTTGCCACTCTAGTTGAGCTAGACGAGCCTTTTTTTAATTTGGCAAGCCAAAATCCGTCCTCCCGAACATATTCATATTTATCCTGATCTCTGAGAAACTTAGATTTCCACTTTTGTTTCTCATAATAATCTGCTTGTCTAGAATTTATATAATCCAACTCACACAAACTAGTTGCATTTCCAGCTCCAATACAAGTTCTAAAAGCTGCAAATATTGCTGCCTCCTCTGTGGCGTGAGCTTTTGTATAACCCCAGCCACCATCCCAAGTAGTTACTGAGGCTTTGTACTGACCAGGTGTAATTTGAATACTATGATAAGCTCCAGGAGTTCCACATCCAACGAGTAGAACTAAAGATAAAATACTAAATAATTTTTTCATATGCTGACGCCTATATGACGCCCAATCTATCTTATTATAAATTATCAGTTGTGCAAGGCTTTAAAAAATGGCGGAGAGAGAGGGATTCGAACCCTCGAAACGGTTTCCCGTTTACACGCTTTCCAAGCGTGCGCCTTCAACCACTCGGCCACCTCTCCTAAATAATACAACAATTTTATAAAATAATTTATAAATTTTCATTAATATTTTATTTTGTATCTCCTAAAATAGATTTTAGTTCTTCCAAAAAATTTTTTCTCGTAGGTAAATTATTTTTTTTCATTTCATTTTGAATTTTAGAATAATTTTCTAATATAAAATTAATTTTTTTATTTAAATCCTCCAAATTTCTTTGGCAAATTATCACTCCATACCTATTTCTTTGTACATGTTTAATTTCTTCAAAAACTATAACTGGTCTTAATCTTGATAAAGCCTCATCTAAAACTTGTGGGTGTCCCTCAGTAAATGAGGGTAGGATAAAAATATTATTCTTGTCATATATTTCAATTAATGAGTCCTCTGATTGTATATCAATCAAATGTATATTTTTTCTAATATTAATTTTACTATGGTCAATACCTGAGCAAACTATACTTAATGTAATATTTTTGTTTAATTTTTCAAATAATTTCAAAAAGGAAAAAATACCTTTCTCAACCCTTATTCTTCCTACATAAAGTAATTTAATTTTTTCAATATCTACCTTTTTAAAATTTTTCATCCATTTTTCGTTAAGATGAGAAGGCGAAACTACAATTCCTTTTTTATTTCTTAAAATATGTTTTCTACAACTAATAAAATTTGAGAATATTGCAGTGATTTCGAACATTATATGATAAATAAACTTGCCTATTACGCCTATTATTGAGCTGTATTCTTCATAGCCGTCACTTCTAAGATAAACAACTGGCCTAATTCTGAATAATGATAATAAAAGAATAGCGACAAAAGTGTATGGTGAAATTGAAATTACAAAAAATTTCGAATTCTCTTTTTTTTTTATTGTTTTTAATATCTTTTTAATAAATAAAAAAATATTTTTAGCTAATTCTATTTTTACATTATTTATTTTATATTTCCTATGAATATTTGAGGTTCTAGCTAACAAATTTACCTCAAGTGTTTCGTTTAAACCCTCAGGAATTGATTTCATATCAAGATTATCACAAAAAAAACTATTAGAATTTTCTGAAATACTTTCATTAGAAATTATAAAGATTTTTTTTTTATGCATATAAAAACTCTTTTGTTATTTTTATCCCTTTTTCAATTTTAATTTTTGGGTACCATTTTAAAATTTTTTTTGCCTTGCTTATTGACGGGATCAAAATTTGGTTTTCATGATTTCTTGATTTTAAAACCCCAAATTTAGGATTTCCGCCACCAGAAATTTTTTTAATTATTCTTATAAGTTTTTTTATGGATAAACCTTTGCCATATCCAATATTAATGATTTCTCCTGAAATTTTTGATTTCATTGTTAGGTTTATTGCTTCAATGGCATCTTGAATGTAGCAAAAATCTCTTATTTGCTTTCCATCTGATGCAGGGAAAGTTTTGTTTTTCATACAAAACTTGAGTATTTGCATAACTGCTCTGTTCTCACCTTGTTTAGGGCCATACACCTGGAAAAATCTTAATACATTAACAGGTACTTTCTTTTTTTTTGCAATACTTAATACATAATTCGTCGCTTTAAGCTTGGCTTGACCATAGATATTGTTAGGCCGGCAATAAATAGTTTCCTTAAGTGGACTTTTTGCTTTTCCGTATTCCGCAGAGCTTCCAATCTGAATAAATTTTTTAATCTTTTTTTTTTCAATAAAATTAATAAGATTTTTAGTGCCATTAAAATGGCTTTTAAAAATTTTTTTTTTTAATTTTGAAGAGTAAAGATTTGAGGTATGCCCACTTAAATTTACAACATAACTGTATTCATCTAGTAATTTACTCTCTATTTCCCTCATATTTGTTAAATTTAAGAGTTTATATTTTACTCCTTTTACAAATCTTTTTTTTTTTGGTTTTTTAAGAGAAATACTAGTAACTTTCCATCCTTTGACTTTAAAATGCTTTGCTAAGTGACTTCCTATAAATCCAGTTCCGCCCGCTATCAATAAATGTTCCATAGGTTTAGCTTTCTTTATTTATTTTCAAAACTCCTATAAATGCCTCTTGAGGTATTTCAACTTTACCAAATTGTTTTGATCTTGCTTTTCCTTTTTTTTGTTTTTCAAGAAGTTTTCTTTTTCTATCAGTTGCTCCCCCTCCATGAATTTTTGTTAATACATCTTTTTTGAAACCCTTAATAGATTCTCTGGCTACAATTTTTCCACCAATTGCTGCTTGAACTGGAATCATAAAGTTATGCCTTGGAATTAAGTCTTTAAGTTTTTCACAAACTTGCCTTCCAGTTTTTTGAGCAAAATCTTTGTGAATAATCATTGCAAGCGCATCAACAGGTTCAGAATTTACTAATATTCCTAGCTTTACAAGTTCTCCCTCTCTATAACCTGATATTTCGTAATCAAAGCTAGCATATCCGCTTGAAACTGATTTTAATCTGTCATTAAAATCAAAAACAACTTCATTAAGAGGTAAGTCATAATTTAAAACTGCTCTATTTCCGGAATAAGAAAGATTAGTCTGTACTCCTCTTTTATCCTGGCAAATTTTTATTATTGATCCTAAATATTCATCTGGTGTTATCACGGTAGACTTGATCCAAGGTTCTTCAATTTTTTCTATTTGAGAGGGGTCAGGCATGTTTGAGGGATTTTGTAAATCAAGGACTTCTCCTTTTGTATTGTGAACTTTATAAATTACCCCGGGAGTTGTAGTAATTAGATTAACGTCAAATTCTCTTTCTAATCTCTCAGTGATTATTTCAAGATGTAATAATCCTAAAAATCCGCATCTAAAACCTAAACCAAGCGCACTTGAAGACTCTGGTTCGTATGAAAAACTAGCATCATTTAATTTCAACTTAGCTAGTCCATCTTTCAATTTCTGATACTCAGAACTATCTACCGGAAACAAACCACAAAATACCACTGGCTTACTTGGTTTAAAACCTGATAAAGGTTCATTTATCGGGTTTGATGCATCACATATTGTGTCTCCTACTTTTGTTTCTGACAAAGATTTTATTCCTGTTATAATAAAGCCTATTTCACCTGAGTTAAGCTCTGGGGTATCGTTTGCTTTAGGTGTAAAAACACCAACTTTTTCGATTACATACTCTTGATTATTTGACATTAATTTAATTTTCATACTTTTTTTTAATTTACCGTTAATAACCCTTACAAGAATAACGACGCCTAAATAACTATCGTACCAACTGTCTACTAATAAACATTTTAATTTTTCATCCGGTAAACCTTTTGGAGCAGGTAATTTACTTATTATTGCTTCTAAAATGTCATCTATACCTTCACCTGTTTTACCTGAACAAGAAATTGCATTTGCTGTCTCTATTCCGACTACATCCTCTATTTCTTTTTTGGTTTTCTCAATATCAGATGCAGGCAAGTCAATCTTATTTAGGATAGGAATAACTTCATGATTAATCTCGAGTGCTTGATAAACATTAGCTAGTGTTTGTGCTTCTACACCTTGGGTGCTATCCACAATTAAAAGTGAGCCTTCACATGCAGATAAAGAGCGACTAACCTCATAACCAAAATCCACATGTCCAGGTGTGTCTATAATATTTAATACGTACTCTTGACCATCTTTTGCTTTATAATTTAGTTTGACTGTTTGTGCTTTAATTGTGATACCACGTTCTCTCTCTATATCCATAGAGTCTAGAACTTGTTGTTTCATCTCACGTTCAGTTAACCCTCCACACTTATGAATAATTCTATCTGCAATAGTTGATTTGCCATGGTCAATATGCGCAATTATAGAAAAATTACGAATTCTGTTTATATCTGACATTTAGGACCTAATTGTAGCGCCGGTTTTTTTACTTACTGTATCAATAATTTTTTTACTAATTTCATCTAAATCTTTTTCAGATAGAGTTTTATCTATAGACTGTAAAGTAACATTTATGGCAACTGACTTTTTATCTTTTGGAATATTTTCTCCCTCATAAACATCAAAGGTAGATACATTTTGTATTAAATGTTCATCTACCTCTCTTATAATTTTCTCTAATGACCCTATCTTAAATATTTTATCTATGACAAAAGCAAAGTCTCTTTCTGATTTTTGATAATCTGAAGCTTGAAAGTTTTTTTTGCTTTGTCTAAATTTTTTATTTGGTTTAGGGATATTTTTCAAAAAAATTTCAAACCCGAAGATATTTTTATCTTTATAATCCAAGTTTTTAATAATTGCTGGATGGATCTCACCAAAATAAGCTAAATGCGGTCCTTTCTCTGATTTAAGAGTAACAGATCCTGATCTTCCAGGATGATAGCTGTATTTAGTATGATCGCTAACAAAAAGATTTTTCTCTTCAATGCCTAGTTCAACTAAAGTTCTCATCACATCACCTTTGATATCAAAAATATCTACATCTCTTTCTTTATCTAGCCAACTTTTTCTATTTATTTTTCCAGATTTCAAACCTCCAACTACAATTTGCTGTTCTCCTGGATTTTTTCCAAAGAATGTTGGGCCAACTTCAAATAAAGATAAATCTTCATATCCTCTATCTTGGTTTTTCTTAAGATAAATAGCTAAATTAGAAAAAATTGAACGTCTCAAAACATCAAGATCAGACGAAATTGGATTAAATATTGAAATTTCTTTTTCGCTTTTAGAAAACTGTTTGTCAATTTTGGAGTCTGTAAAAGACCAAGTTACTATTTCCATATAGCCCTTTGACGCCAAAGATCTTTGTGATAAATGGAAAAGCTTTTGTGCAAAATTTAAAGTATCTTGAGTTCTATTTTTAACAGGTTTAATTAATTTTATATTTTTAAACCCCTTGATCCGGATTAGTTCCTCAATTAAATCTTCGTCCAAACTAACGTCTGGCCTCCAGCTTGGCACTTCTACTTTAATCACTTTTGAACTTTTTTTACACTTAAAACCTAGAGAAGATAAAATTTTATCAATCTCATTCGCTGTGATTGAAATACCAATCAGTTTTTCAAATTTTTCTACTTGAAAGTTAATTATCTTAATTTTTTTATTAATCTTTCCAGTAATTTGGAACTTGCTAGCTTCCCCTCCACAAATCTTTAAAATAAGTTCAGTTGCAAGTTGTAGCCCTTCTTTGATTGAATCAGGATCTACTCCTCTTTCAAATCTGTATTTTGCATCTGTGTTAATATTTAGTGCTCTGGCTGTTTTTCTTATTGAAGATGGGGAAAAATATGCAGCCTCTAAAAGTATATTTCTTGTGTCTATTTCAGTAGAGGTATTTGTTCCTCCAATAATTCCACCTAAACCAAGAACGCTGGATTTATCGGAAATCACGCACATATCTTTTTTTAATTTGTATTTTTTATTATCTAATGCCTCGAACGTTTCACCTTCTTTAGCGTTTCTAACAATAATTTCTTTATTGATTTTGTCTGCATCATAAGCATGCAATGGTCTATTTAGGTCAAACATTACATAGTTTGTAATATCCACCACAGCTGAGATGGGTTTTAAACCTAATGCAATTATTTTATTTTTAAGCCAATCAGGACTTTCTTTATTAGTGATGTTTTTAATATAACAGCTTCCAAAGATATCACAGCCTTGGTTTTTTTCTTTTGTAATCGATGTTTTTATTTGGTGTTTTATGTTTTGTTTGATTTTTTTTCTTTTTATTTGAATTAATTTTCCAACTCCTGCGGATGAAAGATCTCTTGCAATCCCCCTAACTCCTAGACAATCCGCCCGATTAGGGGTTATGGAAATATCAATAACTTTTTGCGAGCTACTTTTAAAATAGCTTTTTCCTATTTCTTTCTCTTTATTTTTTAGTTCAATAATTCCATCACTTTCGTTGGATAAATTTAGTTCACTTTCGGAGCAAAGCATACCTCTTGACTCCACACCTCTTATTTTAGCTACCTTTAATTCAAAATTATTTTTTGGTATTACAGCCCCAGGAGGTGCGTAGATTGTGATCAAACCTTCTCTAGCATTTGGAGCTCCACAAACAACTTTTAAAATCTCTTTTCCACCGATGGTAACATCACAAACTTTCAATTTATCAGCGTTTGGATGTTTTTCAGCTTTTAATACTTTAGCAATTTTAAACTTATCCAAATCTCCAGAGTTTTCTTTTACGCCTTCTACTTCAAGCCCAATATTTATAAGCTGGTCAATAATCTCATTTTCTTTAGCTGACGTTTTAAGATGTTCTTTGAGCCATGGAATTGTGATGATCATTTACTTAGTCCCCTATAATTTGTTGGAACATCTAATGGGTCAAATCCAAAATGACTTAGCCATCTATAATCTGCCTCAAAGAAAGCCCTTAGATCATTTATTCCATATTTCAACATTGCTAAACGATCAATACCTATTCCGAAAGCAAATCCTTGATATTTTTTCATATCGATTTTTACATTTTTTAATACATTAGGATGAACCATTCCACATCCTAAAACTTCTAACCATTTATCCCCTTCACCAATAACAATTTTTCCTTTTTCAATTTTGTAACCAATATCAACTTCTGCCGACGGTTCCGTAAAAGGAAAATGACTTGGTCTAAATCTCATTTTAACATTTTTAACTTCAAAAAATTCCTTTATAAAATAATCTAGGCAACCTTTAAGATGTCCCATTGTGATACCTTTGTCTATGTGAAGCCCTTCAAGCTGATGAAACATTGGAGCATGAGTTTGATCACTATCGCATCTATAAGTTCTACCAGGAACAATTATTTTAAATGGCGGTTTTCCATTAAGCATTGCTCTAATTTGCACTGGAGAAGTGTGTGTCCTCAAAAGAAGTTTTTTATTTTTTTCTAAATAAAAAGTGTCATGCATATCTCTTGCTGGGTGATCTTCAGGTGTATTTAAAGCCGTAAAATTATTATATTCTGACTCAACATCTGGTCCCTCTGCAACAGTAAAACCAATTTCAGAAAAAATAGAGGAAATTTCGTCTATGACTTGAGATACTGGATGTATTTTTCCTTGTTGATATGGTCTTACTGGTAAAGTTACATCAACTTTTTCATTTTTTAATTTATCGCTTATTTCTGCATTCTCTATTTCAAAATTTTTCTGTTCAATCTGTCTAGATAAATCATCCTTAATTTTATTTAAATTTGAAGCAAACTCTTTTCGCTTATCAGGTTCTAATGAACCTAGTGCTTTGAAGCGCTGTGTGATTTGTCCATTTTTTCCAAAAAACTCTGTTTTAATACTTTGTAAATCATCTTTAGTTTTAACAGAGTCAATTTTAGCGTTAAAAATAGAATTTATTTTTTCTAAATCACTCATTAGGTAATTGATTTTTTATATTAAAGTTTGCTTTAAATCAAAGACCCTTTTAATTAAGGGATGATTGAACCTTTTTAACCACAGATTTAAAGACTTCTGGATTATTGTAAGCTAATTCAGCCAAAACTTTTCTGTCTAGTTTTATTTTAGATTTTGCCAAACCATTTATAAATTTGGCGTATGTTAAACCTTCAGCTCTTACTCCAGCATTAATTCTTTGAATCCACAAAGATCTGAATTCTCTCTTTTTTGCTTTTCTATCCCTATAAGCATATTGTAATGCTTTTTCCATAGCCTGACGAGCTATTCTTATAGTGTTTTTTCTTCTTCCGTATTGGCCTTTTACAGTTTTTAAAACTTTTTTATGTTTTGCCCTGCTAACTACACCACGTTTAGTTCTTGCCATTTTATCCTCTTAAGTTATATGGCATATACGATTTAACAATCCGTGAATCCTGTTTGGTCATTATCGTGGTGCCTCTCTGTTTTCTTATTTGCGAATTTGTTCTTTTAATCATACCATGTCTTTTACCAGCTTGAGGCATTTTAATTTTACCTGAAGCTGTAAATCTAAATCTTTTTTTTGCTGAGCTTTTAGTTTTTAATTTTGGCATAAATATTTCGGACTTATATAGGCAATATCTAAGGTTAGCAAGACGCTATTATTATTGATTTAAATAGGTTGAATTATCATCACCATTTGTTTGCCCTCAAATTTAGGGTGGCTCTCGACTTTTGCTATATCTTTTATTTCGTCAATAATTTTATTCATCAGTTCTTTTCCTAATTCGGTATGCTGCATTTCTCTCCCTTTAAATTTTACTGTAAATTTGACTTTGTCTCCTTTGCTAATAAACTTTTTAGCATTTTTAATTTTAAAATTATAATCATGTGCTTCTGTGCCCGGTCTTAATTTAATTTCTTTTAAAGAAACTATTTTTTGTTTTTTCTTCGCTTGGTTTGCTTTTTTTTGTAAATCATATTTATACTTTCCTATGTCCATAATTTTACACACAGGGGGATTTGTGTTTGGAGATATTTCAATCAAATCTAAATCTTCTTGTTTAGCTAGCTCAATTGCTTTATTTAAAGGCATCGCTCCAAGATTAGCTCCATCACTTCCTATTACCTGAACGTCTAAAGCCCTTATTCGCTCATTAGCTCTAGGGCCCTGATGCTTTGTTCTTCTTTGAAAATAGTTTGGTTTAGAGTTTGACACTTAGTTTAAAGGTAACTTGTTTAAATCTAGCATATTCTTGATGAGTTTCTCTTTTTTAATTGTTTCTTGTTTATCGGAACCAAGTTTTCTAACTGTAACAGTATTTTCTGAAACTTCTTTTTTGCCACAAACTATAATATATGGAATTTTTGCTAACGAATGCTCTCTTATTTTATAATTAATTTTTTCATTTCTTAAATCCATTTCACATTTTATACCTTCTTTAAACAAATCTTCAAATAACTTTTTCACATACTTATTGTTCTCTTCTGCTATTGAGCATACTACTGCTTGTGCAGGTGATAACCAAAAGGGCAACTTGCCCGCATAATTTTCTATTAGTATTCCAATAAATCTCTCTAGCGAACCAAACAAAGCTCTGTGCAACATTACAGGGACTTTTTTAGTTCCATCCTTAGCTACATAGGTTGCGCCTAACCTTCCAGGCAGGTTTAAATCAACTTGAAGAGTACCACATTGCCAATCTCTTCCTATAGCGTCTCTTAAAACAAATTCAATTTTTGGCCCATAAAAAGCTCCCTCCCCTTTATTGACTGTGTATTCTAATTTAGATTTTTTGATTGCGGTTAACAGAGCAGCTTCAGATTTATCCCAAATTTTATCTTCACCTACTCTTTGTTGAGGTCTATCAGAATATTTTAAAATTACATCTTCGAATCCTAAATCTTTGTAAATTTCCAAAATTAAATTTGTGACAGCTAATGACTCTTCAGTAATTTGATCCTCGGTACAAAAAATGTGTGCATCATCTTGGGTAAAGGCTCTAACTCTTAACAAACCGTGTAAAGCTCCTGACGGTTCGTATCTGTGTACTTTTCCGAATTCTGAAAGTTTTAAAGGTAAATCTCTATAACTTTTAAGACCTTGATTAAAAACCTGAACACAGCCTGGGCAATTCATAGGTTTAACAGCAAATGTTTTCTCATCAGGTGTTTCAGAGGTGAACATATGCTCTCCAAATTTTTCCCAATGACCAGATTTTTCCCATAAGGTCTTATCTAAAAGTTCAGGAGTATTTATTTCCTTGTATCCTGCAAGTCTTTGCTTCATCCTCATGTACTCGATTAATCTTTGAAATAATAACCATCCTTTTTCATGCCAGAAAACTGATCCAGGGCTCTCTTCTCTAAAATGAAATAAATCCATTTCCTTGCCAAGTTTTCTATGGTCTCTTCTTTCAGCTTCTTCCAAGCGATTAAGATATTCATCTAATTCTTTTTTTGAACTCCAACAAGTTCCGTAAATTCTTTGTAACATCTCATTATTTGAATCTCCTCGCCAATAAGCGCCGGACACTTTAGTGAGCTTGAAAGCTTTTCCAATTTTACTTGATGAAGCTAAATGTGGGCCCCTGCATAAATCATGCCAGGTGTCCCCATGATGATAAATTGAAAGTTCTTCATTCTGTGGGATACTTTCGATTATTTCAGCTTTGTATTTTTCTCCAATTTTTTTAAAGTGCTCTATTGCTTTTTTTCTTTCCCAGACTTCTCTTTTTGTTTTAACATTTCTATCAATTATCTCTGACATTCTTTTTTCAATCTTATTCAAGTCATCACTAGTAAAAGGTTCTTTTCTAGCGAAATCGTAATAAAAACCATTCTCAATAACTGGACCTATAGTAACTTGAGTACCAGGATATAACTCTTGAACTGCCATGGCCATTATATGAGCAGCATCATGTCTTATCACCTCTAAGCCTTCCTTGTCTTTAGAAGTTATTATTCTTACATTAGAGTCCTTAGTAATCTCGTGACTTAAATCTTTTAACTCACCATCCACTTCCATTATTAAAGCAGACTTTTCAAGTGATTTACCAATTTTTTTTGATAACTCAAAACCACTTATTGATTTTGTAAAAGAAACTTTGTTACCATCTAATAACTTTATCTGGGGCATTTATTTCAATAATTTTTTATATTCTCTTAAATTTGAGTCACACATCAATTCTACGTCAAACTTTTTCGCTACGTTTTTTCTACCTTCGTTTCCCATTAATTTCAACTCCTCTTGATTTAATTGAATAACAGTATTTAAACTTTTGGCAAGTTCTCTTGGGTCATCATGTTTATACAAAAAACCAGTTTTTTTATTTAGAACTGTCTCTTTTGATCCACCTATATTACTTGCAATTATTGGTTTGCCCATAGATTGAGACTCTACAGCAATTCTACCAAAAGCTTCTGGTTCTATAGATGCAGAGACAACTACATCTGCTAATGAGTAAGCCAAAGGCATTTCTTCGCAATGATTTATAAAACTAATTTTTTTAGATAAGCTATATCTTTCAACTAAACTAAAAAGCTTTTTGCTATACACTTTTCTACCTTGATCAGATCCAAGTAAAATGGCATGAAAATTTGTAAAATTGTAATCTTCTATTAAAATATTTAATGCCTCAATAAATTTTTCTTGCCCTTTCCAATATGTTAATCGGCCAGGCATCAATATGATGAATTTATTTGAATCTATACCCCATTCTCTTTTTAATTTTTCTTGTTTTAAAATTGAAATATTTTTTGAATTAAAATAATCTACGTTAATACCCCTAAAAATTACTCTAAGTTTTTTATGCTTGTTTAAATATTCGCTATAATTATCATTGATATGTCCAAAAATAAAATTAGAACCTGCTATTGTAAGTTTTGATCTTAGCATAATACTGTTGTAAAATTTTTTCAATTTAGACTTGTAATTATAGGTTCCATGAAATGTAGTAACAAAAATTGTTTTTGTTATCAGACATGCAAAATAACACGACCATGCTGGCGCTCTACTTCTTGCATGAACAATATTTATCTTTTTAATTAAGATTAGAAAAGTCATCATTATTGTATTTAAAATAATCATAAAAGGATTTTTCGAATGAACTGGAAGTTTAAAAACTTTGACCTTGTTCTTTTTAACAAATTTTAATAAATCTCCTCCTGA
>CACPNG010000004.1 GCA_902635225.1 uncultured Pelagibacteraceae bacterium | reverse complement strand
TTTGAAGCTCCAGTTTCGAACGGAGTTGTAATTTACTCTAAAGATGAAATTGAAGATAAAATTTCAATTCTTAAAGGCAAACAATATGTTTTGAAGGCCCAAATCCACGCAGGAGGAAGAGGTAAAGCTGGTGGAGTAAAGCTTATTAAAAATTTATCTGACTTAGTGCCAGAAGCAAAAAAAATGATGGGAAAAATTTTGATCACCCACCAAACAGGGCCTGAAGGCAAGGAAGTCAAAAGGCTCTACATTGAAGAAGCGTCAGATATTTCAAAAGAATTTTATCTTTCATGTATAATTGATCGGGAGTCATCGAAAATAGCTTTTATTAGTAGTACTGAGGGAGGTATGGATATAGAAAAAGTAGCTGAAGAAACACCCAATAAAATAATTACAACTAAAATCGATCTTAAAAGTGAAGGCCCAAGTAAAGAGGAAATTGAAAATATTATCTCAATATTTGATTTTGATGAATTACAAAAAAATGTTGCCACAAAATTAGTGAAATCGCTTTATAAAATTTTAACTGAGAAAGATGCTAGCCTAATAGAAATTAATCCACTTATAATTACAAAAGATAATAAGATTGTTTGTTTAGATGCAAAAATGAATTTCGATGATAATGCAATTTTTAGAAGACCAGAGATCTTAAAATTAAGAGACCTTAACGAGGAAGAGTCGACTGAAATAGAAGCAAGTAAACACGATTTAGCTTACATAAAATTAAATGGGACAATTGGCTGTATGGTAAATGGCGCAGGACTAGCAATGGCTACAATGGATATAATAAAATTATATGGTCAAGAGCCTGCAAACTTTTTAGATGTAGGTGGTGGAGCCTCAAAGGAAAAAGTCACTGCAGCATTTAAGCTAATTTTGGCAGACAAAAACGTAAAAGGGATACTAATCAATATTTTTGGAGGAATAATGAGATGTGATGTTTTAGCCTCAGGCGTAGTTGATGCTGCAAAACAAGTAAACCTTTCAGTGCCTTTAGTAGTAAGATTAGCAGGAACTAATTATAAAGAAGGTAAAGAAATTTTAGAAAAATCAAATTTAAAAATTTTATCAGCGACTGATTTGAATGATGCGGCTAAAAAAATTGTGGAGGCTGTAAAATAAGTGTCAATATTAGTTAATAAAAAAACAAAAGTTATCTGTCAAGGTTTCACCGGTACTCATGGAACCTTTCATTCAGAGCAGGCATTAAAATATGGAACGAAGCTTGTGGGAGGAGTTACTCCAAAAAAAGGTGGGCAAAAACATTTAAATTTACCAGTGTTTAATACTGTCCAAGAGGCTAAAGATTTAACTTCAGCAAACGCAACAATGATTTATGTTCCTCCACAATTTGCTGGCGCTGCAATTATTGAGGCAATAGAGGCAAAAATGGATTTAATAGTTTGTATAACGGAAGGGATACCTATCATTGATATGCTAAAAGTAAAAAAGATTTTAAAAAAAAGTAAATCAAGATTAATTGGACCAAATTGTCCTGGCATAATAACGCCCGATGAATGTAAAATAGGTATTATGCCAGGTAACATTCATAAAAAAGGTTCTGTAGGAATTGTCTCGAGATCTGGAACACTTACTTACGAGGCTGTAGCTCAAACCACGTCTAATGGCATTGGGCAGTCAACCTGCATTGGTATTGGTGGTGACCCTATAAATGGAACAAATTTTATAGATTGTTTAGAGCTTTTCCTTAAAGATGAAGAGACGACATCAATAGTTATGATAGGGGAAATAGGCGGAACCTCTGAAGAGGAGGCTGCAGACTTCATTAAAAAAGAAAAAATAAAAAAACCGATGGTTGGTTTTATTGCAGGGCTTACAGCACCTCCTGGTAGAAGAATGGGACATGCTGGCGCAATTATATCTGGGGGAAAAGGGGGAGCCGAAGATAAAATTGAAATGATGAAATCTGCTGGAATTTCCATATCAAAATCACCGGCAGACATTGGAAAAACTTTATTTAATAAACTAAATAGTTGATTTTTAAAATTTTGTGTTAAAATAAATCTAATGTCCTCATCAAATAATAATACTACTTATAAAAAAACCTCTTTTTTATCTGGTATAAATTCCGAGTTTATTAATCAGTTTTATTCAGACTATTTATCAGATCCAAAATCTTTACCAGAGGGATGGAGAAAGTTTTTTGAAGGATTGAGTGAGGATGAAAAACTTGTTTTAAACGATTTGAATGGTCCAAGCTGGTCTCCTACTAAAAAGATTAATAGAGCAAATATTTCAGTCATAGAAGTTGAAAAAGAGAAAGAAGAGAAAGAAGAAATTAATTCTTCTTCAATTAAACAAGCTTCAAAAGACTCGGTAAGAGCTATTATGTTAATCAGAGCATACAGGATAAGAGGTCACCTTATAGCAAATTTAGATCCACTTTCTCTTCAAAAAAAAAATGAGCATCCAGAATTAAAACCTGAAAGTTATGGCTTTACTGAAAAGGACTATCAAAGGAAAATATTTTTAGATGGAGTACTTGGACTTCAGTACGCTAATTTAAGCCAGATTATTAAACTTCTTAAGAAAACTTATTGCTCTACTATCGGATATGAATTTATGCACCTTGGCGATCCTGAGGAAAAAGCCTGGATAAGAAATAGAATTGAAGGACCAGAAAAAGATATTACTTTTACAAATAATGGAAAAAAAGCAATTTTGAATAAAATTATTGAAGCAGAAGGATTTGAAAAGTATCTACATGTTAAATTTGTAGGAACAAAAAGATTTGGATTAGATGGCGGAGAAGCCTTAATACCGGCTTTAGAGCAAATTATTAAAAGGGGAGGAAACCTTGGTGCTAAAGAGATAAAAATAGGAATGCCTCACAGAGGTAGGCTTAATGTGCTAGCAAATGTGATGGGTAAACCTTATAAAGCAATTTTTAGTGAATTTTTTGGAAAATCAGTTGACGCAACTAAAGATTTTGAGGGAGACGTCAAATATCATTTGGGTGCCTCCTCAAACAGAGAGTTTGATGGGAATCTAGTTCATATTAGCTTAACTGATAACCCTTCTCATCTTGAGGCCGTAAATCCAGTTGTTTTAGGTCAGGTGAGAGCTAAACAATTTTTTCATAAGGATAAAAATAGAAAAAAAGTAATTCCAGTTTTAATGCATGGAGATGCTGCTTTTGCAGGCCAAGGAATAGTTGCAGAGTGTTTTGCAATGTCAGGTTTGCCAGGACATAATATTGGAGGAACTATTCACGTAATTGTTAACAATCAAATTGGATTTACTACAGCACCTAGATTTGCTCGTTCATCTCCGTATCCATCGGATGTTGCTAAAATTGCTCAGGCTCCTATATTTCATGTTAATGGAGATGACCCTGAGGCTGTGGTTCATTGTGCAAAAATAGCCACTGAATACAGACAAAAATTTAATCGTGATGTCGTTATAGATATGGTCTGTTACAGACGCTTTGGACATAACGAGGGCGACGAACCATCATTTACTCAACCTTTAATGTATAAAAAAATTAAATCTCACCCTACTACATTAACTATTTATGGCAACAAGCTTAACAGAGAGGGTCTTACAACCAATGAACAACTTCAAACAGAAAAATCAAATTTTAAAAAGTATTTAGAAAAAGAATTTGAAACATCAAAAAATTATAAATCTGAATTGAAGTGGTTTGACGGAGTATGGTCAAGGTTTAAACCGGGGTTAGGAAAAGACAAAAGAGGCGCTAGCGGTTTTGATGAAAAGAAATTAATTAAGATAGGTAAAAAAATATCATCAATACCTGAAAATTTTAATGTGCACAAAACATTGAAGAGAATTTTTGAATTAAGATTTGAAATTTTTAATAAAACAAAACAAGTTGACTGGGCAACAGCTGAAAATTTAGCATTTGCAACATTATTAACTGAGGGATTTTCAGTAAGATTATCTGGACAGGACTCAGGTAGAGGAACTTTTAGTCAAAGACATGCTGTTTTAAGAAATCAAGATAATCACGAAAGATTTATTCCTATTAATAACATACAAGAAAATCAAAAAAATTTTGAAATAATTGATAGTTTATTATCTGAGTTAGCAGTTTTAGGTTTTGAGTTTGGCTACTCTCTATCTGAACCAGAGACGCTAGTTCTTTGGGAAGCTCAGTTTGGTGATTTTGCAAATGGTGCTCAAATAATTATAGATCAATTTATAACTTCAGGAGAGTCAAAATGGGGACGAGCCAGTGGTTTAGTAATGCTGTTACCCCACGGCTATGAAGGTCAAGGGCCCGAGCATTCATCTGCAAGATTAGAGAGATTTTTACAGCTATGTGCTGGAGAAAATATACAAGTGGTAAATTGCACTACACCTTCAAATTATTTTCACGTACTAAGAAGACAAATGCACAGAGAATTTAGAAAACCACTTATTGTTATGACACCTAAATCATTATTAAGACATAAAAGATGCATGTCTGATATATCAGAATTTTCAAAAAATAGTACTTTCCATAGAGTTTTAGAAGATGATGCTTATAAAAAATTAAATAATTTAGTCACTTTAAATAAAGACAACAAAATTAGGAAAGTGGTTATCTGCTCGGGAAAAATATATTACGATTTAATAGATGCACGAGAAAAATCAAGAGATAAAGATGTAGTAATAGTCCGTTTAGAGCAGTTATACCCCTTTCCAGCTAAAACTCTTGCCAGCACATTAAAAAGATACAAAAATGCTGATTTCATTTGGTGTCAAGAGGAACCAAAAAATATGGGAGGATGGAATACTGTTAGAAACTATATAGATAGAACTCTAGAGATAATAAACTTCAAAGATATCAACGTAAAATACGTAGGTAGACAAGCTTCTTCATCAACTGCGACTGGAAATGTAAACAAACACCTTGCACAACAAAAAGAAATATTAGAAAAGGTATTTAAAGTTTAAATGTCAGAAAAAATTACAGTACCAACACTAGGCGAGTCAGTCACTGAGGCGACAGTTTCTAAATGGCTTAAATCTCAAGGGGATAAAGTAGTTGCTGACGAACCTATCGTTGAATTAGAAACAGACAAAGTCAACGTTGAGGTACCGGCTCCCTCAAACGGTATTTTAGGAAGCATTGCTGTAAAAGAGGGAGAAACAGTAAATGTTGGATCATTGCTAGGCACTATAAATGATAAGTCAAGTCAAGAGGAAAATATACCAAAGGAAATAAAAAACTATAATCCTCCAAAAAAACAGTTTTCAAAAGAGCCAAAATTATTTGAACAAGAAATTAAAACACCTACCCCTAAAAAATTAAATAAATCTAAATTAGTAGAGCCAGTATTAAAATTAGACAACGAAAGTATTACTAATGAGGAAGAACCTTTGATTTTGAACGAGCCACATAAAGAAAAAAAAGCTGTAAAAAAATCAAGTTCTGCAAAACAAGATACTTTGATATCTCCTGCTGCACGCAAGATGGCAAATGAAGCAAATGTAAACATCAATGAAATAAGTGGGACCGGTAAAAATGGAGTGATATTAAAAGAGGATATAATGAGTCTAATGGGATCTAAACCTTCCCCTTCGGAAAGAAAAGTCAAACACGGACCAGAGGAAAGAGTAAAAATGACTAGATTGAGATTAACTATTGCTAAAAGACTCAAAGAAGCCCAAGAAAATGCGGCGATGCTTACAACATTTAATGAAGTAGATATGAGTGAGGTAATAGCTATGAGAAATCAATACAAAGACGAATTTCAAAAAAACTACGGTGTTAAATTAGGTTTCATGTCTTTTTTTGTAAAAGCTTGTGTTATAGGTTTAAAAAATTATCCAGCAATTAATGCTGAAATTCAAAACGAAGATATAGTTTATAAAAATTACTATAATATAAGTATAGCAGTGGGTACTGACAGAGGTTTAGTTGTACCTGTTTTAAGACAGACTGATGAAATGTCATTTGCTGATATCGAAAAAAATATTGGCGAATTAGGACAAAAAGCTAGAAACGGAAAAATTACTATTGAAGATTTACAAGGCGGTACTTTTACAATTACAAACGGGGGCATATATGGATCAATGTTATCTACACCAATTTTAAATCCGCCCCAATCCGCTGTTCTTGGTATGCACAATATTATTCAAAGGCCAATTGCTGTAGATGGCAACGTAGAAGTTAGACCGGTTATGTATTTGGCTCTATCTTATGACCATAGAATAATTGATGGAAAGGAAGCTGTTTCATTTTTGAAAATTGTAAAAGAGTCTCTTGAACAGCCAAAGAGACTTTTTTTAAATATATAATATGGATAATTTTGATTTAATAGTTATTGGTGGAGGACCCGGAGGTTATGTTTGCGCAATACGAGCAGCACAATTAGGTCTGAAAACTGCTTGTGTAGAGTCCAGAGGAACATTAGGCGGGACTTGCCTGAATGTTGGTTGCATACCATCAAAAAGTCTACTTAATTTATCTGAAAACTTCCACAAAGCAAAAAAAGATTTCAACAAGCAGGGAATAGAAATTGATGGTATTAAATTAAATATCGAAAAAATGATGTCAAATAAAAACAAGTCAGTTCAAGTGCTAACAAAGGGTGTAGAGTTTTTATTTAAGAAAAATAAAGTTACATATATCAAAGGCAAAGGTGTTTTGTTTTCTAAAAATGATATTGTAGTTTATGAAAATAACAAGAGAACGAATTATAAAGCAAAAAATATTGTTATAGCTACAGGGTCTGCAGTTGTTTCTCTACCAGGTATAGAAATCGATGAAAAAAATATAATTTCTTCAACTGGAGCATTATCTTTGAATGAGGTACCAAAGAAATTAGCAGTTATTGGTGGAGGTTATATAGGTTTAGAAATGGGTTCAGTATGGTCAAGATTAGGCTCAGAGGTTACTGTAATTGAATATCTCGATCATATAACTCCTGGAATGGATAGAGAAATATCTGACGAATTTAAAAAGATTTTAACTAAACAAGGAATAAAGTTTAAGATGGGTTCAAAAGTGAATTCTGTAAAGACTAACGGAACAGGAATTTTAATAAATTTTACAGATGTAAAAACGTCAAAAGCTGAGTCGTTAGAATTTGATAAGGTTTTGGTGTCGGTTGGTAGAAAGCCATACACAGAAGGATTAAATTTAACAAAAGTCGGAGTAAAAAAAGATAGCAAAGGCAGAATCGAAGTTAATAGCAAGCTTCAAACATCAATTAAAAATATTTATGCGATAGGAGATGTGATTAAAGGACCAATGTTAGCTCACAAAGCAGAGGAGGAAGGGATCGCAGTTGCTGAAATTTTGGCAGGCCAAGCAGGTCATGTAAACTATGATGTTATTCCAGGAGTTATCTATACATCTCCCGAAGTAGCTACAGTTGGCAAAACAGAGGAACAACTAAAAGAGGAAAAAAAATCTTACAAAGTTGGTAAATTTCCTTTTTTAGCTAATTCGAGAGCGAAAGTTAACAACGAAACAGAGGGATTTGTAAAAATTTTAGCTGATAGTGAAACTGATAAAGTATTAGGCGTGCATATAATTGGCCCGCATTGTGGCGATATGATTGCAGAGATGGCTTTAGCGATGGAATTTGGAGCAAGTTCAGAAGATATTGCTAGAACGTGTCATGCCCATCCTACACATACAGAAGCCATTAAAGAAGCAGCTTTAGCTGTTGATAAAAGACCAATTCATTTTTAAAAAAGAAAAATTCAACTACTATTGAAATATGAAAGCGCAAGTACTGCTGCCCAAAATATTTAATTTTTCATTCACATACGAAACAAAAAAAGAAAAATTGACTCCAGGTGATATTGTTGAAGTCCCTTTTGGAAAAGAAAAGGCGATTGGTGTTGTGTGGCCAGATAAAATTTTTGTGTCAAAAGACATAAAAATTAAAAATATTCATAAAAAGATAGCCAAAATTTCTTTAAATAAAAGTTTCATTAATTTTATGAAATGGTTTGCGATGTACAACGTAAAACCCTTAGGGCTTGTTCTTAAAATGGTTATTGGAGGAAATAAAAATTTATTTAAAAATAATTATAAAAATTTTGATCTAAAGATTATTAAAGCAAAAAAATTTAACTTAAATCAAGAACAGAATAATGCTTTAAAATTTTTAAATTTAAAAAATAATACATTTGATGTTTCCGTCCTTCAAGGAACAACTGGTTCAGGCAAAACACTTGTATATTTTGAGAGAATAAAAAAAATTATTGCTGAAAATAAACAAGCTTTAGTTTTACTTCCTGAAATTTTTTTAACTAATGAATTTAAATCAAGATTTTATGATTTTTTCGGTTTCGAACCTGCAATTTGGCACTCAAAAATAACGCCAAAAAATAAAAGAATTATTTGGAATGGTATAATTAATAATAATATTAAACTAGTAGTTGGAGCAAGATCTTCTTTGCTTTTACCTTTTAAAAAACTTGGAGTTATAATTGTTGATGAAGAACATGACACTTCTTATAAGCAAGATGAAGGAGTGATATATCATGCAAGAGACATGGCAATAGCCAGAGCCTCCTTTGAAAAAATACCAATCCATTTGGTCACTTCGATACCATCACTCGAAACTTTTAATAATATTCAAAATAAAAAATTTAGACATTTTAAAATTAATAAAAGATATGCTGACTATCCTTTACCAAAAACAAAAATTGTTAATTTAAATTTAAAAAAAATTAAAAATAGTTTTATTTCTGATGAGAGTATTAAAATAGTTAAAAAGTTTCTTGAGAAAAATGAACAGATTTTATTCTTTTTAAATAGAAGAGGATATGCCCCATATCTAATTTGTAAAAACTGTGGATACAAACAGATATGTAATAATTGCTCGATGTATTTAACATTTCATAAAAATAAAAATAAAGCTATCTGTCATCATTGTTCTTCTGAAAAAAAAATATCTAATAAATGTAAAGATAAAAAAAATTGTGATTTTATAATGTATGGTCCAGGTGTTGAAAAAATCTTTGAGGAAGTAAGTAAATTATTCCCTACTAACAAAATAGAAATTTTTTCAAGTGATTACATGAAAAAAAAAGATCATACTAATTCTTTGTTTAATAGAATCAGAAATAATCAAGTAGATATTTTAGTTGGAACTCAAATGATTTCAAAAGGCTTTAATTTTCCTAAACTAAATTGTATAGTTGTGATTGACGCAGATTTTTCGGGAAGAGGTTACGATTTAAGAACTACTGAAAAAAATATTCAATTGTATAATCAGTTAAGTGGAAGAGCTGGTAGATTTAGTTCCGAGTCTTTAATTGTTTATCAAACATTATCTCCAGAGAATATTACTTTAAATGAGTTAATTAAAAACAATCCCGATGAAATTTTAAAAAAAGAACTTATTTCTAGAAAAGAAAATTCCCTACCTCCTTTTTGTAGACTCATTGCAATTATCATATCGGCAAATAATCAATCTTTAAGTATTGAAGGAGCTAGACAAATTAAAACACGTCTTAGTAAAATTATTGGTTTAGAAATCATGGGTCCCGTAGACTCGCCTTTACTTAAGATAAAAAAAAAATTTAGATCAAGATTATTAATTAGGTTTAATGAGAAAAGCTTAAAGCAAAAAATGGTTTCTAACCTTCTAAATTCGTTGAAAATCTCAAGTAAAATTAAACTTACGGTTGATGTCGATCCTGTAAATTTTGGTTAATTTATAAATTGGTAACTTGATCAAGGTAAACTCTTATGGTACGACACCATCATTATTTCATAACAATTTCAATAAAAAATGAGCACAAATAAATCTTTCTCAACAGAAACCTCAGAAAGATACTCTCGCGCACTTTTTGAAGTAGCCCAAGAATCTAATGAATTAGAGAAAATAGAAAATGACATCAAGAACTTCGCCTCTCTATTAAATAATAGCCTAGAGATTAAAAATTTCATACACAATCCAACTCAAAGTACACAAAATCAAAACAACGTATTTAAACTATTAGCTGAAAAGCTGAACCTTTCAAAAAATTTAAAAAACTTTATGTTTTTATTAATTGAAAAAAGAAGAATATTTTTTGTCGAAAAAATTATTGATAGTTTTTTAAAATTATGTGCACAAAAAAGAGGAGAAGTTAAAGCTTCTTTGATATCTTCTAAAGAACTATCAGAGACTGAGCTTGAGAATATAAGTAAAGAACTATCTTCTTCAACAAGCTCAACTATAAAATTTAACTATAAGGTTGATAAAGAACTAATTGGAGGATTAAAACTTCAACTTGGAAGCTTTATGATCGATACCTCAATAAAAAATAAATTAAATAAATACAAACAGGCAATGTTAGAAAGTTAATATGTCAATAAACCCTTCAGAAGTTACTAAATTACTTAAAGATCAAATTAAAAATTTTGGTGAAAAAGCTGAAGTTTCAGAAATTGGAAAAGTTTTATCAGTTGGTGATGGAATAGCGCGAGTTTACGGTTTGGATAATGTTCAGGCTGGAGAGATGGTTGAGTTTGAAGATGGCTCTAAAGGTATGGCTCTAAATTTAGAAAATGACAATGTTGGAGTTGTAATTTTTGGAGATGATAGAAAAATTAAAGAAGGCGATACAATTAAAAGAACCAATGCAATTGTTGATGCTCCAGTTGGAAAAGAATTATTAGGAAGAGTTGTAGATGGTTTAGGAAATCCAATTGATGGAAAAGGAGCAATCTCTTCAAAAGAAAGAAAAAGAGTTGAAGTGAAAGCCCCAGGTATAATTCCAAGGCAATCTGTTAGTGAACCAATGCAGACAGGACTAAAATCTATCGACTCACTTATACCTGTAGGCAGAGGCCAAAGAGAATTAATTATTGGTGACAGACAAACAGGTAAAACTGCAGTTGCAATTGATGCAATTATTAATCAAAAAAAAATTAATGAGTCTTCTGATGAGAAGAAAAAACTTTATTGTGTTTATGTGGCAATTGGACAAAAACGTTCAACTGTAGCTCAAATAACAAAGACTTTAGAAGAAGCAGGCGCACTTAAATACACTACTATAGTCGCTGCAACAGCGTCAGACTCTGCGCCACTTCAGTTTTTAGCTCCTTATACTGGCTGTACAATAGGTGAATATTTTAGAGATAATGGAATGCATGCTCTAATAGTCTATGATGACTTGTCAAAACAAGCAGTAGCATACAGACAAATGTCACTTTTACTTAGAAGACCTCCAGGAAGAGAAGCCTACCCTGGTGATGTTTTTTATCTTCATAGTAGACTTTTAGAAAGATCTGCAAAACTAAGTGACGCTAATGGAGGGGGATCATTAACTGCATTACCAATTATTGAGACACAAGCAGGCGATGTCTCTGCTTATATTCCTACAAATGTAATTTCTATTACGGATGGACAAATATTTTTAGAAACTGAATTATTTAACCAAGGGATAAGACCTGCAGTTAACGTTGGCTTGTCAGTATCGCGAGTAGGATCAGCAGCACAAACTAAAGCGATGAAAAAAGTAGCTGGCTCAATCAAATTAGAACTTGCTCAATATAGAGAAATGGCAGCTTTTGCTCAATTTGGATCAGACTTAGACGCTTCTACTCAACAGCTATTAAATCGAGGGGCAAAATTAACAGAATTATTAAAACAAGAGCAATATTCTCCAATGACTGTTGCAGAACAAGTAATCGCGGTTTTTGCTGGAGTAAAAGGATATTTGGATGACGTTGATTTAGGAAAAATTAAGGGATTTGAGAAAGATATAATCGAAAAAATCAAAAATGATAAACCAGAAATTATTGAAGCTATTCAATCATCTGGAAAATTAGATGAAGATACAGAAAACCAATTAAAACAAATTATAGAGGAATATAAGAAAAAATAATGCCTAGTTTAGATGATTTAAAAAAAAGAATTAAAAGTGTAAAATCTACGCAAAAAATTACCAAGGCAATGAAAATGGTTGCCGCTGCAAAACTAAGAAAAGCTCAAGAAAGTGCAGAGAAAGGCAGACCTTACAGTCAAAAAATGCAAAATATAATATTGAATTTGACTAAATCCATTAATGACCCTCAAAATGCCCCAAAACTTTTAGTTGGAACAGGAGAAGATAAAAAGTATTTGTGTGTAGTTTTAACTGCTGACAGAGGGCTTTGCGGAGGATTCAATTCAAATATTTGTAAATTAGCTAAGACTAATTTTAAAAAAATTCTAGGTGAAGGAAAAGAACTTAATATTATTACTGTTGGTTCGAAAGGACACGATCAAATTAAGAGAGAATACGGAAAATATGTTATCAAAAAATTCAGTTTTAAAGATAAAAAAAACATAAGCTTTAACGAAGCAGATGAGGTAGGAAAAGAAATAATATCTTTATTTAATCAAAATAAATTTGACAAATGTATTATATTTTACAATAATTTTAAAAATGTAATTACACAGATACCGCAAGCTCAACAAATAATTCCAACAGAGACAAAAAATTTAAAAGAAAGTAATGAAGAAAACTTTTCATACGAGTTTGAACCAGAAGAAGATGAAATTTTAGAGGACTTGTTACCAAAAAATATTTCAACTCAAGTTTTCAAAGCTCTGCTTGAAAATGCAGCAAGTGAACAAGGATCAAGAATGACGGCGATGGATAACGCAACGAGAAATGCTGGAGATTTAGTCGATAAACTTACAATTGATTATAATAGAAGCAGACAAGCCTCTATTACAAAAGAATTAATAGAAATTATATCAGGAGCAGAAAGCTTATAACTATGAGCAAAAAAGGAAAAATAACACAAATCATTGGTGCAGTAGTTGATGTAAATTTTGAGTCTGACTTACCGGAAATTTATACAGCCCTGCAAGTAAACAACTCAGGAAATAAATTGATCTTAGAAGTTGCTCAGCACTTAGGAGAAAACGATGTTAGAACAATTGCGATGGACGCAACAGAAGGTCTTAAAAGAGGTGATGAAGTCATAAATACTGAAGCGCCGATAAGCGTGCCGGTTGGTCCTGAAACACTAGGAAGAATTATTAATGTTGTTGGTCAGTCTATAGATGAAAAAGGTGAAGTTAAGACAAAAGAAAAATGGCCAATACATAGAGCAGCTCCAAAATTTACTGATCAAGCAACTGAAACTGAACAATTAGTTACAGGCATAAAAGTAATAGATCTTTTAGCACCATACGCGAAAGGTGGAAAAATTGGATTATTTGGTGGAGCCGGAGTTGGAAAAACAGTAACGATCATGGAATTAATTAATAACATTGCAAAAGCACACGGAGGATTTTCAGTTTTTGCAGGTGTTGGCGAAAGAACTAGAGAAGGAAACGATTTGTATCATGAAATGATTGAGTCAGGAGTAATAAAAACCGATGGAAAAGGATCAAAAGCAGCACTTGTTTATGGACAGATGAATGAACCCCCAGGAGCAAGAGCAAGAGTTGCTTTAACTGGATTGACGGTTGCTGAATATTTTAGAGATAAAGAAGGTCAAGACGTTTTATTCTTCGTAGACAATATATTTAGATTCACTCAAGCCGGTTCGGAAGTATCAGCTCTATTAGGAAGAATTCCTTCAGCCGTTGGATATCAACCAACACTTGCTACAGATATGGGTAATTTGCAGGAAAGAATTACCTCTACAGACAAAGGCTCTATTACCTCTGTTCAGGCCATTTATGTTCCTGCTGATGACTTAACAGACCCAGCACCCGCTACATCTTTCTCACACTTAGATGCAACAACAGTATTATCAAGACAAATCGCAGAAATAGGAATTTATCCTGCTGTAGATCCATTAGACTCAACTTCAAGAATATTAGATCCAAGAGTAGTTGGAGAAGAGCATTATAGAGTAGCTAGAGATGTGCAAAAAATTTTACAAGCATATAAATCTCTTCAAGATATTATTGCTATTCTAGGAATGGACGAACTCTCCGAGGAAGATAAATTAACTGTTGCTAGAGCAAGAAAAATACAAAGATTTCTATCTCAACCATTTTTTGTTGCTGAAGTATTTACAGGTTCTCCTGGAAAACTAGTAGACCTAAACGATACGATAAAAGGTTTTGACGCCATATGTAAGGGAGAATACGATCATTTGCCTGAAGCTGCATTTTATATGGTGGGTGGTATAGAAGAAGTAATTAAGAAAGCAGAAAAATTATCTAAAGACACTAAATAATGTCAGATAAGTTTACAGTTGAAATAATAAGTCCAGACCAAACAATTTTAAAACAAGAAACGAATGAAGTAATAATTCCCTCTTTTGAAGGCCAGATGGGGATTTTAAAAAATCATATTTCTCTAATTACATTTTTGAGACCTGGGATTATTACAATAAAGGCTGAAGGTGAAAAAAGATTTTATATAGAAGAGGGAACAGTTGAGTTTTCAAATAACAACTTATTAATTTTAACTGCAACTGCAAGAGATCTAGTTAATTTTGATAAAAGCAAAATTAACGAAATGCTTCAAAAATTAGAGACACACTTAAATAATGAGATCAGTGATAAAGATAGATATGTTGCGTCTTATAAATTAGAAACTTTAAAAGAAATTAGCTAATAACGAGGTTAATTTCTTTTAGAAGATTAAGATATAAGTCTTTTTTAAAATCTACTATTACCTCAGGTAACAAATTGGGTTGAATCCATTTCCAATCTATAAATTCAGCATGTTTCGTGTTTAAATTTATTTCTTTTTCTTTTCCCAAGAATCTTGTAATAAACCACTTTTGTTTTTGTCCTCTGTATTTACCTTTCCAAATTATACCCACCAAATTTTGGGGCAATTCATATTGATAAATTTTGTCAATTTCTTTTATTATTTCAATATTCTTGATACCAGTTTCCTCTAACAATTCTCTTTTCATTGCTGTAATATAGTCTTCTCCTTGATCTACGCCACCTTGTGGCATTTGCCATTTGTCTCCCGGATTATCTTTTCTTTTTCCTACAAAAACTTTGTTTTGTTTATTTAAAACTATTATGCCAACTCCCGTTCGTAATGGAAGTTTTTGTTCTATCATTTTAAGAATTAAAGAGTTTAATAGCGTAATTTAATTGATTATCTTTTTCTGATTTAATTCTAAAATCATCTCCAATTTCCTCTACCAAGATATCAGGCGTGACTCCTACTTCAGAAATAGACTTTCCAGATGGAAGATAGTATTTTGAAATTGTTAATCTAATACCACCACCATTTTTCAATGGTATTACAGATTGAACAGATCCTTTACCGTAAGAGTTCTCACCTAAAATTATTGCTCTTTTATGGTCTTTTAACGCACCTGCAAATATTTCAGCTGCAGACGCTGATCCATTATTAATTAGCACAACAATTGGCTTTCCGTTAATTTCATCACCTTTTCTAGCAAAAAATTTTCTTGTTTCAGAAATATTTCTCCCTTTCGTAGAAACTATTTCACCATCATCCAAGAAAAAATCAGTTATATTGATTGCTTGTGTTAGAAGTCCTCCAGGATTATTTCTTAAATCAAGTATATAACCTTTAATTTTTTTATTTTTCTCAAAATTCTTAATTGATTTTAAGAATTGTTTATCACTATTTTCATTGAAAGATTTTAATCTTATATATCCAATATTTTTTTCTTTACTTATAATTTCAGAATTAACAGATCTAACCTCTATTATCTTTCTAGTTATTTCAAATTCTAAAGGTCTTTTTACATTTTTTCTTCTAATTGTGAGATTTATTGAGGTTCCAACTGGACCTCGCATTAATTTTACTGCTTCTAATAAAGTTTTACCTTGAACTTGATCTTTCCCAATTTTTACAATGTAATCTCCAGCTTTTATGCCTGCCTCAGCCGCTGGTGTATCATCAATGGGTGAAATAACCTTCACGACTCCAGACTCCATTCCAATTTCTATTCCAAGACCACCAAACTCACCTTTTGTATCAGTTTGCATTTCTTTAAAAAGGTCAGGAGACATGTAAGCAGAATAAGGATCTAAAGATTGCAAAACACCATTGATCGCTGAGTCTATCATTTCAGCTTGATCTACTTCATCTACATAATCTTTTTTAATATTTTCTAAGACCTCACCAAATAAGTCAATTTTTTCATATAGATCGTTTTTTGAGAAAGCAGTTGTGTTTAAATTTAATAAGAATATTAAAAAAATGAAAATTTTTTTCATATAGTAGCCCTCTCTTTAGGTATTTCTTCAGACCACATTTTTTCAAGATCGTAAAACTCTCTTTTTTCAGGATGAAAAATGTGAACTATCACATCATGAGCATCAACTAATTTCCAATCATTACTATCTTTGCCTTCTATTCGACAGTTTTCAACTCCTTTTTTTTTAAGTTCATTAACGAGAATTTCAGAAAGTGATTGAAGATGTCTCGAAGATGTACCTGAAGCAATTATCATGTAATCAGCTATATAGGATTTATTTTTAAGATTAATTGTAGTGATACTTTGAGCTTTGTTATCATCTAATATTTCTTCAATATTCTTTTTAATTTCAGCAACTTCCATTAATTATTAAATCTTGGTTGGTCTTTAAGCTGTGTAGATGAAATTGTAATATACTTATTTTTGATAAATATGATTTTATTTTTAAAATTTTTAACCACAATTGATTTCATTCCTTTTCTATCATATCCTCTCCTAGAAAAAACTATTAATTTCACTAATTTTACAATTTTTTTCCAGCTTTTCCACTTATGAAATTTGATTAGATTATCAGAACCAATTAAAAAATAGATATTCTTAATATTCTTTTTTTTTATAAAATAATTTATAATATCAATGGTTCTAGAGGATTTGACAAAATTTTCTAAATATATTGTTTGAATTTTTTTATGTGCTCTAGATATTTTTTTTGCATACTTAACTCTCTCTTCTAATGAGTAAAAAGTTTTTTTTTTGAAGGGGTTTTTTTTGGTTACAACCCAATAAACTTTTTTCAATTTTAATTTTTTAATAGCAATATTTGATATACCCAAATGTCCTTTATGCGCAGGATCAAAACTACCACCCAATAATCCGATGAATTTTTTTTCTATACTTGCCATTAATTATGGTCTAATAATTCCTTTTCCAGAAACAAGATATTTGTATGAAGTTAATTGATTTATTCCTACAGGACCTCTAGGTGGAAGTTTATTAGTAGAAATACCAATTTCACCCCCAAAACCGAATTCACCACCGTCAGCAAATTGAGTTGAAACATTATGCATAGCTATTGAGCTATTTACTCTATTTAAAAAAATTTCTGCGTTTTTTTTGTTATAAGTAATAATACTATCTGTGTGCATCGTGCCATATTTTAAAATATGCTGAACAGCAACTTTTACATTTTTAACTGCTTTAATTGATATAATTGCATCCAGGTATTCTGTTTTCCAATCTTTCTCAGTAGTTTTTTTTAATTTTCCTTTAAAAATTTTGTTAACTTTTTTATCAGCTCTTACTTCGCAGCCTGAATTTAAAAGAGCATTTATTATTTCTTTAGCATGTGATTTTAAAGCTTTTTCCTCGATCAGAAGTGTTTCAACTGCACCGCAAATACTTGTTCTTCTCATTTTTGCATTAATAATCAAATCTCTCGCCATTTTAATATTTGCAGTCCTCTCAACATAAATATGGCATAAACCTTCAAGATGTCCAATCACATGTACGTTAGAAAATTTTTGTACTTTTTCTACAAGTCCTTTCCCTCCTCTTGGCACTATTACATCGATGTATGAACTCATTTTTGATAATAAGTAATCTACTATTTTTCTATCTTTATTTTCAATAAACTGAACACAGTTTTGATTAATACTATTTTTTCGCAGATTATGCCTAAATAAATTAGCTAATATTCTATTTGAATTAAAAGCTTCAGACCCACCTCTTAAAATAGAACAGTTTCCTGATTTTAAACATAATGCCGCAACATCAGCAGTTACATTAGGTCTACTTTCATATATTACGCCTATAACTCCGATTGGAGTTGTTACTTTTTTTATAGTCAAATTATTTGGTCTTCGCCATGTTTCCAAAACTCTTCCAACTGGATCTTTAAACTTTGCTATTTCATTTATTGAGTATCTAATACCTTCTATTCTCTTTTTATTTAAAATTAGTCTATCAACTAAATGTTTTCTTTTTACATTTTTTACATCTTTTAAATTTTCTCTGATTATCTTATTGGTATTTTTTAAAAGAGATTGATTGTAATTGTCTAAAACTTTTTTTATCTTTTTGTGCTTAACTTTTTTTAAATCTTCAAAGGCCTTTTTCGCATTTTTTCCTACTGATTTTAAATAATTCATTTATAACAATACCATATCATCTTTATGAATAACCTCAGTTTTACTTAGATAACCGAGAATTGATTCTATCTCTTTGCTTTGTTTGCCTTTAATTTTATCTATTTCTGTTGAGCTAAATGATGATAGTCCTCGAGCTAGTTGATTATTATTTTGATCTAAAATTATTACATTTTCTCCTTTTTTGAAATTTCCATTAATATTAGTTATACCAGCCGCGAGCAAGCTTTTGCCATTTGATAAAGCCCTAGCGGCTCCATTATCAATATAAATAGTTCCATTGTAATTTAGAGAACCAATAATCCATTTCTTTCTTGCGTCCAAAGTAGAAATTTTTGGTAAGAAATGGGTATATTTTTTATTTTTAATCATATTTGAAATCGGATTGTTTACATTACCATTTGCAATAAACATATGACTACCTGAATTCATACAAATTTTAGCAGCATCCAACTTTGTAGCAATACCTCCTGAACCAAATTTATTTTTCTTATTATCTATCATTGATATAATCTTTTCATTAATTGAAGTTACTTCTCTTACAATTTTTTTTCCCTTTGATTTATCATATAATCCATCTACATCAGAAAACAAAATTAGTATATCAGCCCCAATGATTTGAGCTACTCTTGCAGCCAGCCTATCATTATCTCCATATTTTATTTCACTAGTTGCTGTTGAGTCATTTTCATTAACAACAGGGATAGCCTTAAGTTTAAACAAATTATCAAATGTTCTTCTTACATTAATAGCTCTTCTTCTTTGTTCGGTGTCATCCGGACTAATTAAAATTTGACCAGTTTTAATTTTATATTTATTAAACAGTTTTTGAAATTCACCTGCTAGATGAATTTGTCCAACTGCTGCAATAGCCTGACTCATTTCTAGCTTAATTTTCCTTTTTTTACCATTTAGATATTTTTGTCCAAGAGCAATTGCACCTGAAGAAACAATTACAAAGTTTTTTCCTTTTCCGTATTTTTTAATATCCTTAATAAGAGAAGTTACCCACTTTTTTTTAAAAACACCTTTACCGTCAATTACAGTCGCGGATCCAAGTTTTAATACTATTTTATTTGCATTTTTAATTAGCATATTTAATCAATAATTTTTTTACTTTTTGAATATCCTTACTAGAATAAACAGAGACAACTTCATATTCAGTTTTAATTTTTTTTTTAAATTCTTTTAATTTATCATTTATTTCACTAACATCTAATAAGTCTGATTTATTAAAAAAAATAATTTCTTTCTTTTTTATTAAATCTTTATCATAATTAGATAATTCTAATTTAATTTTTTTATAAGAATTTAATAAGTCGTTTTCTGATAAATCAATTAGGTGAAGTAAAATTTTACATCTTTCTATATGTCTCAAGAATTTATCCCCAAGACCAACACCTTTGTGTGCACCTTCCACTAAACCAGGAATATCCGCTAAAGTTATCTCTTTCCCTCCGTAGTAAGAAACTCCTAAATTTGGATTTATTGTTGTAAAAGGATAGTTTGCTATTTTTGGCTTAGCTCTTGTTAACGCCGCAAGCAAACTAGATTTACCAGCGTTTGGCTTACCAATAATTCCAATATCAGCAATTACTTTTAATTGAAGCCATATCCAAAATTCTTCACCTAATTTTCCATTAGTTTTTTTTCTTGGCGCTCTGTTTGTTGAACTTTTAAATCTTACGTTACCGAGTCCGCCTTTGCCACCTGATGCTACAAGGTATTTTTCTTTATTTTTTGTGAAATCATAAATTAGTGTATTATTATCCTCTTCATATATTTGAGTTCCCAATGGAACTTTTAAAATCAAATCTTCTCCATTCGCACCAGTCTTATTTCTTTTACTACCAGCTTTTCCATGTTGAGCTTTAAAATGTTGAGCATATCTGAAATCAATTAATGTATTTAGATTTCTGTCAGATTGAACGATTATAGATCCACCGTCTCCACCATCACCACCATCTGGGCCACCATATTCTACAAATTTTTCTCTTCTGAAGCTTGCAGAACCTGATCCACCGTTTCCGGCTTTAATATAAATCTTTGCTTGATCTAAAAATTTCATACTTATTATAATATAAATAACTTAAATTATTTATATAGATTTAATTGGGGATCACAGAAACAAAAGTTCTGTTTAATTTAGATTTTTTGAATTTTACTTTTCCTTTGACCAAAGAAAAAATCGAATGGTCTTTGCCCATGCCAACATTATCACCAGGATGAATTTTAGTCCCTCTTTGTCTTACTATGATGTTTCCAGGTATAACTATTTGGTCACCATATTTTTTTACACCAAGGCGCCTACCTTTACTGTCTCGGCCGTTTTTCGATGATCCACCTGCTTTTTTTGTTGCCATTCAATTTCCTATTTTTTTGTAATCTTTTTTACAACTTTTTTTTCTTCTTTAATAGGCTTATTTTTTTCAACTATTTTAGCTTCACTTATAACTTTGCCACCTTTAGCCAAAATTTTTGTTATTTGTATTTTAGAATGACGTTGTCTATGGCCATTCCTTTTTCTTGAGTGTTTTCTCCTTCTTTTATGAAAAATTATTACAGTTCTATCTTTGTTATTTTCCAAAAGTTTTGCTTCTACTGTAGCCCCTTCAACTTTAGGACTTCCAACCTCTGTAGTTTTGTTATCATTTAAGAGTAATACATTATTGAATTTAACAGTCTCACCAGCTTTAGCATTAAGTTTTTCAATTTCTAGTATTTTGCTTGCAGATACTTTGTACTGTTTTCCACCTGTTTCAATTATAGCAAATGACATAAAAGTTTTTTTTTTAATTTTTAGGCAATATAGCCTTCAATGCTTGTAAGTCAAGATTATTGAAGTTAGAAAGCATCCTTTAAATCTCGTAATTTTGAAAAAACTTCAATTTCAGATGAATCTTTGAGGCCTAAATTATATTTTATATCAGGATCACCGCACCTCAAGAAAATATTTGTTTTAATTTCATCACTTAAAGTTGATGGAATAGTTGGTTCATTAGAATCTAATTTTTTTTGAATATCAATTTCTTTCTCTCTTAAATGGATATTTTCTGGGTCGTAGGCTAAACAGAAATTTAAATTTGATTTTGTGTATTCATGTCCACAATAGATTTTTGTTTCAAGCGGTAGGTTTTTAATCTTATTTAGAGAATTAAACATTTCTTTATAGGTTCCTTCAAAAATTCTGCCGCATCCTAATGAAAACAATGTATCTCCAGTAAAAGCAATTTTTTCTTTTCTAAAGAAAAATGCAATATGGCCTTTAGTATGACCTGGAATAAAAATTACCTCAAATTCCAAATTCCCAATTTTTTGTTTTTGATTTTCTATAAGAAATATATCTATGCCAGGAATACGATCTTTATCTGAATTTGAACCTAAAATTTTTGAATTATATTTCTTTTTAAGCTTTAAGTTTGCACCTACATGATCAATATGATGATGAGTATTTAAAATAAAATCTAACTTTTTGTACTTATTTAATATTTTATCACAAGCCTCAAATTCAGAGGGATCCACTATTGATATAGTGTTTGTCTCTTTTTCACGAATTACATAACTATAATTATCACTTAAACATGGAATAATTTCTACAATCATTTATCCTATTAAGAAAATCCCTAATTTTGAAAAAAGATTTTTTATTTCTAAATTTCTTTTTTTTATTATTGAGGTTGAATTCTCGTTAACCCCGATAACTTTTTTAATATTAATATTTTTCTCTTCGCAAAACTTGAATAAATCTTTAATTGTACACATATGCAAATTAGGAGTGTTATACCAAGTATTCGGTAGAGTTTTTGTAACTGGCATTTCCCCAAAAATAAGAAGCTTAATTCTTACTTTCCAGAATCCAAAATTCGGGATTGAAACAATTACTGATTTTCCTATTCTCAAAAGATTTCTTAAAACTTCCTCCGGCTTATAGAAGGCTTGTAACGTTTGGCTTAGAATGACATAGTCAAAAGATTGGTTGGGAAATTGATGAAGTTCAGTTTCTGCATTCCCTTGTATAACCGGTAATCCCTTATGAATACACTGTTGCACATTATCTTGATTAAGCTCTAGTCCACGAACTTCTATATTTTTTTCTTCTTTAAGCAAGTTCATTAGAGATCCGTCTCCACAGCCAACATCTAAAACTCTAGTATTGTTAGGTAGTAAATCAGCAATTACATTAAATTCTTTTTTCATTTTTAAATTTTTCGTACATCGAGTCTATAAAACCCTTAAGAGTTTTTAAAAATTCTGGTTCATTTAATAAGAAGGAATCATGCCCTTTATCTGTAATGATTTCTGAATAAGATACATCAGCACCAGATGCATTTAACGCAATTACAATGTCTTTATTTTCTTTAGTTGTATAAAGCCAGTCAGATGAGAACGATATCACTAAAAATTTTGTATTTTGTTTTTTAAAAGCTTCGATCATACCACCTTTAAATTGCTTAGAGAGATCAAAATAATCCATTGCTCTAGTAATATAAAGTATAGAATTTGCATCAAACCTTTCTACAAATGCATAACCTTGATGTCTTAAATAACTTTCAACTTGGAAATCCGCATTGAAACTAAATTCATAATTTGCTTTTTCTTGTAATTTTCTTCCAAATTTTTCCTGCATACCTTTTTCAGATAAATAACTTATATGTCCAACCATTCTTGCAACTGCTAAACCATTTTTTGGTTGTACATTTTTAGTTACATATTTTCCATTATCCCATATAGGGTCAGCCATTATTGCTTGTCGTGCTAATTCATTTAAAGCAATATTCTGAGCGCTATGGCTTGAACTACAGGCGATAGGAATAGCCGAAAAAGCTTTATCAGGAAATGTTGCGCAGAACTGTAATAACTGCATACCTCCCATTGACCCACCTGTCGCACACAAAAGTTTTTTAATTCCAAGATGTTCAAGTAAAGACTCTTGAGCTCTAACCATATCTTTAATCGTTATTACTGGAAAATCTAAACCATAAGGTTTTTTTGTATCTGGATTAATATTTTTTGGTCCTAATGATCCCATACAACCTCCAATTACGTTAGCACAGATTACAAAATATTTATTTGTATCTATTGCTTTACCAGGACCTACTGCAGTTACCCACCAACCTTCTTTATTAGTAATAGGATTAGTTCCAGTCACGAACTGATCTCCAGTCAATGCATGAAACACAAGTATTGCGTTATCTTTGTTATTATTCAATTTTCCGTAAGTCTCGTAAGCGAGAGGAAAATCTTTTATAGTTTTTCCGCAGTCTAGTTTAAGCGGTTTAGCAACGTCTAGTTTCTTTATATTATCAAGTTTTATATTCATCCAAAAAAAAAGCCCAGCTAAACTGGGCATCCCCTTTTTAGCTACATTTATTATGCGCTTGCAATATGGTTAAATCAGCGCGATTAATGTTTACTAAATCATCACAAACTTGTCAATTTTATATACGATAAAGAGCTATAGAAAAACTTAAACAATTTAGATAATACATTAATTTAATGAGATTTCCGAAACCAAATAACATTGTTGCAGAGAAATATGTTGCTGGAATGAGCTTATTCAAGAGTAAACTAGCAAAGATAAAATTATCTGCAAATGAGTCTGCTCTTGGCCCTAGCCCGAAAGCAAGAAAACAATACTTAGAAGTTTCAAAAAACTTTGCAAGATACCCTGACTCCGATGGAAACTTTTTAAGAAATACGCTAGCTAAGAAGTTTAAGATTGATAAAAATAGAGTAATCTTAGGATCAGGATCTGATCAAATTTTTGAACTTATATGTAAATCGTTCCTAAAGAAGGGAGATGAAGTTATAGTCCCTAAGTTTAGTTTTATAATTTACAGAATTTACAGTAGAATGAATGGAGCAAAAGTTATTTATTCTAAAGAGAATAATTTTACTGTTTCAACTAAAGATATACTCAAAAAAGTTACAAGAAAAACTAAAATAGTTTTCCTAGCTAACCCAAATAATCCAACTGGAACATATATTCCAAAGAAAGAATTACTCTTTTTAAGAAAAAAACTAAGGAGTGATATCTTGTTAGTAGTAGATGATGCTTATTTTGAGTATGTGCAAAATAAAGATTATTTGTCTGGTTTAAAAACTTTTACAAATTTTAAAAATGTAGTTATGACAAGAACTTTTTCAAAAATATATGGTTTAGCAGGTCTCAGAGTGGGCTGGGGATATGGATCAAAAGAAATTATTTCCGCATTAAATAAGGTTAAGCCACCATTTAATGTTAGCAGACCAGCTTTGTTTGCAGCTTCTGCTGCTGTAAAAGATAGTCCATGGTTGAATAAAGAAATTAAACACGTAAATAAATGGACTAAAAAAATGTATTCTGAGTTCAAAAAAATGAGAATAGAAACAAATAAAAGTTTTACTAATTTCTTATTGGTAAAATTTGATAAAACTAAAATAAATTCTGCTAGAGTATTTAGATTACTTGCAAAATCGGGAATACTGGTCCGTAAAATGGATGTTTATGGAATTAAAAATTCTTTACGCATAACCATTGGGACAACATCAGAAAATATTACATTAATGAAAAAAATGAGAAAAATTTTAAATGTTCGGTAAAATAAGTATCATAGGCTGCGGATTGATTGGCTCCTCAATTCTGAGAGCAACGCAGGAACAAAAATTAGCTACAAAAATAAGTGTTTACGATAAGTCAAACAAAGTCATAGAATATTTAAAAAAAAATTTTACAGCTGATATTTGTTTTAATGTGACGGAGTCAGCAAAAGATGCAGACCTGATAATAATTTCTGCACCATTAAGCAGTTACAAAGAAATTTTGCTTTCTATTAAATCAAACTTAAAGGAAGGATCTATTCTTACTGATACTGGTTCGACTAAAAAAGAAGTAAACAAAATTGTAAACAATTTAGGTCTTAAAAATATTAGCTGGATAGCTTCACACCCAATAGCTGGAACAGAATATAGCGGACCTGCTGCAGGATTTTCAAGTTTATTTAAAAATAGATGGTGCATTCTTTCAGCTGACAACCAGGTTTCTAAAGATAAAATAGAAAACCTAGAAAAATTTTGGTCCAAATTAGGAAGTAAAGTTAAAATCATGTCATTTGAAGACCATGATTATGTTTTGTCTTTAACAAGTCATCTTCCACATGCAGTTGCATACAGTATTGTTAGAACTGCAATTAATAATGAGGACAAATTTAAAAATGATGTTATTCAATATAGTGCTGGGGGATTAAGAGATTTTACTAGAATTGCTGCTTCAGATCCTTTGATGTGGAAAGATATTTTTATTGATAACAGTGAAAATATATTGAAAGTTTTAGATAATTATTCAAAAAATCTCGAAGATATTAAAAGTGCTATTAAAAATAAAGACAGTGAAAAACTTCTAGAAATATTTTCGTCAACTAAAAAAGTAAGAAAAGAAATTATTGAGGCTGGGCAGGATACAGATAAAGCAGACTTTGGAAGAAAATAATTAATAATATTTTTTTATTTCAGAATAAATTTTGTTTTCAATTTCTTTTATAAATTCATCATTATCCTTACCAGGCATAATAGGGTCTAGAAATGAAATATGAATATCACCTGAAAATTTCATAAAACTATTTTTCGGCCAAACCTGTCCTGTATTCAATGCAACTGGAATACAAGGTAAATTCAATGCTTTATATATCCGACCAACTCCTTTTTTAAAAGGAGGCTGATCGTCTAATTTTACTCTTGTCCCCTGAGGAAATATTAAAAGTGGTCTTTTATTTTTCTTTAATCTTTCTTTTATTTTATCAAAAAAATTTAAATTTTCTTTAGTGGTAGTTTCTCTAATGATTGCTATAGAACCAATTTTTCTTAAATACCAACCAAACAAAGGTATATTTAAAAGTTCTTTTTTTAAAATAAAAACTGGACCATCCAGCGGAATTTGTAATGCAAAAGTTTCAAACATTGATTGATGGGCGGAGGCAACAAAAAATTGATCAACTTTTTTTAAATTTTCTTCACCATGAAAAATTACTTTAGTATTCATTACAAGTTTTAAAATTAAAACAATATATTTTGCTGATAACCTTCCAAAAAAAATGGTAAATTTTTCTGGAAGAATTAATGTAGGTATTGCTAATACAAAAATTAGAATAAGTCCTAAATATAGGAAAATATTAAAAATTAAAGATTTGATAAATTGCATTAAGAATTAATCAATTTTTGTAAATTTTGTTTTTTTCTAATGTATTTAAATTTATTTTTATTGATTAAAATTTCAGCGATTAAAGGTCTTGTATTATAATTTGATGATAATGAAGAGCCATACGCACCAACATTTGTAATTGCCACAAAGTCATTCTCAATTAATTTTTGATATTTTCTATAAACTCCAAATTTACAAGTACTTTCGCATATTGGCCCTACAAATTCAATTGTGCTTTTCATTTTGGATGAATTTTTAGTTATAGGTATAATTTTATGGAATGCATCGTATAGAGCTGGTCGCATAAAATCGTTCATTCCAGCATCTAAAATTATAAAGTTTTTATTTACCCCCTTCTTTATAAATTGAACTTTACTGATAAGTAAGCCGGTATTTCCAATAATGGATCTACCAGGTTCAAAAATAATTTTACAGTTAAGTTTTGTTGCAAAATTATTTACTAATTTTGAGTAATTATTTAAATTTATTGGTTTTTCACTATCACTATAATTAATTCCAAAACCTCCACCTAAATCGACATACTTTAAATTTAATTTTAGCTCCTTAATTAATTTATTCATTACATTAAGTGTCTTTTTAAAGGGCCCATCATTTAAAATTTGGCTTCCTATATGAACACTTAATGCCTCAAGTTTTATATTTTTAAATTTATTTATCTCTCCTAGAAAAGACTTAAAATTTTTTATTGATAAACCAAATTTATTATCTGCTTTACCAGTAGATATATTTTTATGTGTTTTTGCATCGACATTAGGATTTAACCTAAAGCCAATTGAAACTTTTTTTCTTAAATTTTTTCCTAATTTGTTAACTAATTTCGCTTCACTCTCAGACTCACAGTTGATTAATAAAATTTTTTTATTAATTGCTATTTTTAACTCATCCTCAGACTTACCAACGCCCGAAAAAACAATTTTTTTTGGTTTAATGCCTGCTTTAAGAGCCTTTAATAGTTCTCCGCCAGACACAACATCAGCTCCAGCACCAAGTTTACCTAAAATTCTTAAAATATTTGTATTGCTATTAGATTTTGCAGCAAAACATATTAAAGGATTAGTTTTTTTAAA
This sequence comes from uncultured Pelagibacteraceae bacterium, assembly GCA_902635225.1. Taxonomy (GTDB): domain Bacteria; phylum Pseudomonadota; class Alphaproteobacteria; order Pelagibacterales; family Pelagibacteraceae; genus Pelagilacustribacter. The sequence continues at coordinate 9,061 of CACPNG010000004.1, read as the reverse complement.
TGTTTTTACAAAATTTAAATAATTAGAAACTATTTGATTTTCAGAATAAATATAAAAGGGAGTTTTATTTTTCTTTAAAAAATTCTGGATAGATACTCGCTCCAGAAATAAATTTTTACCCTCATATCTTAAATTTTGCATAAGATTATAAAATTATTTGAGTATGATTAAATTTTCCTTGATACTTTGGTTCTGATTTCTTTCCGCATCCAGATAGAGTTAAAATTATTATACAAATTAATACTAATATTTTCATTTTACCTCCTTTTTATATTTTTTAATCATTTTTTTAACATTAGCAGTAGAAGTTCCTCCATAGGATTTTTTTGAGTTCATAGAATTATTTACATCAAATATTTTTAATACATTTTTGTCTAAATTTTTGTAAATTTTCATTAATTCTTGTAAAGATAACTCAGATAATAATTTATTTTTCTTTTCAGCGTAATTCACTAATTTTGCCGCAACAGCATAAGACTCTCTAAAAGTGAGTTTCTTTTCCTTTACCAAATAATCAGCAAAATCAGTAGCCGTGGTAAAACCTTCATTAGCCATTTTTAGCATATTTTTTTTATTCGGCTTTATTGAATTCACTAACTCAATACTTAAAACCAAAGAGTCATTTAAAGTATCAAATCCATTAAAGACAAGTTTTTTATCATCCTGAAGATCTTTAAAATAAGACATAGGAAGTCCCTTCATTATAGTAAGAATCGAATTTAAATTACCATAGTTCAAACCAACTTTACCTCTGATTAATTCAGCAGGGTCAGGATTTTTCTTTTGTGGCATTATCGATGAACCAGTCAACATACTGTCATCAAATGAAATTAAATTAAATGCATTTGAATTAAAAATTATAAAATCTTCAGCTAATCTAGATAAATGCATTGCACATAAAGCAGAGGCATATAAAAAATCTACTGCAAAGTCTCTGTCAGCAACAGAGTCTATTGAATTATCAGTTGGTTTCTTAAAACCAAGTTGTCTTGAAGTATAATTTCTATCAATTTTATACGAAGTTCCAGCTAGTGCGGCTGAACCTAATGGGCACTCATCTAAAAGTTTTATATTATTTTCGAATCTTTTTTTATCTCTTTTAAGCATTTCAAAGTAAGACAGAAGATAATGTGCAAATGAAATGGGTTGAGCATTCTTAAGATGTGTTAAGCCTGGCATAACAGTATCAACATTTTTCTCTGCTTTTTTGATAAAAATTTTCATTAAAGAGTTAATGTTAGCTATAGTTTCTTTTGATGATTTTTTAATCCATAATTTAAAATCTGTAACAACTTGATCATTTCTTGATCTCGCTGTGTGTAAAATGCCTGCTGAAGCACCAATTAATTCAAATAATTTTTTTTCTATATTTAAATGAATATCTTCAAATTTTTCTTGAAATTGAAACTTTCCTTTATCAATCTGCGATTTAATTTTTTTAAGACCATTGATTATTTTAGATCCTTCTTTGCTACTAATAATCTTTTGTTTAACGAGCATTTTGGCATGAATAATTGACGCAGCTATATCTTGCTCATAAAGTCTTTTATCTACACCTATTGATGAGCCTATTTTTTGAAAAGAAAGTGATGTCTTTCCCTTTAGTCTATTCGCCCAAACAGTTTTATTTTTCATTTTGCTATGTTATTTACAATTTAAATTAATATGAAAATTAGTAAATCTTTTAAAATCTATATTCACATAATAGTTCTATCTCTTCTTAGCCAAAATCTTATTGGAGCAGAAGATTTTTCAAAAAACGTTATTATTTATGAAAAACCCCAAATTATTAGCGAACTAAGATTTAAAGACTCAAATCTTCAAGACGTTGATTTAATTAACAAAAGAGGCAAGATCATGATAATTAATTTTTGGGCCACGTGGTGTGCACCTTGTCGAAAAGAAATGCCCTCTTTAGAAAAATTAGGTACCAAATTACCAGAAATTGACATTTTTGCAGTAAATATGGAAAAACCAAATAATATAAAAGTAGATAAATTTTTCAAAGATATAGGAGTGAAAGATCTTAAAACTTATTATGATCCTGAGTTAAGACTAGTCAAAGGCTTCAAATTAAGAGGCTTACCTACAAGCATATTAATTAATAAAGAAGGTAAGGAATTCGGAAAAGTGATCGGTGAAATCGATTTTGTAAGCGAGGAATTTATTAATCTTTTAAGAAAACATATTTAGTCTTTAAAAAAATAAGCAAGCAAAACTAAAACTATAATTGCAATAAATTGTAATAATACTCTTAACTGCATAAGTTTATTTGAATATTTTTTACTAGTACTTCCACCTTTAAATAAAGTATAAATACCCATTATTAAAACTATGGCCACAGCACCTAATAAAGTGAAACCTATAAAGTTAAATAAAAATTCTGACATTGGTAATTTATCTATATGACCTTTTCATTAAATACAATTATTTTAGAGCCTCTTTCTAAAGAAAAACCAAAGAATGCAGTAATTCTTTGCCATGGCTATGGTGGAGACGGAAAAGATATTTCAATTTTAGCCAATTATTGGAGAGCACATTTGCCAGACACTATTATAATTTGTCCAGACGCTCCTGAAAAATGTGCAGCAAGCCCAACAGGGTTCCAATGGTTTGACTTAATGGATCAAACTCCTGAACAGATTTTATCAAAATCTTTAGTAGCTGAGAACAAACTCAATAAATTAATAGATGAAGTTAAGGTAAAATATGATTTAAAAGCTAATGAAATTATTATTGGAGGCTTTAGCCAGGGATGTATGATAACTTTACAAACTGGAATAAAGAGAAAAGATACTATAAATTCCATCATAGGTTATTCGGGTAGAATTATAAGTACAGAACATCTCTCTAAAAATATAGTTTCTAGACCTAATATAATCTTGATGCATGGAGATCTTGATCAAGTAGTCCCAGTAGAATCACTATTAGAGGCAAAAGATTTTTTTGGAAAAAATAATTACGAAATTGAAACAAAAATATTTAAACACTGTGAACATCGTATACCCACTGAAGGGTCAAGTTTGGGTCTACAATTTATTAAAAAACATTTTAATTAATAACTATTTTACCTGATACATAATTATTACTTGATAAAATTTTTCTTATCAGTTAGCTTTAATTATGATTATTTCTTCTGCAGAGAAAGTTCCGTTAGAAAAATGTCCAGCATTGGTTCTCAATGCTGATTTTAGACCTTTAAGTTATTATCCCCTTTCAATATGGTGCTGGCAAGATGCAGTTAAATCAGTTTTTTTAGATAGAGTAAGTATCGTTTCAAATTACAAAAGAAAAATTAGGAGTCCATCTTTTGAAATGAATTTACCGAGCGTGATAGCTTTAAAAAATTTTATACAACCATCAAAAAATCCTAACTTTACGAGATTTAATGTTTTTTTGAGAGACAAATTTGCTTGCCAATATTGTGGAGATAAAAGAGATTTAACTTTTGATCATCTTCTTCCAAAATCCAAAGGCGGTCTTACAGACTGGAACAACGTAGTTACAGCTTGCTCAAGTTGTAACGTTAAAAAAGGTGGAAAACTTTATAAGGATTGTGATTTAAAATTAACCAATAAACCTTACGCGCCAACTGTGGAAGATCTACACAGAAATGGTAGAAACTTTCCACCAAATTTTCTACACGAAAGCTGGATGGATTATCTATATTGGGATATTGAATTAGAACCTTAATTAAATTTTTTCAGAAATCGTAATAGCTATTCTTGATGAAGTTTTGATAACTTTATCTAAAACACTAAATAAGCCTTTTTTTGTTGCACCATTATCATAAGCTATATCTTTATGATCGAGTTCATCTTGTCTAAACTTCATAATTTTCTTTTTTAACTCTTCCTCATCTTTTCCAAGTTTATATGTTTGATCTTTATAATGACCATCAATTACCTCTTCAACTGAAGCAGTACATAACATAGCCGCTTTTTCACCAAGCATAGCTGTTCCAAAACCTAAAGTAACTCCCATTAAATCCCACAGAGGCAAAAGTTTAGTTGGCTGTATATTTCTTTTTTTGATTTCGTTATCAAAGTATTCGTAATGCTCTCTTTCATGTTCTTTCATTTCTTCAATCTTTCTTTTTAAAGAAGCATTTTGTTTGAAAGTTTTTAGAGCAAGTAGCTGGCCTTCGTAAATTTTTATAGCACCCCGTTCTCCAGCATGATCTACTCTTATGATTTCCTCTAAAGTTTTTTTATTAGTTTTTTCCATAATTATTAATTACTTTAATCATAATACCACTTAATATTATCGATATAACTGTATTTATTGTAGCAAGAGAAAGTCCGAAAAACCTAAAAGTTACGTCTTTACAGCTTATCGGAGTTTTATTCTGAAGTTGTTTTAACAAATCTTCTTTAGACATATTTACATTAGATGAACCCAAATCGCACACAAAAGATTCGTTAAAAAATCCTTCTTCAATCCCTACATGGTAAAAAGAAACTACTGAACCAAAAATAAAAAATAATAGCACAATACCACTAATTACTTTTTCAAATTTGTTGATTATAAATATTAAAGAAATAAGTATCAAAGAAGCTAAATAAGGAATTCTCTCAATCAGGCATAAATTACAAGGTTCATGTCCTAATACGTATTGAATAAAATAAGCTATAGCCAAAGATAAAATACTTAAAGCTAAAATACTGTTTAAAATTAACTTATTGTTACCCAACATTAGATGAAAATTATATAAAGGACGACGGCTAAAACCACAATAAAAATTCCAGTTAAAGTAAACCATAGCGCACCTCTTTTCTCGATGAAATCACCAAATTTTTTGCCGAAAAGAAATGTTAAGTAAGAAACTAAGAAAAATCTTAGTCCTCTAGTAAATAAACATATAAAGAAAAATACTGAAAGATTATAGGCGATCACTCCACTAGTAATAGTAAAAACTTTAAAAGGAAGTGGGGTAAAGCCAGCTAAAAACATAATTCCAAGCCATGCTAAAAAACCACCTTTTGTAGACATCTTATCTTGCATTTCAAAAACTTTCTCCTCGTAACCATAAAATTCAATAATGACCATCGATGCATCTAAAAAGAAAACTCCAAGCATATATCCAAATAATCCTCCTAAAACAGAGCCGGTCGTAGCGATAAGAAATATCTTAAGATAATCTTCTCTTTTTGCTACTACCATTGGAACAATCATTAAGTCAGGTGGAACTGGAAAAAAGAAACTTTCGATAAATGCTACAAAACCTAATAAAGGCTTTGAAAATTTATGTCTGGCAAGCTCAACGCATCTATCGTATAATTTTTTTAAAATCATGAATTTAAAATGCACAATCCTAAGGTATCTGGCAAGTTTAATATTATCTACAGTTGCTATTTATTCAATCGTTATAGTTGCAGGAATGTTTGGTGCTGATTACGGTTTTTCACCGGAGGGAACATTTATTATTTGGATTTTGATGGCTATTTTAATTAATCAAAGTGTAACTTGGAAAAAATAAATGTCTAAACCAATAGATCTAAAAACTGTGAAAATTTTCGAGCCTTTAAAAAAAGAACCATCTTTTGAAAATAAAATTTTTAATACTTTAAATTCTGATGAGGTTTATGATGTTTTATCCAGTCATTCTAATGAAACGGTTACTTTGTGGTTTAAATTGCAGCAAGCATGGTGTAATAACGCTTATAATACCTTTAAAGATTATGATAGTTACTTAATTTTAGTTTATTTAATCAATACTGTATTTCGAAAATATTCAGATCGTTTTCAGTATTTATCCTATACAGAATTTTACGATAAAAACGAACTTTTGATTGATAAAATTAACTTAATTGAAATTTCAAAAGAATTAAATATTCCGAAGGAAACTATAAGAAGAAAAGTAAATTTTTTACAAAATCAAAATATTATATATAGAAAAGGAAAATCAATTTTCTTTAATAGAAAGATAACAGAACTTCAAAGACCAGCTAATTCAAAAAGATTCATGGCTAGTTTTTTAGAAAAGACTAGTCAAATTCTTGCAAAGGAATCATGGTTTGGTAGAGCATTTTCAAAAGAAGAAATAGAGGCATTTATTGATAAATATTTTACAATTTGCTGGCAACATTGGTTTAGGCTCCAAATTCCATTTTTAGTCAGGCATAGATCTTTTTATGGTGATTTAGAAACGTGGAATGTATGGGGCGCAATAGGTATTTCTCAATTTACCGATTATTCAAAACAAGTAAAAAATAGAGTTGTAGAGGACCCAAGAACTTATGCAGACTTATATTTGCATCTTTTAAGACATACTCCTAAAAATGGAATAAATGCATCTTCTATATCTGAAATTTCAAATATCCCAAGAGCTACAGTAATTAGAAAATTAAAATATCTTGTTAAGCAAAAATTAGTTACAAAAAATAAAAAGCTTGAATATATGCTTTTACCATCTCCTAAAAATATCAAATCCTTTGAAGAAAACTACATGCATAACCAAAAGCATAAATCTGGTTTTGTAACTGTAATTTTCGACCTCATGAAAAACTCTTCCTTTAAAGTAGAATAGGAGCTTATAAAATTATGGAAATCGTAACTACGATAGCACCCGTTTGTCTTGCCATAATAATGTTCGGTTTAGGTCTTGGCTTAACGATTGGGGATTTTACAAGGGTCTTAAAAAATCCAAGAGACTTCTTAGTAGGTTTTGTATGTCAGGTTATTTTGCTTCCAATAATTGCTTTTATTTTAATTAATATTATTTCACTTCCACCAGAAATAGCTTTAGGAGTTATGGTAATAGCTGCAGCACCAGGAGGAGTAACCTCAAATATTCTTACTAAGTTTGCCGATGGAGATGTTGCTCTATCAGTCAGTTTGACAGCGATTGTAAGTTTATTAAGTATTTTGATTGTTCCATTTATAGTCTTTAATTCGGCTGCATATTTAGGGATTGAAACAGCAAAAAATATATCAATGCTTAATATAGCATTGAAAATGTTTTTTGTAGTAACTGTTCCTGTTATTTTTGGAATGATTGTAAGAAGTTTAATGACTAATTTTATTATTTCCAAAACTCTAATTATTCAAAGATTATCAGTAATTTTATTCTTAATAGTATTTATTGCAATTTGGGTAGAGGAATGGGATAGGATTGTTTCTTATATAACTAGAGCAGGTCTAATAGCTTTCATTTTAAATATGACTATGATTTTTGTTGGATATTATGTTGCAAAATTCTGGACATCAGGAATTGCGCAAAGAAAATGCATTTCATTGGAATGTGGCTTACAAAACGGAACTTTAGCAGTGTTTGTAACAACACAGTTATTTGATGAAATTGTATTCATGGTACCAACAGCAGCGTACGCTTTAATAATGTTTTGTACCTCTATTATTTTTGTTCTCATAGTAAGAAAAATCAATTAGATTATTAGAAAAAAAGGGCGAATGGTGGAACTGGTAGACGCGCCGGACTCAAAATCCGGTGGTAGCAATACCTTGAGAGTTCGAGTCTCTCTTCGCCCACCAAGTTATGGATATAAGTAAATTAAATAGTTTAGTTGAACTTTACTTTAAAAAGACAGAAGAAGTTGAGGGCAAAAGACCATTTTTAAAATGGCTTAAACCTGACAAACAAACATATAATTGGGAAGATGTAACTGAAAGAATTTATAAACTTACTGCAAAAATTAAATCGTTAATAAAACAAGGTGATAGATGTTTAATACTTTCCGAGAATAGACCATATTGGTTAATGACCGATATTGCTATTATGAATGCAGGCGGTATTTCAGTTCCTATTTTTACAACTTATTCTGCAAACGATTATGAATATATTTTAAATGATTGTAAGCCTTCATTAATATTTGTATCAAATCAAGATCAATTCAATAAGATTAAAAAATTTATTAATAGCGATGTTAAGAAAATAATATCTTTTGAAAAAATAGATACTGATAGTTTGTTAATCAAAGAAATTTTAAATGAAGAAATAAATGAAAAAATAGTAAATAAAGATTTAAAAAGAAGTTTGCCTGCTTGTATAATTTACACCTCAGGTACATCAGGAAATCCTAAAGGAGTTGTTTTAAGTCATGGCGGTATTCTGTCAAACTGTGAAGGGGCAGTTGAGTTACTAGAAATTTTAACTAAAAAAAAAGATCCAATATTTTTGACTTGGTTACCTTTATCACATTCTTACGAGCACACAGTTCAATTCATACAAATCATAGTTGGGGCAAAAGTTTTTTATGCCGAAAGTTTAGAAAAACTGATTTCTAATATGGGAATTGCAAAACCAACAATCATGACAGCTGTTCCTAGATTTTACCAAAATCTTTTTACAAAAATAAATATGAATTTTGAGAAGCAATCCGGGTTAAAAAGAAAACTAATAAATCAGACTTTAATTTTGGGTAAAAAAACACTCAAAAAAAAGGAATTGAAATTTGGTGAAAAAATCACAAATTTTTTATGTGAAAAATTGGTAAGAAAAAAAATTAGAAATCAGTTTGGTGGTAATCTGCAAGCCTTCGTATCTGGGGGAGGGGCTTTAGATCAAAATATAGGAGAATTTTTAAATGCTGTTGGTTTACCCACACTACAAGGATATGGCCTAACCGAAGCCTCTCCTGTTGTAAGCTGTAATTTACCCGATTTAGTTAAAGTCGAATCGGTAGGACCACCGTTTAGGACTAATAAAGTCAGAATAGCAGAAGATGGGGAAATTCTTATTAAGGGTGAAAACATCATGCTGGGATATTGGAATTTAAAAGAAGAAACAGAAAAAGTAATTAAAGATGGATGGCTTCATACAGGAGACATAGGTGAACTTGATAGTAATAATTATTTAAAAATTACAGATAGAAAAAAAGATATTATTGTAAATCTTGGTGGAGATAATATTTCCCCAAGTAAAGTAGAAAATATTTTATGTTTAAATGAAAATATTAAACAATCTTTTGTTTACGGAGATAAAAAAAATTATTTAGTTGCGTTAATCGTTAGTGAAAAAGGAATTAATAAAGAAAAAATTAAACTTATAATTGAAAACATAAATAAAAATTTAACATCAATAGAAAAAATTAAAAAATTTATC
>CACPNG010000003.1 GCA_902635225.1 uncultured Pelagibacteraceae bacterium | reverse complement strand
CAAATACACCAGTAGCTACCCAAGGCATTGCAAGCATGTTTAGTGAAACTATATAAAATCTAAAATCTTTAATAACTTCTACCCTTCGCCAACTTTTAATTTTTAAATTTATTTTTGGATTTTGATCTTTTTCTCTAGACTCAAGTTTAACGCTTCTTATGGTATTAAATATTACAATTGGTAGAAATAAGATAATTATTACTGCAATACCCTGCCAAACAGTTCTCCACGAGTAAATCACAAAAAAATAAGTAACAAAAACTGGCAAAATAAATTCTGCTGAAGACAGACCAAACCAAATTGTGCTTAAAGCTTTTCCTCGTGATTTTTCAAAAAATCTTGAAATAGTAGTTGTAGAAGTATGGCTCATTAAGCCTTGACCAGAAAATCTCATCAAAAAAATACCAATAGCTAAAAGGAAGATGCTATTTATAAAAGAAAAAAAAAGTGATGACAAAAATAATAATATTATGACAAAAATTGAGTAATAAAAAATTTGATATTCATCAATTTTTTTTCCTACCCATATTAATAGAACGCTAGAAAAAATTGTTGCCATTGCATAAATATTTCCAAATTGCCCATGGGTTATACCCAACTCATTTCTGATTGGTGCGTTAAACAAACCTAAAAAAAAGCTCTGTCCAAAACTTGAAAAAAATGTAAAGATAAAACCAAATATTATAATTTTTTTATTAATCGAAATTTTAATCATTAATGATTTTAGTTAACTTTTATTGTTAAATAATGAATTATCTTAAGCATAAATATAGATCAATTTAATTTTAGATTTTAATATGAATGGTCCTCTTAAAAATATACTTGTTCTTGATTTAACTAGGGTTTTAGTCGGTCCATATTGCACAATGATATTATCAGATTTAGGGGCAAGAGTGATTAAAGTAGAGTCTCCTAATGGAGGGGATGACTCTAGAAAGTTCGGACCTTTTATAAAAGAAAATTCTGCATATTTCATGTCTCTTAATAGAGGAAAAGAAAGTATTGCTTTAAACTTAAAAAAATCAGAGGATAAGAAAATATTTTTGAATATTCTAAATAAAACAGATGTTCTGGTTGAAAATTTTAAACCTGGAACTTTGGAAAAATGGGGATTGGGCTGGAAAGATTTATGTAGCAAATTTCCAAAACTGATTTATGCATCCGCATCAGGATTTGGGCAAACTGGACCACTTAAAGAATTACCAGCTTACGATATGGTTGTTCAAGGAATGGGAGGGTTGATGAGTGTCACTGGTCATCCTCAGACTGAGCCAACAAGAGTAGGAACTTCTATTGGTGATATTACTGCTGCTTTGTTTACTACTATCGGAATAAATTCAGCATTATATGATAGAGAAAAAACTGGAAAAGGAATGTTTATTGATGTTTCGATGTTGGATTGTCAGATAGCCATTTTAGAAAACGCTATTGCGAGGTATTTATCAAAAAATGAAATCCCTCAGCCTATGGGTTCTAGACATCCCTCTATTGCGCCATTTGAAGCATTTAAAACTAAAGATAGTTATATAATTATTGCTGCTGGTAACGATAAATTATTTGAAAAATTATGTAATGCCCTCGACATGAAAGCAGAGTTTAATAATGAAAAATTTAAAACTAATGCGCTTAGATGCAAAAATATGGATGAATTAAAAATAATTATGGAAAAAAAATTAAAAGTTTTAAATACTAAAGACTGGACACAAAAATTAGAAAAAGATAAAATTCCATGTGGACCAATTTTCAATATTAAAGATGCTGTTGAAAATCCACAAATAAAAGCTAGAAATATGATAATTAATACATTTCATAAAGTGGCTGGAGATTTCAAGGCAGCAGGAAACCCTATTAAAATGTCCAGTTACGCAGACAGTTTAAAAAGGGGAGATGTGCCTGATTTAGATGAGAATAGAGAAAAAATAATTAAGGAGTTTTGTAATTAATTATGAGTTGTAAAGTTGCGTTTATAGGTTTAGGTGTGATGGGCTATCCAATGGCAGGTTACATTTCAAAAGCGGGTCACGATGTAACTGTTTATAATCGAACAAAAACAAAAGCAGAAAAATGGATTAAAGAATATAAAGGTAAAATTACAGACACTCCAATGGATGCAGCTAAAGACTGTGATTTTATTTTCACATGTGTTGGCAACGACAATGATTTAAGAGAGGTAACTCTAGGTGATAAAGGTTTATTTAAAACTGCAAAAAAAGGTTCAATCTATGTTGATAACACTACTGCCTCAGCAAATATTGCACGAGAACTATATAAAGAAGCAAAGTCAAAGGGTTTTGATTTTTTAGATGCACCAATTTCAGGCGGTCAAGCGGGAGCTGAAGGCGGAATTTTAACCGTTATGGTTGGAGGAGATGAAGCTCCATATAAAAAAGCTGAGCCAGTAATTGATTGTTATAGTAAAAAGATAAAATTACTTGGTCCCTCTGGGAGTGGTCAGTTAACTAAGATGGTAAACCAAATTTGTATCGCTGGCTTAGTGCAAGGTTTATCAGAGGCAATTAATTTTGGCATAAATGCCGGATTAAATATGCATGATGTTATTGAGGTAATTTCAAAAGGTGCAGCACAGTCATGGCAAATGGAAAATAGACACAAAACAATGATTGAAGATAAATTTGATTATGGTTTTGCTGTTGATTGGATGAGAAAAGATTTAAAAATAGCTATGGATGAAGCAAAGAAAAATAACTCACCCTTACCAATCACGAAAATAATCGATGAATATTATGCTGAAGTTCAAAAAATGGGTGGTCAAAGATGGGATACTTCTAGCTTAATCAAAAGATTTAGAAAATAAATCGTGTCAGGAGCAGTCAGTTACTACGAAGATTCAAAAGAGATAGAAAAAAAAATCTGGGATCTGCTAACTAGAGCAGTTAAAGATAGATGGTCAGAGTTTAGAACACCAGTGTTTATCTGTGGTAGTGATAATGACCTTGATGGAAGAGTTGTTGTTCTTAGAAAGGCAGATCAACAAAATAATTTTATTCAGTATCACAGCGATATTAGATCTTCAAAAATTGAAAAAATAAAAAAAAATCCAAAGTGCTCTATTTTATTTTATGGTAAAGAAGAAAAAATACAGCTTAGAGTTAAGGCTGAGTGCGAAGTAAATTACAACAATGATGTTACAAAAGAATCTTGGGAAAAAACTGGCCATATCAGTAGAAAATGTTACTTGGTTACTAATGGACCTGGAACAGAATCTGAAAAACCTACCTCAGGGTTAGATAATAAGTTTGATAACTTTGACTTCACAAAAGAAGAAAGTGAAGAAGGCTACAAAAATTTTTGTGTAATTAAATGTAAAATTAAAAGTATTGAGTGGCTTTATTTAGCAGCTAAAGGTCATAGGAGAGCTTTATTAGATCTAAATGGTTCTAAAAAATTTACTTGGTTAGTCCCTTAAATTATTCAGTGTAGCCTTTTAAAGATTTTGCATCTTTTTTATCGACAATAATGGATTTTACATCGGTCCAAAATTGTTTTGCACCATACTCTTCGTACCCTTGCAGAGTTCCCTTATCTATACAATTTTCTCCAAACCATTTTTTTTGATCTTTTTTATATCCTTGATTTTCTCCATTCCATTCCTTTGATCCATCTCTTCTTTTGATAACCTGGTGAAGATTAGATTTATAATTTAAAGAACAAGTTGGCAGTGCATGTGCACTTTCAGTATCATATCTTGAAGGTGGATACATTCTGCTTTCAAAATGATGTCCACCTGAGTAAGTTAAAAGATATAAGTTAGGATTCTTTGAGGAATCTTTTAAATTCTTACAGACCCATGGAGGTGTTGATTCGTCTTGTTGCCCATTGATTGCAAACATCTTAATTTTATCACTAAAATTAACTTCCGATATATCTGGACAAGCAGCATTAATCATAAATCCCTTAGTAATTAAATTCATCGAGGGATATTTATCTCTTAAATCTTGCCAGCCTGCTTTAAATATAGCTAATGATCCTGTTGAGGATCCAATTAAAATTACTTCTTTGGTTTTTCCATATAGTTTTGTTACTTCTTCTATAGTTGCTATAGCATCATAAAGAATCATAGAGCTTGTGTATGATCCAGTAAACTTTTTTTGATATCTTGGTTCTGCACCATATACTATTGCAGTTGCATATCCGTATTTACTTACTTGTTTTTCATAATAAATCTCATCATCCATGTTTGGGGTGCTTGAAGGAACTACAATTATTAATCCGTTTGAAATTGAATCAAGATTTCTTAATTCTACTCTTATTTTTTCATCCTTGCCTTGATCATTTAATAAAGTTAAATCATCGTTTGTATTTTTTGAAGTTATAGTTATTTCTGTTACTTTCCGATCATCTTTTGAAACAACTTTTTTCGGAACGTCTCCAATTCTTTTTAAATTAATAACACAAGGAACATAATCACTGTCTCCTTTATACTTTCTTTTCATTTTGAGGTTTCCGTATTTTTTATCTCCATAATACTGTGATTTACCTCCTACTTTTCTTTTAAATTGATAAACAGAATGTTTTTTTTCATCATCATTCAAATTGCCAGTAATGATGCTTTTATTACCACGTCTTTCGCCTTTAATATAAATTTTACCTTTATCGTCAACTCTTGATTTTTTTTCGTCTAAAGTCCATCTCCCTGCTCCGCCCCTATCATTGGTTACCATTCCATCTTTAATTATAAATTGGCTACCATCATACGCATTACTATTTTTGCTCCCCCTGCAATAATCACTAAAGGTGTATGCACCATCGTATTTTGATGAAGGTTTACCCACTGCTAAAACAGGACTAATTAGAAATAAAGAAATCAAAATAATAAAATTATTTTTTATATTTTTTAATATTCTCAACATAGTTTTTAGCGTTTTCTTTGATGTGTTCTATTTCTTCATCTGTAACTTGCCTAACTACTTTACCTGGACTGCCAAGGACCAATGATCTGTCTGGAATAATTTTATTTTCTGTCACCAGTGAGTTTGCTCCGATGATACAGTTTTTACCAATCTTTGCTTTATTTAAAATAGTTGAACCTATTCCAATAATACAATCATCTGAAATTTCACATCCATGAAGCATTACCATGTGCCCTACTGTTACTCCTTTGCCTACAATTGTAGGACAACCTGGGTCTGTATGTATAACGCTACCATCTTGAATATTTGAACCTTCACCAATGATAATTGGTTCTAAATCACCTCTTAAAGTTGCATTGAACCAAATATTAGAATTCTTTTTTAATTCTACTCTACCAATAATAACTGCATTAGAAGCTACCCAACTGTTTGGATCGATTTTAGGAGTATGACCGTTAACATCGTAAATCATAAATTTGCTGTAATGTATTATTAATTATCTTATAATATATTATGGCTTTAACAAAGACACCAGTTTGCGATTTTGGAAAAAAAGCTGAGGATTTCAAACTAAAATCAATAGAAAATAAAATTATTTCTTTAAATGACGTAAAAGGTGAAAACGCAACACTTGTAATGTTTATTTGTAATCACTGTCCTTACGTAAAGGCTATAATTAAAGATTTAGCTAAAGACTGTAATCAATTAAAAAAAGACGGGATTAATTCTGTTGCTATCATGTCAAATGATACTAAAAATTATCCAGAAGACTCGTTTGATAATATGATCAAGTTTGCTAAGGCTAATAATTTTGGTGAAATAAATTATTTAATTGATGAAACACAAGATATCGCAAAAAAGTATGGAGCTGTTTGTACACCTGATTTCTTTGGCTATAATAAAGATTTAAAACTTCAGTATCGAGGAAGATTCAGAGAACTCAAAGATTTAAAACCAACTTCAGATGGCGATAGTGATTTAAAAGTTGCAATGAAAATGATTTCTGAAACTCAAGCAGGTCCAAAGGAACAAATTCCTAGCATGGGATGCAATATAAAGTGGTTTAATTAATGTTTTTAGTTTCTACTAGAAATTTTCCTCCTGAACTTGGTGGAATGCAAAACTTAATGGAAGGTTTGTCTAACGCTCTTTTAAATCATGGACCAGTGAAGGTTTTTGCTGATAATCATGATGATGCAAAAATTTATGATCAAAATTCTAAATTAAGCATTGAGCGTGTATCAGGCTTTAAGATTTTCAGGAAGTATAGAAAAGCTAATTTGGTTAAAGATTTTATTGAGGGAAATGAAATTAGAGCATGTTTCTTTGACCATTGGAAGAGTATTGAAAATATCGATTTACAAATTTTAAAAAAATCAAAATCTTTTTGTTTAATTCACTCTAAAGAGATTAATCATCCTGCTGGTTCCTCTTTGAATAAAAGAGTTGTGAAAGCTCTAAACAAAGCAGACTTTGTAATTGCTAATTCAAAATTCACAAAAGAATTAGCATTAAAATTAGGAGTAAAAGATGTAACTGTTATTAATCCAGGATGTAATTATCCGCTCACAGTCAACGAAAAGTCCAGAGAATTTTCAAAAAATATTTTTGGTAATTCTTCACCAAAATTAATTACTGTGTCTAGACTAGATGGTCGAAAAAGTCATCAAAATATTTTGATGACAATAAAAAATCTTTTGCCAAAGTTTCCAAATTTGAAATATGTATCAATCGGCGATGGAGAGGAAAAAAGAAATCTTGAAAAGTTGAAAATAGAACTTGGATTAGAAAAAAATGTAGAATTAATTTTTAGTTCCACTGAACAAGAAAAAGTAGGATTGTTAGAACAGTCAGACGTTTTTGTAATGCCATCTGTAGTTTATAAAAAATCAGTTGAGGGATTTGGTATAAGCTACATTGAAGCTGCATCTTATGGCAAACCTTCTATTGGTGGAATTTATGGTGGCGAAGGAGATGCGATTAAAAGTGGAATAACAGGATATCTATGTAATGGAAATGATCTAAATGCTATTTACGAAACTTTATTAAAAATTTTATCTGATGAAAAATACAAAGAGCTTGGGAACAATGCCTATGAGTTTTCCAAAGAATTTTCATGGGAAAAAATAATTAAAAAATATATTAGTTTAATTTAGACTTTATTGAATTAATAACGCTATCAACATCTAGATCTTTAAGATTTTCAACACTTATCGCTTTAAAATTAAAATTCTCAATGCTTACTTTTTTAGCTGTTGTGTGACTTCCAAATAGTACTATTCCATTTTTATCTAAATGAGAAGCTATGTGAGCTGGGCCAGTATCATTCGAAACTATAAATTTTGATTTATAAATTAAACTTACTAAAGTTTTAATATTTACTGGATCTTTGCCATCTAAAACTACTTTGGCATTTAAATTGTTAGCTTCTTCTATTTCATTAGGACCTGGGGCTAATAAGATTGGATATTTATTTTTAAATACTTGTTTCAATTTTATAATTAGTTCCTTAAAATATGGCCACTTTTTATGAGGAAGTTTTCTGGAACAAAACGGAAATAATAAAATATATTCGTCATTAGCATACTGTTTTATAAGTCTTGAAATATCTTCAACAGCCCAACTTAAATCTATATTTTTCACAAACTCAGTTTCAACCCCACTTTTGTTTAATTGAACCTCCATGCGATCCAAGACGGGGTCTTTATCAAATTCTCTCTTTTTTTGACCTGGTTCTAATGAGGTTTCAGATGAAGACCATTCTACATTTTTAATTATAAATCTTTTATAAAACTTTGTTCTTCTTGAATTTTGTAAATCAAATACTTTTGAGAATTCGTATTTACTTAAATTCTTTTTAAGATTTTTTAGATAAAATAAGTTCCATCTCGGTAATCTTTTATCAATAATAACACCATCTATGTAAGGACATTCAGACATAAAAATTGCATAGGGCTGTGCAGTAAGTAAAAAAACTTTTCTATTCTTATAAAATTTTTTAATATCTTTAATTGCGCCATTTGCTTGAATTAAATCACCTAGTGAACCATGTTTTATAATTAATATATTTGACATTATTATTTCCGAGTATATTTAATAAATACTATAGTCAAATATTAATATGAGTAATAAAATGGACAAAATATTGGCAGAAATTTCAGCTGGTGAATTAATAGATAAGATAACGATTTTAGAAATAAAAAAAGAAAAAATAAAAGAAAAAGAAAAGTTAGTTGAAGTTGAAAAAGAATTAAAATCCCTTAATCTTACTAAAGAAAAATTCATAGTAAATAATAATTCAATTTCAGATTATAAAAATAAACTTAAAGATATAAATATCAAACTTTGGGATGTGGAAAACGGTAAAAGAGCTGCAGAAAAAAAACAGGACTTTGGACAAGAATTTATATCTCTAGCTAGAAACGTTTATAAATTAAACGATGAAAGAGCAAAAATTAAACTCGCAATAAATAATGCGTTAGGATCAAATATTAAAGAAGTAAAATCTCACGAATAAATTATTCACCTTTCAAGCTTGGAATCTTTAATCTTAATACCTTAGGTAATTTAGCGTTAATTATAGTCGTAATAACACCTTCATTTTTTTTTAATTCTTTTAATATTTTTCCATCAGGTGAAACAATCATTGAATGTCCAAAAGTTTTACGCCCATTGTAATGTATTCCTCCTTGAGCAGGTGCAAAAATATAACAAAAATTTTCTATTGCTCTTGCTTTTAATAAAGTGTGCCAATGTTTTTTGCCAGTAGTCTCTGTGAAGGCTGAAGGGACTGATAAAAAAATAGATCCTGCTTTAGATAATTTTCTATAAAGGTTAGGAAATCTTAAATCGTAACAAATACTTAAGCCAAGTTTGCCCCACGGCAAATTAAATGTTTTTAGGTTTTTCCCTGCAGAAAATGTTTTAGACTCAAAATACTTTTCTTTTTTACTTAATACTACATCATACATATGAATTTTATCATAAAAGGATCTGATTTTTCCATTTTTATCAATCAATATAGATCTATTTACCAATTTATTTTTTGAAACTTTAATTATTACAGAACCAACTAAAATCCATTTTTTATATTTCTTTGCAAGTTTTTTTACTCCATTCAAATAAATATCCCTATTCATTGATGTGCATGTTTTTAATAATTCATTTTTTTTTAAAGAGAATTGAGATGATACTTCAGGTGTTAAGATAAAATCTGTTTTTTGTAAGACTGCTTTTTTGATTAAAATTGTAGTTCGCTTAAGATTATGATGAATATTATTATTTGATCTTAATTGAATACACGAAACACGAAACATTACTTCATTATAGATGAAGCAAAATTCCATTTACAGTCAAAACTAGGAATATAAGCACCAGATAATTTAACATTTCCAAAGCTTTTTTCTAAAACTTTACACCAATTATCTATTTGTTTCGGTTTTTTATCCTGACTTCCGACTTGAGCGGTTATCACACCACCCCTTTTTAAAATTCGTTTTAAACCTTTCATATTTTTCTTAGCTAAATCTATGCAGTATTGATCATCATTTAAATCAACAAAAATTTTATCATATTTAGAATCTTCTATTTCTTTAATACTTTTAAAGGCATCTCCCCAGAAAGTTTTTATTTTGTTGCTTTTCTTAACTTTAGAACAAACTTTTGGCAAATGACGGTAACAAACATCTACTATCTCAGGGTCTAACTCAAACCAATCTATATAGTTTGAATTATTTTCTAAACACGCTCTAGCTACTCCCCCATCTCCTCCTCCAATTATCGCGACATTGTCATTTTTTTTACTCAAATCGTAACTAGATTTAAAAAAGTTAGAACTATAAATTTTTTCGTCTTTTTCAGCTACTTGAATTTCATGATCAATAAACAATGCGTGACCAAACTCTTCTAAGTCCATTATTTCAACAAATTGACCAACTTTAGAAGTGAATTTTTCTAAAACATCCTTGACCACATAGAATTTCTTTTGACCTGGGGTGCTATAAATATCATCATATAGACCTACACTACTTCGATCAAAAGCATTTGTCACAACTCTTTGATGGTCAATTTCTTTTCTTAAAATCTTAAGAGCAACTTTAGGGTTCACTTTTCCGCATGTAAAAAAATCAAAGCTTATAACACCTCTTTCGGGAAACGTATGAAAACTAAAATGGCTTTCTGATAATAAAGCTACTAGGGTAAAGCCTTGCGGTTCAAATTTGTGGGAAGAAACATTTAATATTTCCACCTTTGCAGCTTTTGCTATTTTGTAAATAACTTTTTCATAAAACTCAGGTGAATAGTCTTTTTTAACACCAAGAAAATCAATGGTAATGTGCTCACCAACTTTAATCATAAAAATTACCCTTTTTTATAATTTTTAAATTTTCCTAAGACTATTTTCATTTCTTTTTTTGAAAGAATCTTAGGTATTCCAATTCTTATGGCATTTATATATTGATGGCAAATATTTTCGATTTCTTGAGCAAGCTCAAAAGTCTTTTCTAAGTTTTCTCCAAAAGCAACCTGACCGTGATTAGCAATCAAACATGCAGTTCTATTTCTTAAAGCTTTGATAATATTTCTCGAAAGATTCTTTGTCCCAAAAGTTGCATATTTAGTGCATTTAATATCTTCCCCACCTGCTACTGCAACCATATAGTGAAAAGCTGGAATACTTTTTTGATGAGTAGAGACAGCTGTAGCACAAGTTGAATGAGCATGAACTATAGCTTTAGCTTCTTTTTTATTCACATAAATATCTTGATGAAATCTCCACTCTGAAGATGGTTTACCCTTTTTTTTATCGTAAACACCTTTGAGTGAAACAAAAACGATGTCTTTTGATTTTAAAGACGAATACTTTCTACCCGATGGAGTGATATAAAAACCATCCACTCCTTTTTCTTTTGCTCTTGCAGATATATTTCCTGACCTTAAAGCAGATAAATTAGTTATATTTAATTTTTTAGAATATTTTATTACTTCTGACTTTAGCTTACTCATTAAATTCTGGAAGATATATAATCTAAGATTTTTGGATTGTAATATTGAAAACAAGTAGCATGATCCATTCTGTGACCATCTTTAACAGGCTCTTTTTCATTGGAATGTTCCTTAAAACATTTTTGACCGTTGATTGTATAGTCTTCTGAAATAATAATTCTTTCTAAACCAGGTATCTCATCAAGCCAGTCAGACAATAATCCTTCGTAACTATCTTTTGGATGTGTAAATGCAAGTAAAGGTAAATTTTTAGATCTTTTTATTTCATCAATTTGTGACTGTCTAACAACTGAGGGTCCTGGTTTTTTTTTTTTAAAACTTTCTAAAGCTGCTTCAGGGCCAACTTTTGCAGCTTTATACTTTTTTGAAATTTTGCCAAAACAAGCTTGATTGAAAGAAATACCTCCGCCTGCTGCATTAGGATGTTTAGCAAAAAGCATTAGTGTCATAAGCCCACCACAGGAATGACCGGTGACTATTATTTGTTTTTTTGGAACACCCATACTAACTAATTGCTCTATAAGTTTGATGTTTGCATCAACCCTTTTTTCTAGTTTATGTTTTCCTTTATAGGGTCCCACGTATTTTTTGTGCCATAAAGGGTATTTTTCTAACATTTGATCGCCTTCTAAATGATTAGTACAAAAATTGTACACCATTATTTCTTTACCATTTACTTTTTGCCCAATGAGTGATGCCATATTTCTAACATTACCTATCCAAGTGCATTTATCCTTTTTTTTAGAGTCATTAGAAGACTGACCATGATTAAAAATAATGATTATTTTATTTTTAGGTTCAATAATTTCCAATTTATCTACTTTAGTACTTATTGGTTTTTTTAAGAAGCCGCTTTTTTTTATATCATCGCTTCCAGCTAATGCTAAAGTAGGAAAGATTATGAATAGTAATAATATTTTTTTCATTTAAATAATCCTTTCAATCCTTTTTCTGATGCTTCACAAATGCCTTTTTCTGTTATTAATCCTGTTACTAGTTTAGCAGGTGTCACATCGAAGGCTAGGTTTAATGACTTGCTTTTTTGTGGGTAAATTCTCACTTTTTTAATTTCATTATTTTCATCTATTCCTTCAACATGTGATAACTCTTCTGAATTTCTTTCTTCGATGGGAATTTGTTTATGATCTTTGATGCTCCAGTCTATAGTTGAACTTGGCAAGGCTACATAAAAAGGAATATTGTTATCTTTAGCAGATAAAGCTTTTAAATATGTTCCTATTTTATTACAAACGTCACCGTTTGATAAAGTTCTATCAGTTCCAACGATACACATATCTACTTCTCCTCTTTGCATTAATATACCGCCAGCATTATCTGTGATTACGGTGTTTGGTATACCTTCTTCGTTTAATTCATAAGAGGTTAAGTTAGCTCCTTGGTTTCGTGGTCTTGTTTCATCAACCCAAACATGTACTTTAATACCTTTTTGATGTGCGTGATATATAGGTGAAGTAGCTGTCCCCCAATCAATAGTTGCTAACCATCCTGCATTACAATGTGTTAAAATATTTACTGTATCTTTTTTTTTATTAGCGATGTCTTCGATAATTTTGAGACCATTCAAGCCGATATTTTTACAAAATTTTTCATCTTCTTCTGTAATCGCCATTGCTTCGTCTAGAGCTATTTTTAATATATCTTTATCATTAACTCCGGTGAGCTTTTTCATCATTCTGTCTACTGCCCACTTAAGATTAATAGCAGTGGGTCTTGATGCAATTAATTCCTCGCTAGATTTCTTTAGAAAAGATAAATCATTTTTTTCAATGATAGATAAAACTAAACCATATGCAGCAGTTGCACCAATTAATGGAGCGCCTCTCACCTCCATTGTTTTAATAGCATTAATTGCTTCTTCGACGGTTTTTAAATCTTTAATGACAAATTGATGAGGAAGTTTTGTTTGATCAATGATTTTTACTAAATTGTTTTCAAACCAAATTGTTTTGTATGATTTTCCCTCTATTTTCATTTTATTTTTCCATTTTTTTTAATCTTTTTCTTAAACTTG
The DNA here is from genome assembly GCA_902635225.1 of uncultured Pelagibacteraceae bacterium. Taxonomy (GTDB): domain Bacteria; phylum Pseudomonadota; class Alphaproteobacteria; order Pelagibacterales; family Pelagibacteraceae; genus Pelagilacustribacter. The sequence continues at coordinate 54,028 of CACPNG010000003.1, read as the reverse complement.
ATGATAAAGAATTAAACCATTTTTTCTCCTGTCCTGATTTAGGTAAAACTTCTCCATATTCAATCATTTGATCTGGTAATAAATCTTCTAAGTAAACCCAAACGAAATCACTCTGCAACTTTGTGTTCTTAATCAAAATTTTTCTTAAACCTAAAATTAATTGTTTTTTAACTTTTGATGTTCGTCCAGCTCTAATCTGTCCGTTTAAGAAGATTTCTTTAGTTTTTACTAATTTTCCACCCATAAAATGGGAATTTTTTTGATTTTTTTGAAATATGACTTGAGCAAAAAAGGTGTTAGCACCGGTAAATTTACTATGAGTGTTTGTTATATCATTTGCAATAGAATTTTTTTGTTTTTGTGAAAGATTAATATTTGAATATTTAACCGTATATGTTGGCATTGAGATTATTTTTTATTTAAAACTCTTCCAGCAATATTTTTTAATTTTTTAATTGTTTTTTTTGTTCTTAACTTTGGATCTGTAATTATGGCAACATTTAAACATTCGTTTGCAGGATCTTTTTCTACTGAATAATTTTTAAATGTTTTTATTATTTCTTTAATCATATTTTGTGCGTTTGCTGCATTTTTCATCAAAGTTTGAACAACCATGCTAACGTCAACTTCATCGTGATCAGGATGCCAACAATCATAATCGGTTACCATTGCAACAGTGCAATATCTAATTTCTGCCTCTCTTGCCAGCTTTGCCTCAGGCATATTGGTCATTCCTATAACATCAGCGCTCCAAGATCTGTATAGATTTGACTCAGCTAAAGTAGAAAATTGAGGACCTTCCATAACCACATAAGTCCCACCAACTTGATATTTGATACTTAGTTTTTTTAGTGCAGCTTCACAACATTTTGATAAACCTTTACTTGTCGGCTGTGCCATTGATACGTGAGCAACAATATCTTCGTTAAAAAAAGTTTTAATTCTTGAAAATGTTCTATCTATAAATTGGTCAACTATTACAAATTTTCCTGGCTCTAGATTTTCTTTTAATGAACCTACTGCGGAGACAGATATTATATCTGTTACCCCTAATTGCTTCATAGCATCTATGTTTGCTCTAAAATTTATATTCGAAGGACTTATTTTGTGACCCCTTGAATGTCTAGGAATAAAACATATTTCCTCTTTTCCTAAGCTAGCTAATAAAATTTCGTCTGAAGGTTTTCCCCAAGGTGTGTTGATTTTTTTCCATTTGGCTTTTTCAAACCCCTCCATCTTATATAAACCACTACCACCTATTATCCCGAGCTTTCTTTTTTTCATCATTTAATTATTAATGCTTTTTTGTTAGAACTTGAAGTAAAATATGGATTTAAAAAAATATATAAGGTCAATCCAAGATTATCCAAAAAAAGGAATATTATTCAGAGATATTACAACCTTAATAAAAGATGCTAAGGCTTTCAAATACACGAACGACAAAATAGTTGAAATTTCTAAAAAAATTGACTTTGATAAAGTTGCGGCAATAGAGTCTAGAGGTTTCGTATTTGCATCTACAATTTCTTACTTGATGGAGAAGCCTTTTATTTTACTCAGAAAAAAAAATAAACTTCCGGCAGAAACTTATTCGATAGATTTTGAACTTGAGTACGGTAAGGCTACTATAGAAGTCCACAAAGACTCAATTAAAAAAGATGAAAAAATTCTTATAATTGATGATTTGATTGCCACTGGTGGTACTGCAGAAGCTGCTGCAAAACTTGTAGAAATCTCTGGTGGAAAAGTAGCTGGATTTATATTTGTAATTAATTTATTTGATTTACCAGGTGAAAAGCTTCTTAAAAAAAAAGGATATCTAATTAAAAGTTTAATTGAATTTCCTGGTCATTAAATCTCTTTATTTTTCCAAGTAGAGGGGGTCAAATCATTATTAATTTCCAGTTCAATGTTATAGTTAAAGGGTCTTATCCCTCTTTTTTTGATGTACTCAAACGTTTTATTAATACCCTCGTTCAAAGAAGTTTTAGTTTTATAATTAAGAAATTTTCTAGCTTTATCAGAAGAGCATAAGGCATGCCTTACCTCTCTAGGTCTATCCCTTTTATAGATCGGTTTTAAATTCACACCTGTTAAGTTGGTACAAATCTCTGCTACTTTATTTATTGTTACGAATTCCTCATCAGGTCCAATATTAATTATTTGTTTATTTAAATTTTTTTGATCTAGCATTGGTATCAAACAGTCAAGACAATCATCAATATACGAAAAACATCTTTGTTGTTCACCATCACCATAAATCACGGGAGCTTTTCCTTGTAACATTCTATTCAACATTATTGATATTACGTTTCTAAATGGGTCATCATATTTTTGTCTTGGTCCAATAATATTATGTGGGACTGCAATAACCCATTCAATTCCATTTAAATTACATAGATTAATTAAGCAATCTTCAGAAGCAACTTTAGAAATTGCATAAGGATCAACTGGTTTAGGTTTCATATCTTCTGTGAACGGAGTTTTTTGATCGCCATACCTTGCCATTGATGAACAGAAAATTATCCTTTGAACTTTTTCATCTACTGCAGCGGTAAAAATTGAAATTGAGGCAAGATAATTATTTTTAGTTATTTCATAAGGAGAAAAAACAGAAAGACCTTCGTGAGCTGTTGCTGCACAATGATAAACAATTTGCACTCCCTTTATTATTTTTTTAACTTCTTTCAAATCGCAACAATCAATATTATAAAATTTTATATTTTTAGGGATATTATCTTCATACCCTCCTAACATGTTATCTATGCCAATTATTTCATGACCAATTGTTGCTAATTTTTCTGCAAGATGGGAGCCAAGAAAGCCAGCAACACCTGTTATTAAAATTTTTTTTGAGTTCATTAGATAAATTAAACTTCTATATTAAATTTTTGATAAATCAAACTATTAAACTCTTTAAATAAATTTAATTTGTGTCATGAAAGTATATTGGCCAGGTTCTAGTTTTTGAGTACTTTTTGAACCAAAAAGGTAAATATCTTTCAGCTAAATATGCATACATTCTACCTGTTTCATAATCTTTTAAGTCTTTGAAACCAAAAATTTTTTCACATTTAAATAACCATTCAAAAACAGTTTCATACCATCTATCTAATAATTTTGGTGATTTACAGCAAAATAAATTCCAAAGATTTATCGATGTCTCGCTATTTAAATATTCAGTAAAATCAAGTTTGTCTTTCTTATCTATCAAATCTAATGCTTTATTCAAATTTCCATCTAAATGCATCAGGTCAAAATGAAATTTAATATTTCTTTTTCTTTTAATAAATAAAATTGAAGGATCTTTCATTATAAGTTTCTTGCCTTTTTTGAAAATTTTCGAAATCTTAATTTCACTTAAATCAGTTGGTTCTGTTAATATAGTCTCATATTTTTCCCATTCCTCTGGTGGTGATTGAATAATTTTATCTTTTAATTTTGCATTTTCATCAAACAATTTAACATTTTTCCAAAACCTTCTGTAGGTAGAAAAAACTATCCATCGATTATCTTCAAATGATTGAAGTTTATTTTTCCATAACCAGTAGTGGAATGTGTACATGTCATAATACTGATTTTTGTTAGAAATATTTACTCCATTATTATCTCTCATCCAATGATTAGGAAAATTTATATTACCTTGGCCCACTAAATTGTAGTCAATGTTTTCTAAATAAGGTTGATATTTATGAGTTAAACAAAATTTATACATCTAAAATTTAGGCCTATACCATGATTGCTTGCCAGAAATTGAGTTAATAAGTCCAGAAAATCTTTGATAATAAATTTTTCTTTTTTCTTTATTATTAAATAATGAAAAAAATAAAAATTTTACTACTGAAGATAAAAGTTTTGGTAAGACTTCGAATAAAGCTATTAAATAACCTTTATATTTTTTCTTAAAATAGAAAGTTGACCACATCCAATGCCAATTTCTAGATAAATTCATCTGAAAATCTATTGATTTATTATGAGAACTTGCGCCCAAATGATCAATAATGATACTTCTATCCAAGAATATTCTTTTTCCATTTTTTTTTAATCTTTTGCAAAGATCAATTTCCTCCAAATATATAAAAAAGTTTTCGTCAAAAAAACCTATTCTTTCAAATTGCGGTAAATTTAAAAACATAGCAAAACCTTTAACATAATCTACTTCAATTAAATTATTTTCATCTTTTATAAATTGATTTAATCGATCTTTTTTTTCTTGAATAGCTGGTCCAATAATTGCAAAGTCCAAAGAATTTTTCACATTTTTAAAAAAGTTTTCAATAGCATCTTCTTTTAAAAATGTATCTGGATTAAGAATTAAAGCATAATTAGTTTTTACTTTTGAAAGTCCTAAGTTGTTTCCTTTGGCGTAACCTAAATTCTCATTTGTTAAATAACACGTTACGTTTTTATATTTATTTTCAAGATTATTTTTAAATTCAGAATTATCTGAGTTTTCTACTATAATTATTTTTATATTTTGATCTATTGACTCAATGCATGAAAAAATTTTTTCATCACTTTTAAATGTATTGATTACAATTGTAAGTTTATTATAACTCATTATTAGTTAATTTATGGTAGCGAGGGGCGGATTCGAACCGCCGACCCCAGGCTTATGAGTCCTGTGCTCTAACCAACTGAGCTACCTCGCCATTTAATTAAGGTTGATATATACAACTTATTTTTTTTCATTCCAATCTTTTTTCATTAAATCTATCTTAACAGATGGAAATATTTATATTCTAATTAACTTGTTTTCCAAATCTTTTATAGAAACATATATTAATCCCTGCTGATCTTTATTTAAATTTTCTTTCGGTTTTATTGACATTTCTTCAAAATTTAATCCAATTTTATTTGCTAAATTTCCAATAACCGGAGCAGCATCCTGTGTTTTAAATTCTAAAACAAACGTTCCTGGTTTTGAAAAAATTAAATTTGCAAAGCCCGCACCATGCAGCCCAACAATTTGCTTTGCATTATAAAATAAATTTATTTGATCTAAAAAACTAAGTTCGCTTAAAGCAATAATTGAAAAACCTTTTTTAATTAAAAAATTTTTAACTTCGTTCTCATTAATAACTTTTCTTAAGTTCCTATGATTTGATTTTGAGTCACTTCTATCTATGTAAAATTTTTGAGGAAATTTTTTCTCTTGATTGTTTTTAAGAAATTTATCCCTCAAAAAATTAAAAATCCACTTTGGTATATTCTGTATTTCTAAAGTTGGATTATTTCTAATTACATAGGGGTGATCGACAGCAATAATTTTATTAGCCTCTATATGTCTAAAAACTTTACTAGATATTATTTTTGAACTTGGGATATCTAATAAGTCTAAAGTCTCTTTTTGAAATCTTTCATTAACATCTGGAAACAAAAAATAATCAATATTTGAATAATTTAATTCATTATTTAATATTTTTAATCTTGGTAAAACATCAAATAACCAATGCCAATAGTTTGAATTTCCTGCGCCCCCAGTCAAAAGTGAAAACACCGTGCCGTTAATCTTTTTTTTTAATCTTGCAGTGCCTTTTTTAAATACAATATTTTGAAAAATATTAGCATTTTTAACCCCTTCAGATTTTTCAGTCCTATATTGATAAGATGGACCGTCTATTATTTTGTCTTTGGTTATAAAAGCGGCGTCATTTACTGTGTCAGTATAAAGCCTGCAATCTTGTATATGATAAACTTTATAATGATAATTTGGATCTAATGTTTTTTCTTGTATCTTTATTAATTGATTGTTCTTTATTTCAGCAACGCCTCTTATTTTGCCATAAAAAGCTGTACTTAAAAAATATCCTATACCTTTAAATGTTGTTTGTAATTTTTTTTTAATAGAATTAGTCAAAGTTTTATTATAGTTATTATTTAACACTTATAATTTTTAAAGTAAAATAATGAAAAAAATAGCACTTATAACAGGAATTACAGGTCAAGATGGATCTTATCTAGCAGAATTTTTGCTAAAAAAAGGTTACTCAGTACATGGTCTTGTAAGGAGAGTGGCTGCAGAAGATAAATCTCACCGATTTTGGAGATTAAAAAGTTTTATAAATAAATTAAAAATTCATGCTGGTTCTTTAGAAAGTTATGCGAGTATTATAAATATTATAACTAAAATAAAACCTCATGAGATTTATCATTTGGGGGCCCAAAGTTATATTGATTATGCGTTTAAAGATGAATTTTCAACAATTAATACTAATATTAATGGAACACATTTTTTGCTTTCAGCAATTAAAGAATTTTCACCTAAAACAAAATTTTATTTTGCTGGATCATCTGAGATGTTTGGAAAAGTAAGGGAAATACCTCAAACTGAAAAAACACCTTTTTACCCTAGATCTGTGTATGGAATTTCAAAAGTTGCTGGATTTGATTTAACAAGAAATTATCGAGAGGCATACAATTTATATTGTTGTAGTGGTATTCTTTTTAATCATGAGTCTCCTAGAAGAGGTTTTGAATTTGTTACTCGTAAAATTACTCATGCAGTAGCTAGAATTAAGTTTGGCCTTCAAAAAGATCTTAGACTTGGAAATATGGACGCAAAGCGAGATTGGGGTCACGCAAAAGATTATGTTGAAGCAATGTGGTTAATGTTAAACAAAAAAAAACCAGATGATTACGTAATTAGTACTGGAAAACATTACACAGTAAGAGATTTTGCCAAGCTAGCTTTTGAATTAGTGGATTTAGACTACAAGAAATACGTAAAAATAGAAAAAAACTTATACCGACCATCAGAAGTTGAAAGTCTTTTAGGTAATTGCAAAAAAGCAAAAAGAGAACTTAAATGGAGACCAAAGTACGATTTCAAAAAACTTGTTGAAGATATGGTAAAAACAGATTTAGAGTTTGTTGAAAAAGAAGGATACTAAAGCTGTTAATTAATTAAAATATTTCTAATTTTGGTAAAGGGAAAATAAATTTAGTCCCTTTTCTTATTATTGATTTTTCTCTTAACAAAATCTCTTTTTTGAAATGCCAAGGTAATACAAGATAATAATCGGGTTTATAAAAACGAGATAAGGTTTCAGATATAATTTTAATATTTGTGCCTGGTGTATATAAATTGAATTTATTTTTGTTTCTTTCAGCTATAAAATCAATCAGTTTATTATCTATATTAAAATACTGTAGTAGCACATTTCCTTTTGTTGAAGCTCCATAGCAATGAATTTTTTTTCCTGCCTTTTTATATCTTTTTAAAAGAGAATAAAGCTTTTTTCTGGACTGATTAATTGATTTAATAAAGTTTCTAAAAGTTTTCTCGTTGGTTAATTTTAAATTTTTTTCAAAATTTAAAACCTTGTTAAGCGCTAATTTATTATTTTTGTAATGTGAGTTTTCATGACAAACAAAATATTGTTTACTCGCTCCATTAATGTCATTGCTTTTAATATTGAAGACTCTTAAGCCATTTTTTTTACATAGGTTTATTATTACTTCACTACTATAATATTCCAAATGTTCGTGGCAGATAGTGTCAAACATCTTATTTTTAATTATTGACGCTAAATCAGCAAACTCTAATAAAAAAATTCCATCTTCAGTAAGGAGTTTTTTTGCATCTTTGAGAAATTTATTTGGGTCAGTAGAATCATAGAAAACTGATAATGCTGTAATAATTTTAAATTTTTTTTTAGTTTTTTTTTGGATTTTATTAGCTGAAAAAAAATCAGAAATTTTGATATTTATATTTTTATATTCATTAATGTATTTATTTAAAATAGGATCTATTCCAACTGTAAAGGTGCTTTTGTTATAAAAATTTAATAAAGAACCGTCATTACTTGCAATATCCAAAACAGAGTCATTTTTTTTTAAATTTGTTATTTTGGATAATTTCTTGGAAACGCCTTTTACATGATTTAACATAGTTTTGTTAATCCCTGTTCTGTAGCCATAGTCAGGACCGTAAAGATATTTTAAATCAAAAGTGTGATTGAGTTGGACAAGATTGCAATTTAAGCAAATTACTACGGTGATCGGTTTTTTTTTAATAGTTTGACCTTTGTGAGGAAACTTACCTGTGAAACACATATCTCCAAGTGAAAAAAGTTTCTTAAGAGTGCTTTTTTTACACCCTCTGCATTTATTGATCCTCATTGATTTCTTATATCAATGCTTTTGTAATTATTAAATTGAAATAAAACTAATTAATTAGGTAAATATTTGAAGGTCTATGATTTTAAAGCGTTAAAATTATTCCAAAAACTGTCACTGCTGAAACCGCTGCTACGCTAAGGGCTAAATTTCTATTTCTTTCAATTTTTTTTTCTTCGTTAATTCTAGACAAAAGATCAGTTAGTTTAACTTTACTTTGATGCCTAATTTCTTCAGCTTGATTTTCAAATTTATATTGCGAACTCATTGATTAATTAAAGCATAATTAATCAATTTTTAAATAATTAGTTAGATCATATTGGTCTAAGCGTTCTGATTCGGCCCAAAATGACTAAAAATGTATTCTTATATTTAGTTAAGATTTTAAATGATCAGATATTCCTTTGCGCATTTTATCTATTATTTCATCTATATCTTTTTTTTCGCAAATAAATGGAGGTGCAATTATTAACGCATCTCCAGTTGGTTTAATATTTACTCCGGCATCGTAGCATTTTTTATAAACATTAAAACCTGCTTTTCCGGGTTTGTCTCGCATAGAAATGTCCAGGCCACCTAATAATCCATAATTTCTTATACTGTCTATGCAGCTTAAGTCTTTTAAAGAATGCAAGCCTTCCTCAAAATATTTTGATAAATTTTTTACTCTATTAAAAATATCTTCTTTCTCAAATATTTTTTGTACTGCAATAGCAGCTGATACAGCTACAGGAATTCCAGAATAAGTATAACCGTGAAATAATTCGACAGCTCCTTCTGGTGAAGCATCCATAACTGATTGATAAATTTTTTCTCTAACTGCTACTACTCCCATTGGAACGATTCCATTAGTTGTAGCTTTAGCCATAGTAATCATGTCAGGTGTTACTCCAAATTCTTGAGCTGCGAACGCTGATCCTGTTCTTCCCCAGCCTGTTACAACTTCATCAAAGATTAATAGTATACCGTGTTTATCACAAATTTTTCTTAACTTTTGTAAATAGTCTTTAGGAGGAATTAAAGTACCAGTAGAACCTGCAATGGGTTCAACAATACATGCTGCTATATTTTCTCCACCTAATCTTTTTGCAATTACCTCTAAATCATCTGCTAATTCAGAACCTGTTTCAGGTTGACCTTTCACAAACTTATGCTCTGGTAAAAAAGTATGCCTCATATGCTCAACACCAGGCATTAGAATATTTTTAAATTCTTTTGAATTATTTGGTATACCTCCAACAGTAAGTGCTCCAATGTTCATGCCGTGATAACCTCTTTCTCTTCCGACGAACTTAAATCTATTAGTTTGGCCGATTGATCTAAAGTAAGCGACTGCAATTTTAATTGCTGTTTCCACAGCGGTCGATCCACATATAGTATAGAAAATTCTATTTAAATCTTCTGGTGTTTTTTGAGCTATCATCGTTGCTAATTCGAACGAGCCACCGTATCCTTGTTGAAATGGCATTGTATAATCAAGTTTTTCTAGTTGATTTCTTATGGCATTAATAATCTCTTTACGACCATGACCTAAAGGATTGCAATATAGTCCAGAGCTAGCATCTATAAGAGTTTTACCCTCATGGTTCTTAAGATAAATACCTTCAGCCCCAACGATTATTCTTGGATTTTTTTTAAAATCTTTATTGGATGAAAATGGCATCCAATGTTCGTTTAAAGAATTAGGTATATTTGTTCCATTTGACGCTTTCATAAATTTAATCCTATAGTATAAATATTAAAACTTAAACAAATTATTTCAAAAAATAATTATAAATATAAATGAAGATTTTTGATTGTTTTCAGTTTTTCGATGAAAATATGATGCTTGATTTAAGAATGAATATTCTAAACAAGTACGTTGATTACTTTGTAATCGTAGAAAATCTTTACATGCATAATGGAAAAAAAAAGGGCCAAAACTTTAATATTGAGAATTTTTCAAAATTTAAAGATAAAATAAAGTATGTTTTAATTGAAAAATTACCCGAAGATTTACAAGAAGTTAATGAAAAAAAAAGAGGACAGGACTCTGAAAATTCGAAAATAATTAATAATGCGCTTAAAATAGAGAAAAAACAACGGAATGGCATTCAAGAGGGTTTAAAAGAGTCAGAGGAAAATGATTTAATATTTTTTGGAGATGTTGATGAAATCCCTAATTTTGAAAATTTTAAATACAAAAGCAAAATTACAGTTTTTAAACAAAAGATGTTATATTATAAATTAAACTTGGTTTATCCAAATTTTGTTTGGATGGGCACAAAAGTTTGTAAAAAGAAACATCTTCTTTCCGCAGAGTGGCTTAGAAGTGTTAAGTCAAAAAAATATCCTTGGTGGAGAATAGATACTTTATTTTCTGATAAGAAATATACAAATATAGGTTTTGTAGAAAATGGCGGTTGGCATTTTACAAATATTAAAAATCCAACAGATTTAGATTTTAAAATGAGAAGTTTTGCACATCATTTAGAATATGAAGAAAGTGGCATGACGCTTAATGAACTAAAGAATAATATGAAAAATAAAGTAGTTTTTTATGATCATAATATCGATAAATCTAATTCAAAAAAACACCAAGCTAATATTAAATTGGAAAAAATGTCTCTTAAAGACTTGCCATCTTATATCTCTATAAATAATAAAAAATACAATGATTGGATCGATTGATTTATTAATCTCATTATATGGAATAAATGAAAAAACTTAAAAACTGGGATAATAAAACCTGGTTATCATCCAGAGCGTACATCACTCAATTTAATAAATTTCTAAAAACAAAAATTAATTTTAATAAAAATTTAAAAATATTGGACATTGGATGTGGAAGAGCAAATATTATTTCTACTCTTCAAAAGAAATATAAATTTAAAAATAAACCTATAGGAATTGATATTATTTCTAATAAGGATTTAAAAAAGAATATTATATTTAAGAGAGTAGATGCCCTTAAATATTTAGATAAAAAAGAGAAATATGATCTAATCTTAATTAAACAAACTATTCATTTTTTTTCAAAAACAAATTTAAATCGTCTTCTAAATCTTGCAAAAAAAAGTTTAAACACTAGAGGTAAAATATTTATTTTTTCTCTAAAAACAAAAAATAATAAAATACCTTGTTTTAAAAAAATGAGAAAAAATTTAGAAAAAAGTTTAAAAAGAGACGAATTTTTATTTAAGATAATCAAAAAAAACTTAAAAAAAATAAGCTATACAAACTTTAATTTTAAAGTAAATATCTCTAAACAACAATACGTGAGAATGATCAGAGAGAGATACATTTCATGCTTATTAAATATGAGTAATAAAGATATTAAATTTGGTATCAGTGAAATAGAATCTAAATATAAAAATCAAATAAAATTCACTGATACCTTAAAATGTATTAGCTACAGAAAATAATTATTTTCCTGGCTCTTTGTATGATGAAGCCATTTTCTGAGCAGTTTTAGCTATTTCATTTAGATCTACATCTTCTAAAATTGTAAAATCTGAAACAGCACCACTAGAGACAGCAACCATTGCAGCTGCAGCAGCTTGTTCAAAAGTTCCCTCAATTACTGCCATAAAATCATATTTTCCTCTTAGGCCTGAGTATTGAGTTACTTTAGCTCCTACAGAAGCAGCAAGTGCAGATGTAGCAGCTTTTCTGTCTGTGGACGGATTGCTTACAAATCCTCCAAGACCTTTAGCTGTGTAACATCCAAGTGTATAAAATTTTGCCATTGTTACCCCTTTCCTATTTCTCGATTACAACTGTTCCAGAGTGAGGATCTGTTACTCCTAAATCTGATGACAGTTCTTCTAAAGTGTGCCGAAGCGTATCCAAAAATGCAATCATTTTTGGTCTTGCTGTAGCAATATCATCTTCAGAATTCCATTCACCTATCATAAAAAATTCATTAGGTTTCGTTTCAACGTATTTCGCTGAAATCTGCCCATCGAACTTTGGCATTTCATCTATTTTTTTCAAATATTCTTCTCTGCTAGATGATTTCACTTTACATCTAACAATATTCATAAACTTTGCCATGTATCTCCTTAAACGTAAATTTTATCAGCTAAACCGTAACAAAGAATAGCACTGATAATAACAAGAACGAGTGGAGCATATATTCCATCGTTTCTAGTTTTTTTAGTTAAACCTGTTTTATCAATTTTTAATGTGTAAAAATTTACAACCAATATTGAAACATTCATTATGAAGACTAAGTTAAAGAAGGCCCAAGTAGCTTCTACACCGCCTGATCTTATAAAAGCGATATATATTGCCATTAGAACAGTGGCAATCATAAATGAACCTGCAAATCTTGTAATTAAAGTTGCAGTTTTATCTACCCCTCTACCCTTAAGAAATTTTTTAGTATCAAAGACTAACTGGTAAGCGTAGCTACCAACTATAATAAAATGTGCTAAGTAAATTATTAAATAAAATGCGTTTCCAAATTTGTCTATCATAAATATCCTATGCGTTATAGTCCATGACTTGATCTGTGCACTCCACAAATTTATGAGGAATGAAAAAATCGTTCATTTGACCTAATTGATTAATAATTGCTTGCTCATCTTTTCCTTTCCACCAACAGTACATTTCCATTGTGTCTCCCGGTGTATTCCAAGTCATTTGACAAGCTGCATTGTCACTTTTCATGCTCTTAACAATATCTTCCATCTTCATAGAAGCCACTGTTTCAGTAAATTTTTTCTTCATTTCGGCAGACTTAAAAGTATGCGTTACCATATAGTTTTTCATTTTTCCTCCTTTATAGATTTATTTTTGATAGCTCATATAACTGAGCACTATCTACACATTCTGCATAAATCGCTTTAGCTGTAGGATTGTTCCCAGTTACAAACTCTTTCATCCCAGCTTCGTTATGAACATTAACTTTAAATAACATTCCGCTTTTATCAGGAATCATAGCCCCGACGGTTTTTTCTGGGTAAGCAACACTCTTTCTAACGCCCATACCTTCATCTGATTGCATCCAGCTAGTAAAAGTTTCTAATTTGCCCTCTTTGAATTTAAGATGTACTAACATTTCTTTTTCCATTTTTTTTCCTTTTATTTAAATTCCTTTAATTATTATTCCATTAGCAACTGAATTTGCTAATCGAATTGGTTTTACCGGTTTATATTCCTCAGAGTCATACCACTCTAAAGCTTTTTCATAAGTTGGAAATTTAATTACTACTGTTCTAGGGTATTTCCACTCACCATCTATAACTTTGTACTCGCCGGCACGTACTAAGTATTCACCTCCGAATTTTTGAACAGTCGGTAACACCTTACCAACGTATTCCTTATAAGCTTCAGGATTTTTAACGTCTATATTAGCTATCACGTATCCACTCATGTCTATCCTGCATAAATTGTTCTGGATAATTTCTCAATTTTTTCCTCTGAACCTTTAATTTGCTTATATATAAATTTATTACACTCAGTATTTTTAGATTTATTAAAAGGCTTACCGTAAACTTTATCTACATAAATATTCATACCTTTATTCATTTCATCATCTTTTACGCCTTCAGATGCAAGATACTGCCTTATTACTTTTACCGAAGCTAAAGCTAATTCCATATTTTTAACTTCAATAGTTTCTGCAGGCAAAACTGCTGTAGCGCTGTAGTGTCCTAAACACTCTATTGTTTTTTCTTTTTGAGCTTTTGTTATATGTCCCGCGGCTATCGCTGAGCCCATAAATAACAGAGTTGCAATTAAAATAAATTTAAATTTCATAAGTAAATTTTAATTAAATTTAGAATAGTTTAACTATGTTAAAATTTAATTACAGGTATGCAAATTGTCTACAACTTGAAGATGATTTATTTCCAATTAGGCTTTGTTTTATTAAGAAAACTTTTTATTCCAATTTTTTTATTTTCACTATCAAGTAATTTGTAAAATTCTTGTCTCTCTTTTTTAAGTGATTTTTTTAAATTTTCTTCTGAGTTAACTAAATTTTTAATAATTTTAAGTGACTTTTTTGGCTTTGATGAAATTTTATTTAAAAAGTTTAAAGTAAATTCTTTAAAATTTTCTTTAGGAATAATTTGCGAAACAATCCCATATTTCATTGCAGTTTCAGCATCAATAATTTCTCCTGACATTGCTAAATATTTAATATTTTGATTTGAAGTAAATTTTTTTGTTTTTTGTGTACCGCCAATACCTGGAATTAATCCTAGATTGATTTCAGGCAAACCAAATTTTGCTTCAGAGCTCGAAATTATTAAATCACTTGAAAGGGCCAATTCAAAGCCTCCACCCAAAGCATATCCCTCGACAAATGAAATAATAGGAATATTAATTTTTTGTAAATCATCAACTTTAGAAAAAAGTTTTTGTTTTTTTGCTTTTTTAGAGTCTAATTTTTCAAGTTCTCTTATATCAGCGCCAGGTGAAAAAAACTTTGGCCCCCCAACTAAACCGATGCATTTAATTTCTTTTAATTTGTTCAAATTTTTGGTTGCATCTCCAATTTCATTAAGGGTTTTTTGATCCAAACTATTATTTTTATTGTTAGCAATTTCAATAATTGCGTAATTTTCTCGCTTTTCTACTTTAATATTTTTATAGTTCATTCATTAATAGAATATAAAGTTCACAATGACAGAGCAACTAATTATATTAATAGAAATCATCCTTATTGACTTAGTCTTAGCAGGAGATAACGCAATTATTATTGGAATGGTTGCTTCAAAATTTGATGCCTCAAATAGGAAAAGAATTATTTTTTGGGGCATTGGTGGAGCTGTAGCACTTAGAATTCTTTTTACTTTTATTACAGCTTATTTGTTGCAAATTTCAGGTTTAAGATTAATTGGTGGAATTTTACTTCTTTATATTTGTTATAAACTCTACAGAGACGTAATTAAAAATAAGATTGAAGAAAAAAATATTCAAGTCGATAATTCTAATTTTAAAAAAGCGATTTTTACAGTAATTCTAGCTGATGTAACTATGAGTTTAGATAATGTTTTAGGTGTAGCAGGAGCAGCTAAAGATCATTATTTTCTGTTAGCTTTTGGTTTGGGTTTGTCAATTATACTAATGGCTTTTGCAGCTAATTTTACTTCAAAAATAATTAAAAAATATTCATGGATTAGTTGGGTAGGCCTTATTGCAATTTTAATTGTAGCGTTAGATTTAATTCAAACAGATATAAAGACTCTTTTTTTTAAATGACAAAAAAAATTATACTATTCAATTTGACTATTTTTTTTGTTTTAATTCTATTCTTAGAATTAACATTTAACTTCTTTAAATTATCTGGTCTTATGGGTATTCAAAGAGGATTGATATATAGTAAGAATGATACTTTTTTTTTATCGCCTAACAGCGATAGTATCGTTTTCAATGAAAAAGTATTTACCGATAAATATGGATTTAGAGTGCCTAACAAAAATTATGATTACTTAAATAATGAAAATATTTTTATTTTAGGTGATAGTGTTGCTTTTGGGAACGGGATTAGTGAAGATAAAACTTTTGTTGGTTTATTAAGAAACTCAATAATAGATAAAAACTTTTTAAATAGCTCTGTTCCTGGATATCAAATTTCACATCATGTGAAAAATATTAAAATTATAAAAAATTTTTCCAATGTAGAAAAGATTTTATATTTTTTTACACTTAATGACATTTATGACTCATCAAATTTAGTAGGATTAAATAATTATGATAAAATAAAAGAAGATTCATTCTCACTTAAAGACTTTAAAATCTTAAATAGATTAAATGAGTATCTGCGTAATAAATCTTACTTATATATGTACGTAAAAGGTATTAGCACTGATCCATCAAAAAGATGGTATCTTAATTTAAATAATTACTATCAAAATTTCGATATTCTAAATATTAAAAGTCAAATTGATCAATTAGACACTTTTTCAAAAAAAATAAATTCAGATTTTGTTGTTATAATTTTACCATATGAATATCAAACTAGAAATTGTGAGAAAAATAATTTTATACCTCAAAAAAAAATTACTAGAGTTTTAAAAGAATTAGATATCAATTTTATTGATTTAACCTCAAGTTTTTGTAGCGTTAAGAGCCCCAAAAAATATTTTTATAAATTTGACCCAATGCACTTGTCAAAAAATGGTCATATGTTAGTTTTTAAAAACTTATTAAATGAAATTATTTTTTAATTTAATTTTTTTTTGTATTTTTCTTAATTGCAAATTATTTTCTGTAGAATTTATAGGAGATTTTAAACAAGGATCTTTCATATTGGGGAAAACAAAACCTAATTCTATAGTCTTCATTGATAATAGAAAAGTAAGAGTTTCAAATGATGGTTACTTTGTTTTTGGTTTAGATAGAGATAGAAAAAATAATGTTTTGATTAAAATTAAAAATAAAAAAGAAACTGAGCTAATAGAAAAAAAAGTTTTTAAAAGAAAATATAGAATTCAAAGAATTGATGGCCTGCCCCCAAAACAAGTTACTCCACCGCCTGAAGTTTATGAAAGAATTAAAAAAGATAATGTTTTAATCGGCAAAGCTCGAGCTATCAATAGTAAATTAGCATTCTTTAAGGATAAATTTATATACCCTATTGATAAATATATAATTACAGGAGTTTATGGCAGTCAAAGAATTTTAAATGGTAAACCAAGAAGACCTCACTATGGTATAGATTTTCACGCTCCTGAGGGAACTCCTGTTAAATCAATGATGGATGGAGTTGTCACATTAGTAGAGGATGATATGTACTTTACAGGTGGGACAATCATTTTCGATCATGGCCATGGTATTAGCACATTGTATATGCACATGAAGGATATAAATGTAAAGAAAGGTCAAAAAGTAAAGAAAGGTGAAATTGTTGGAACTCTAGGACAAAGTGGCAGAGCAACAGGTCCGCATTTAGATATAAGGCTAAATTGGTTTGAGGTAAAGTTAGACCCTGCTTCTGTGCTTAACTAAAATTAATCTAACTCAAATTTATTTTTATAATCTTTTAATAAAGTCTTATCTTGATCTTCTTTAAAAAGAATAAAATTTTCAATTACTAAAATATCTAAATTAGTTCCCATAAAACAATTAAATGCATCTTCTACAGTGCAAACTATTGGTTCACCACGGACGTTAAAAGAAGTATTCACAAGAACTGGACAATTAGTAATTTTCTTAAACTCATTTATTAGATCGTAATATTTTGGATTAGTTTCTTTATGGACAGTCTGAATTCTAGCAGAATAATCTACATGGGTGATAGCTGGTATTGATGATCTTTTGATATTTAATTTATCAATTCCGAATAATTTATTATCTTTTTCTGACATAGTAATTTGTTTTTCTTTTTTAACATCAGAAACTAAAAGCATGTATGGACTATCATAATCTATTTCAAACCATTCTTTAACATCTTCTCTCAAAACTGAGGGTGCAAATGGACGAAAGCTTTCTCTAAACTTTATTTTTAAGTTTAATTCTTTTTGCATTTTTTCTGATCTTGGATCAGCTAAAATTGATCGAGCACCCAAAGCTCTTGGTCCAAATTCCATTCTGCCTTGAAACCAACCAACAGTTCTACTGTTTGCAAGCTCTTTAGCAACTTGTGAAGAAATTTCTGAAGATGTTTCTTCTCTGTAAACTGCTTTTAAAGATTTTAAGTTTCTCTCTACGGAGCTTGCTTCGAGACGAGGGCCCAAATAAGCTCCCTTCATTTTATCTTTAAAATCTCCTCTAGGTTTTTCTAATTCTCGGTGCCAGTAAGCTAGCGCTGCGCCCAAAGAGCCCCCTGCATCACCAGCTGCTGGTTGAATCCATATATCTTCAAAATATTTTTCTCTCAAAATTTTACCATTAGCAACACAATTTAAAGCTACTCCGCCGGCCAAGCATAAATTTTTTATTTTATACTCTTTTGCAATGTCTCTAGTTAATCGTAGTACAACTTCCTCCGTTACTGCTTGTATTGAGGAAGCTATATCCATATGGAAATTATTTAATAAATCTTTTTTCGAGTCTCTTACTGGTTGACCAAACAAATTAGAAAATTTTTTATTTGTCATTGTTAAACCTGTTGCATAATTAAAATATTTCATGTTCAACTTGAAAGATCCATCCTCCTTTAAATCCATTAGTTCTTTAATAATTAAATCTTTATACTTTGGTTTTCCGTAAGGAGCTAACCCCATTACTTTATACTCTCCACTATTAACTTTAAAACCTGTGTAGTAAGTAAAGGCCGAATAAAGCAAACCTAAAGAGTGAGGAAAATGTATTTCTTTAAGCATGTTTAATTTATTTTCTTTTCCGACTGCTACTGTGGTTGTAGCCCATTCTCCAACTCCATCCAAAGTTAAAACTATAGCTTCTTTAAATGGAGATGGATAAAATGCACTTGCCGCATGACTATAATGATGCTCGGAAAATTTTATTTTATTAATATCATTAAATTTTTCATCATGAAGTTTAAGGTTATCGAAAAGAAATTTTTTTTGAAATAATTTTTCTCTTAGCCAAATAGGCATTGATAGACTGAACGATTTAAAACCTTTAGGCGCAAAGGCCATATAAGTTTCAAGAAGTCTCTCGAACTTTAAAAATGGCTTTTCAAAAAAAACTATATGATCTATCTCACTTAATTTTAAACTTCCCTCATTTAAAACAAAATTTACAGCATTTATTGGATATCTTGCGTCGTGTTTTTTTCTAGAAAATCTTTCCTCCTGAGCAGCAGCAACAATTTCACCATCAATTATTAATGCCGCTGCACTGTCGTGGTAAAAAGCTGATATGCCAAGTATAGATGTCACTTAAAAAATTGTATAGATAAATGGGGCTACTGCTGAACCTTGGCTTAAAACAATTAATATTCCAAATAAAGCTAAGACAAGTATTATTGGCAATAACCAATATTTTTTTCTTTCCTTTAAAAATTCCCAAAATTCTTTTAAAAATTCAATCATTTATTTAAAACTGTTTATTCATTGAACCTAAATCTTTTTTTCTCTTGATCCAATATGTTTTTATTTGTTTTGTAAACTTTAGACCTAGCAAATCCTTTCCAAAAAGTCTCACCATTAAACTAATTGGTGTTAGAATAAGAAAATAAATAATTGCCATAACCACAGGAGCAATTATTTTGCCTAAAAGTTCTCCGAACTTAATCCAAAATGAGTTTAATGGGGATAGTAATTTAGAGTTAAGTAGTCCTAAAATTAAAAAAATTATGGAAATTATGATTAAATAAATATTTGGATTATTATCATTTGTGAGCGGCCATAATCCAAGTCCTAGGAAAACAACAAAAAATAATAATCCAAAACTTTTATTAGAAGATTTTTTATTCAAAAGCTTTCCTCACATTTTTAATTTTTTTTGATTAAGAAAATGTATTTGTATTTACTTAGCAGTTGCCTACTTCCAGCTCCAATAATTCCCAAAACTATCGCTATTAAAATGGCTAATGATCCGTAAAGAAGTGGGTTATTATCAGATAATTTGGAAATAAATTTAGAAAAAAAATTTAAGTTTTCAATATTTATGATTTCAGTTTCTTTAATTTCTCTAACGCCTTCGAAAAAAAATGTATCATACGCAATAGCTATAGCGACTGCACACAATAACATTGCAAAAAGAGTTTTTAAGTGGGAACTGTTTAGATATTGACCTACTTTTTGACCAACTTGCACACCAACAATTGAACCGACTACTAAAACAATAACTAAAATAAGGTCAATTGAACCATATTGAAATGCATGTAAAACAGTTACTAAGGCACTAATAAATACAGTCACGAATAAGGAAGTTCCTGGAATTAAATTCATTGGCATACCTATAAGGTAGATCATTGCTGGCACCATCAAAAATGCACCTCCTACTCCAATTAATGCTGCTACAAAACCCACAATTACACCAAGAAGTATTGGTGTGAAAGCACTTTCATAAAGTCTTGATTTTGGAAATCTTAATTTAAAAGGAAGACCATGTATCCAGTAATGTGTGTGAAGTTTTTTTTTTAAAATTATTTTTTTTCTAGCTGCATCAATTTCGCCTGCACCCTCTATAAGCATCAAGGTCCCTATAATTGCAAGAAGATACATATAAGACAATGAAATTATTAAACTTAATTTGCCAGTTTCCTTAAAAAAAGTAAAAGTGATAATTCCAAGTACCGTGCCAACTGTCCCTCCTATAATTATCATTAAACCCATTTTGTAATCTAATGTGTTTTTAAACCAATGGGTCATAGATCCAGATACAGATGTCGCTAGAATATTATTGATCTCATTTGGTACAGCATAAACTGGTGGAATTCCTAGAAAAATTAAAAATGGAGTCATTAAAAAACCACCACCTACTCCAAATAAACCAGACAAAACTCCTACAGCGAAGCTGACGAATAAAATAAAAATTACATCTATATGAACTTGTACAATTGGAAGATAAATTTCCATACCTAATTAATCATAGGTATTCTTCTTAATCTAAATTGTCAATCAAGACTTTAGAAACTAGGCGGCTATTTGCAGTTTATGTTTTGAAACCATACCACTTAAAAAATTCCATAGATATCTTGCTGTCAATAAAGAGGCATTTTCTGCCTTTTTTTGCTCTTCAGTGCTTAGGCTATCTAGAAGTTTTTCACATTCTGCTCTATGAATTACATCAGCAGATTTATGTGCTTCAAAAAATTCTAGCCCATCTTTTGAGTTCACTCCGTAAAATTTTTTTAAACCTTGAATTTTTGTTTCTGCAATTTCAGGAATTTGTCTTTCGTAGGTATAAAGTGATGCCAAGCCTTCTGCATAAGATTTTCTTGCTTGAGCAAAAAAGTTATCAATCATATCTTTTGTAAACCAATCTAGCTTTATATTTTCGATTTCAGCTTCATTTGCTCCAAGAGCTTTAGCGAAATTTTTCCATAATTTTGGATGATCGCCATCTTTATTTTCCTCATCCTGTAAATTTTCTAAAAGAATTCTTCTTTTTTCAATATCCTCACAAATTGAATGAGTTGCGCTTATGTATCTAGGAAACGCTTTGACATGCTGATAATATTGCTCAGCGTAATCTTTGATAATTTCTCTGTTTAACTTTCCTTCGTTCCAATAAATTTGATAAAATGGATGTTTTAATAAATGATATTTGTCTAATTTTTTTCCTAATTCTGATGAAAACATTTTTGCTCCTTTGTTATTTAGAGCATATAAAAAGAATCTTAATGATTAAATAAAAAAATTATCCACAATTTGAAGTTGTAAGTTTTAAATGTTCACGTTTTGATTCACTTTTGATTCACTTTAAGACTCAAAATACAACCCTAGATAGTTTTATCCACAGCAGCTATCGGTCTTTCATCAATTGGTAAATGTAAAGCTGTTGCTATAAAAGATAGGACTATTGCTAGGTACCAAGCATAATCAAAACTTCCGTACTGATCGTAAAAGTAACCTCCTAAATATGCGCCCAAAAAGGATCCGAATTGATGGTTCAAAAATACTATTCCAAAGAGGAGTGTTAAATTTTTTGTTCCAAAAATTTGCGCAACTATTCCATTTGTTGCGGGAACAGTTGCAAGCCATAACAATCCAAAAGAAGTTCCAAATAAAACTGCAGATAAATTTGAGGCTGGTAAGAAAATAAACAGTATTAAAGCTATTCCTCTTAAAAAATATAATCCACTCAAAAGTATCTTTTTGCTGTATTTATCGCCCAAATAGCCCATTACAAGTGTTCCTATAATGTTAAAAAAACCTATCAAAGCCAAAATCGCCATTCCTGTCCAGTCTGCTAAACCTTTATCTTGAACATATCTCGGGACATGAGTTGCTATTAAAGTAATTTGAAAACCGCACACAAAAAATCCAAGAATTAATAATCTAAAACCTCTATGTGCAAATGACTCTTTTAAGACTTCATTTAAGCTTCGATTGTCTATGTTAGAATTAATAGTTGTGGTTTTATTTTGTGGTAATTTTACAAAAAGACCAGGTATACACATCAAAAATAAAATTATAGAAAATATTATAAAAGACATCTGCCAGGTAGAAATATTTTTAAACAAAGTAGATAATATTGGAAAAATAAACATACCTAAGCCACCGCATGCAGTAACAAGACCCGCGGCTTTACTTCTATTTTCATTAGGAAAATGTTTTGAGATCATTGGAGTTAGGATGGTTCCAGCTGCTCCAGCTAAACCTAGACCAACAAATAAACCAAGATTAATTTGTAGCCACATGCCAGAAACATAATTGTTTCCCATAAGCAGCATTGCGATTGAGTAAAAAATCAAAGCTGGAACTATTACTACATATCCACCTAATCTATCTGAAATCCTACCAAAAACTGGAGTAAAAATTCCCCAAAATATTGCGTGGACGGCGATCGCTAACCCAAATTCAGTATTTGATGTTCCAGATGATGACTCGAATTCGCTTGAGTAAAGTCCAAATGTTTGTCTTATGCCCATTGTAGTACAAACAATAAAGCAAGCAGCTACTAAGGCAAATAATGCAGTTTTGTTTGGGAAAAAATTTTTAATCACTTAATTTTTTTCAATCCTTGTTTTAAATCATTAATTAAATCTTTTGGGTCTTCTAAACCAATATGAAGTCTTACAATGTACTCGTCTTTTTTAAATCGGTAAAATTGGCGCCCTTTTAAATATTCATCCTTTTTTGAACTTTTAATCTCTTGAAGAATAGCTAGACTCTCAAATCCTCCCCAGCTGTATCCAATTCCAAATAATTCAAGCGAATTAACAAAGGCTATCACTGAAGATTTTTTTTTACTTTTTATGACAATAGAGAGCAAGCCTGTTGCTCCAGAGTAATATTTTTTCCATAGTTTATAATTTTTGCTTGATGGATTGTGTGGATATAGAATTTCTTTAATTTTTTTTTGTTTTTTTAGAAATTTGATTATGGTTTTTGTATTCTCACAATGTTGTTTTAGTCTGGTATCTAAAGTTCTTAAACCTCTTATGATTAGGTAAGCCTCATCAGCTGACATTCGGTATCCTGATAATTTATAAAAGAACATTATTTTTTTAAAAACTTTTTGATTAACTGCCAGAGAACCGCCCATAGCATCTGAATGACCCGAAAAATATTTTGTAGCAGAACAAAAAGACATATCAAATCCTAATTTCAATGGTTTAAGATAAAGTGGTGTTCCCCAAGTATTATCAAGCAAAGTGAAAATTTTTTTTCTTTTAGCCACTTTGATAATCTTAGATAAGTCTTGAAATTCAAACGTGTTACTCCCTGGATTTTCAACTAAAATCATTTTTGTTTTATGCGATATTTTTCCTTTTAAATCATCCAAAGAGTCTGGATTATAAAATTTAGCATTAACTCTAAATTCTTTCATAAGTTCTTGAGATATTTCTTTTGTTGGACCATAGACATTGTCTGAAACTAAAATTTCATCTCCAGGCCTACAAAGAGCCATTAATGCTAAAGCTATTCCACCAAATCCAGTACCTGTTAGAAAAACATGATAAGCCTGCTCTAATTCTTTTAAAATATTTTCAAGTTCAATTGTAGTCGTGCTACCATATCTTCCGTAGGTAAAATGAGATACTTTCTTATGTTTCTTGATTTTGAGTTCATGTTTATACATTTCCTGCATCGTGTTGAATAAAATAGTTGAGGCACGGGTTACAGGAGGGTTTGCGGATCTATTTGAGCTATCTTTTGTTGGATGTTTTAGAAATGTGCTTATAGACTTTTTCATAAAATAAGTATAATTGAACTTTATATATATCTTTACAGATTAAGATAGAAAAAAGGAGGCAAAAATATGGGTTACCCAAAAAAGCACCGTGGTAGAAGAAAAATAGGCTCAAAAAAAAGAAGAGCAAGAAAAAGAAACAAAAAGAAATAATCTAAAATATTTATGAAAGAAATAACTCAAATTCGAAAATTGAGTTTATGGATCTTTATTATTCCATTACTGGCAATAAATTTGTGCCTTTTTATATCTCAAAATCCTGAATTTTTAAATAATACGTTTCTAGAGGTAGATCAAATTGGTAGATCTAATTTTTCAATTCCATACCTAGATGGAAGTTTATCAATAAGTAGAGCTTCAAGAACTTTTCCACAATACCTGATTTTCAAACCATCAATGATATTAACAGCAATCCTTCTTTATTATTATTGGAAAAATAATAACGATTTGGTTAACAATCTAAATACAACAAGTATTAATTATAAATTTAAAACTTTTGGTATTTTGTCTGCGGTTTTTTTAGCTATTCATTCAATCTTTTTAGGTATCAAATTCGATATTCAAATATATAAGTTGTTTAGAAGGTTGGTTTTGCTTTTATTTATTGTTTTTGAACTTATTGCTCAAGGTTATTTAGTTTATCATTTTTTTAAATTAAAAATAAAAATTGAAAAACTTATTAATAAGAAAGTTTTAATAATGAAATTTTTGCTAGTAAGCATTCTTATTTTAGTTGCCCTTTTAAGTATTCCTACACTAGTAACTAAGGGTAATACGCATTTCAAACATATGCTAGAATGGAATTATTTTGTTGGAGTAATAATATTCTATTTATTTTCAAGATTTTTTTGGAGAAGAACCACTTAAATTTCTAGGCTTTCGCCCAGAAATTTAGTAGTTTTGGCTCGTCGTTTTAGGCGCTACCGCCAAGCCGTCCCGATGAACTATTCTAGCGCTACTAGGTTCACCTTTCTGCCCTTTAAGCTTGAACCTCTCGGTTTTTCCCTAAATGGCCAGTTAAGAGTTGCCTCTTAATTAAAACCATTTAATCATAGAAAATGTAATTAGTTAAACACTTAATGCGTGTTTTATTTTACGTTGTTAACTACGTGGATAAATAATTATTAAATGTCTTATCAATCCAGCCGCCGCCTAAAACCTTATCCCCAATTTCATCTTTAGAGTAAAAAACACAAGCTTGTCCTGGAGAAATTCCAGTTTCTTTTTCTAAAATTTCAACTTCAGCAAAATTACCTAAGAAATTAATTTTAGCTTTTAAAAGTCTACCAGTGGACCTTACCTTTATATTGATAATTTTTTCGAACTCTTTTCTGTTTTCTAAAATATTTAGATCTCTTAATTTAATTTTCTTAATTTCTAAATTTTCTTTATTTCCAACGATTACAGTATTGTTTAATGCATCTATATTTACTACGTAAAGCGGTTTTTCACTTGGAATTTTTATCCCTTTTCGTTGTCCAATTGTATAATTAATTATACCTTCATGTTCTCCTATTTGTTTTCCAGAAAGGTTTATAATTTTACCCTTTTTAAAAGACTCAGGCCTAAATTTTTGAATAACAGAGCTATAATCCCCGTTAGGAACAAAACAAATATCTTGGCTATCTGGTTTTTCAGCAACATTTAAATTTAATTTTTTTGCTATAGTTCTAGTTTCAGATTTATCTATTTCCCCTAAAGGAAATCTTAAATAATCAAGTTGCTCTTGCGTAGTACTAAATAAAAAATAACTTTGATCCCTACTATAATCTTTAGCTCGATACATGCTTGCATGACTATTACTTTGAATTCTGGAAACGTAATGACCAGTTATTAATGCGTCTGCTTTTAAATCTTTTGCATATTTAAATAAGTCTCTAAATTTAACGGTCTGATTACATTGAACACATGGTATAGGGGTTTCTCCTGAAGCATAACTGTCTATAAATGTGTCGATTACCTCTGTTTTAAATTTTTTCTGGTAGTATAAAATTTCATGATTAATATTTATTTTTTCTGAAACTCTTTTTGCATCTAAAATATCTTGGCCAGCACAACATTGTCTACCTTCTTTTGATTGTTTTGAATCATCGTAAAGTTTAAGAGTTATTCCCGTGACATCAAAACCCTCTTGTTTCATCAATGCGGCCACAACAGAGGAGTCAACACCACCTGACATTGCTACCACAACTTTAGTTTCTTTTTTTGGCTTTTTAATACCTAGAGAATTCATAATTTAGAGTGTATAGTATATTTGTTAGTAATTTTCCATAATGCTTATTGATTTTGAACCAGGTGATTATGTGATAAATCCTGCAAATAAGGATTGGGGCATTGGTCAAGTTCAATCAATTCTTGGAAATAAGGTAACAGTGAATTTTGAAAACTTTGGAAAAAGAGTAATAAATATTGAAAATGTAAAATTAGAAAAAGTAGAAAATGAACAAAGATGAACTCAAAAATATTGTTGAAAGTCTTATCGAAACTTTTAACTACGCTGGAAAAGAGTCTATTAGACTATATGACGAAGGCTTAAAGATAGAGATTAAAGAGGACAAATCTCCTGTAAGTAATGGAGATTTAACTGTAAATACTTTAATACAAAAAAAGATTAAAGAATTAACACCAAGTATTAAAATAATTTCTGAAGAAACAGTGGATTTAAATGTTAAAAATACCGCTAAAATATTTTGGTTAATTGATCCAATCGATGGAACTAAAGAATATATAGCAGGTAAAGACGAGTATACACTCAACGCAGCTTTAATAATTAATACTGTTCCAGTTCTGGGACTTGTAGGCGTACCAAAAAAAAATAGACTTTTTTATACTTATGCTCCAGGAGAAAGTTATTTAATTGAAAATGATAATGTTAAAAAGATTAATTGTAAAAAACTTCAGCCAAAAGAAAAAGTAGTTGCATTATCAAGCGTAATAAAACCTTCTGATATTATTCTCAATAAATTAAAAGAGTATAAAGTTAATTCGATAGTTAAAATGGCCAGTTCTTATAAATTTTGTGTAATAGCAGCTGGTGAGTATGATATTTATGCAGCTAGAGAAAGAGCACATGAATGGGATTATGCTGCAGGGCATGCAGTCGCCAAAAATGCTGGGGCAATAATTACAACTTTAGATGAACAGCCTTTTTTATATGGAAAAGAAAATTACAAAAATCCTAGTTTATTAATTAAAAGAGCTAAAAATTTAAATGATTAAAACAATTTTAATAATTATACTTTCAGTTACCTTTTTTGGAGTTTTATTTTTTATTTTAGTTAGAAATGCTTTAAAAAGGAAAATTGATTTTCTTGTTGAAGAGGAAAAAAAAAAGAAATCAGATAAGCTTAATTAATTTATTAAATTCATCAAACTCAAGGTTCAACACTCTTTTTGATAATTCAAAACTAAATCCATTTCTTGCCAAAATACCCATATCTTTTTTGTAAAATAATTCTCGGTTATCACCAGGTCTAACTGGACCTATTCTTCTTCTTTTACAAAGTTTTAATGCTGATACAAAATCTGGTTCAATTTCATTATCTTTTATTTTTTCAATACTTTGTTTTACATATTTATCCTCTATACCTTTGCTTCTAAGAGACTTATTAATTTTATTCAGAGAATATCCTCTTCTTAGAAACATTCTTGCTTTTGAATCAGAATATAATGCATCATTTAAAATTTTATTTTTTTCTAAATTAGAAACTATCTCCTCAATGATTGATGTCACTTCTTTTTTTGACTTAGTTCCCTTGATTTTAGTAAGATATTTTTTTAGTAAAAAAACCTTTAATTGCTGTTTAGAAGGATTATATTTTTCAAGATAAGAATATGCTAAGTCTTTCAAATTTGTAGTCAGATCATCAAAATCGCTTTTATTTCCTGTGGGATTCATTATTTTAATATACTATATTATTTTCGATGATAAATGATCTTCTAGGTTTGATAAATTCTGAAAATATTTACCTAGCTGCAAATTGGGGGATAATTCCTTTTTGGTTGTTATTAATTTTTGCTCCATACCATAGCCTTACTAATTTTTTTGTACAATCAATAATCGCTCCACTGCTTCTTGCTATTGGCTATATCTATTTATCTTATAATTTATATTTGGAGAATAATATTTTTGATGGTTTTGAACTCTATAGTGGTTTAGATGGCTTATATTCAATGTTTGCAAATGAGTCTTTATTATTAATTTTCTGGCTGCATTTTCTCGCTATAAGTCTATTTGCAGGTTCATGGATAACAAGAGATTCAAAAAGATATTCTATTCCAAAAATTATTACGATTCCTTCGCTAATTCTAACTTACTTTACTGGGCCAATAGGATTATTAGTGTATTGGTTTTTTAGAATATTTTTTGCAAAAAAAATCAGTTTCAATGATTAAGCCTTTTGATTTTTATTTCGACTTTATAAGTCCTTATTCTTTTCTTGCTCATAAAGAAATAAGAAAAATAGAGCGTAAAGAATCGATAAAAGTAAAATATAAACCAATACTTTTAGGAGGTTTACATAATTTGCATGGAATTAAAGCTCCAGCATTTATACCTGCAAAAGCAAAACATATGATTAGGGATTGTAAACTCATTGCTGAGAGAAATAACATAAAATTCAAATTTAATTCATATTTTCCTATAAGAAGTTTAAATCTTATGCGTGGTGTTTTTGTTGCAGAAGAGGACAATTTTAAGAGTTATTACATTGATAGTATTTTTAATTCAATTTGGCAGGATGGACTGAACATGAACGATGAAAATATTATACAAAAGGTGTTAAAAAACTTGAATGTTAATCCTAAAACTTTTGCTTTAAGAGCAACTTCATCTGCAATAAAAGATAGTTTAAAAAGAAAAACAAGTGAGGCTTATGAGAAAGGTATTTTTGGAGCGCCAACTTTTGTTTCAAATAATAAAATTTTCTGGGGTCAAGACAGAATAGAGTTTGTTTTAAAAGAGGCGAGCAAATAATTTTATTTTTTTTCTTTAATCACAACTTCTAATCCAGCATTTTTTAAAGCGTCAAATCCTCCACTAGCATTTGCTACATTTTTAAAACCCATATCAGCAAGAGCCTTAGTTGCAAGAGCTGATCTAAAACCTAAGGCGCAAAATAAGACCATTTTTTTTGAGTCTTTTATTTTATTTTCTTGATAGTATGAGCTTTCAGGATCAAGCCAAAATTCTAACATACCTCTTGGTATATGTTTTGAGCCCTTAATAGTTCCCTCTTTCCAGAGTTCCCGAATATCCCTAACATCTATTAAAGTAACCTCGTTTTTTTCGACAAGGCTTTTTATTTCCTTTGCGCTTAGTGTTTCAATATTTTCATTAGCTTCTTGAACTAGTTTTTGCGAAGATTTAATACTCATAGATCAAATAATTAAACTATTATATATATTTTACTAGTATGAAAAATATAGAAAATTCAAAAAAAAATAGTTTTTTGAAAAGAATTTTTATTAAGCTTTCTAGAAAACTAGGTTTTGAGATTATAGACCAAAATACTTTTAAAATTGTCACACTTGATAAAAAGATAAATGATGAAATTAGTGCTATCGGAAAAAATTCTATTAATCTGCCTCTAGGAAAAATTAACATTACGAGACCTGTAAAAGCTTTAGACATAATTATTCGAACTTGTGCAAGTGTTAATATGCTTACTCAAAATAAGAAAAGACTATTTGAAAAACAAAAAATTGAGTACACGTCTAGAACGATTCATTCTATATTAAATTCAGTAAAAAACAATTCTCAACTCGAAAAAATTAAAATTAACTTTAAAGTTATTGATCACAATTCTTCAAAACAAAATTTAGAAAAAATAAATTCTATATTTAAAAGTTTTGATATTAATTATGACTTGATAAAACTTGATGTTTCAAAGTTTGAAAATGAAATAGAAAACTTAAATGAGAGAGGCGAAAAGGTCTCTACAAACCAAATGTCAAATATGGCAAATATAAATAAATCCCTTCTGGAGGCAAAAAAATCTGAAGACTTAATTTATTTTGTGGAAGATGATTATTTACACCAAAAACATGCAATAAGCGAAATGATATTTACTTATGAAAGATTAGCTTCTCAAATAAATAAAGATTTAATCTTGTGCCCGACAGACTATCCATATTTATATGCAAAAGCAGATATTACCCAAAATTTTCTAGGGCATAATTATCATTGGAGAAAAGTAAATGAAACTCTATGCACATTTCTTACCAGCAAAAATATAATAGAGAAATATTGGGACCAATATATTGGTATGTGTAAAAAAGAACACGCTCCATTCGAAAAACCACTTCACACAATCTATGAGAAAGAATTATGTATTTCGCCCATACCATCTTTAGCAGTGCATTTTACTAATATTAATTCTATTTTTGGTTTGTCACCAAATGTAGATTGGGAAAAAATTTGGGAAGAAAATAGCCAGTAAAAGGCTCGATTTCTCGAGCCTTTTATAATTTATATTAGTCTCTTATAGAGTAAGCTGTTACACCTACTTCAGCTTTGTCTGTTCCTAATTTCTCAGCAGCCTTACTAATTCTTAAACCGACAGTTGATTTAAGTATTGTAAATGTTGCCCAAGATAATCCAAAGCTAAAGATACATACAGAGGCTGTGCCTATGAATTGAGTGCCAAAGGATGTATCTGGATTTGTAAGAGGAACTACTAATGTACCAAAAATTCCTGCAAACATATGTACTGGAATTGCTCCGACTACATCATCTAAACCGTAGCTTTCTAACATTTTTGTACCGAAATACATTATTATGGCTCCAATAGAACCAATAAACATAGCTGTGATTGGACCAGGCGTTAAAGGTTCTGCTGTTATAGCTACCAGTCCAGCTAGTGCACCGTTAAGCATCATCACGATATCAGTTTTTCCTCCGATTAATCTCGTAATTGCGGCTCCGGTAAAAGTACCTGCAGCTCCAGCTAAGTGGGTATTAACTGCAATTTTTGAAATTGCATTTACGTCATCAAAAGTTCCCATTGCTAATTGACTGAAACCATTAAATCCAAACCAACCAAACCATAGTAAAAATGTTCCTAAAGTTACTAAAGGAATGCTTGAAGCAGCAAAAGGTTGCATAGATTTCTTTTCACCCTTTCTACCAAATCTTCCTTCTCTCGCACCTAATACGATTACTCCTGCTAGTGCTGCTGCACCTCCGCATCCGTGAACAAGAGTTGATCCAGCAAAGTCTGAAAAGCCACCGCTTGCTAGCCAGCCGCCTCCCCATTGCCATCCCATAGAAATTGGATAGATAATTCCTGCCATAACAGCTGCAAAAATGAAGAATGGCCAGATCTTAATTCTCTCTGCTACTGCACCTGATACGATTGAAGCTGTTGCACACACAAACATCGTTTGAAAGAACCAGTCTGAATAGCCTGAATAACCTGTTTCAGCATCTGAAGAGTCTGTCCAAATGGTAAATGAACCTACGTAACCACCTTCTGGCACTCCGTAAGCTAAATTATAGCCTACTAAAAAGAATACGAGCGAGCATATAGCGAATTTACCTATATTTTTCGCGGCTATTGTCGACACACTTTTTGTGGTCACTAATCCACTCTCCAGCATACAGAAACCTGCTGCCATGAAAGCAACTAGCACTCCACCCAAATAAAATCCTAGTGAGTTAAAAATATATTGTCCCTCTTGTGACATAGTAGTTTCTGCGTAGCTTTGAGAGCTGATTAGTAAAGCAGAAATACAACCTAATAAAATGAAAGTTAATTTTTTCATGTTTCCCCCTTTTTTTTTGATGACTTGATATCAAATTTAGAACTTTTGAAGCATGAATTAAATGCATACGAGGTTTGTAAAATAAATAAGGCCTGGGCGGGGGATCCGAACCAGGCCTTATAATTTTTCCCAACTAACGAGGGAGGGAATTGTTTAATTAGTCTCTTATACCGTAGGCTATTACACCGACTTCTGCTTTGTCAGTTCCTAGTCTTTCAGCTTCTTTACTAATTCTTAATCCAACTGTATTTTTTATTATTTGGAAAACAATTAGTGAGACAACGAATACGAATACCACAACTGATATAGTTCCTAAGAATTGTGCTCCGAAAGTAACATCTCCATTTGTTAATGGCACTGCTAGTGTACCCCATACTCCAGCTACTAAGTGTGCTGGGATGGCTCCAACTACGTCATCAATTTTCATTTTAAACAATAGTTTTGTTGAGAAGTACATTAATACCCCTGCTATTGCTCCAATGAAGATTGCAGCTAACGGACTTGGTGTTAATGGCTCTGCCGTAATACCTACTAAACCAGCAATCGCGCCGTTTAACATCATCACTACGTCAGTTTTTCCACCAATTACTCTTGATACAGTTGCAGCGGCTAATACACCACCACCTGCAGCTAAGTTCGTATTGATATAAATTGTTGCAACTGCTGAAACGTCTTCTAAAGTTCCAGAAGCTAACTGTGATCCACCATTAAATCCGAACCAACCTAACCAAAGTATAAATACTCCTAGTGTTGCTAATGGAATTGATGATGCAGCAAATGGTGCCATAGGTTTAGCCTCGCCTTTTCCTGAAAATCTACCAGTTCTAGCACCTAATACGATTGCACCGGCAAGAGCCGCAGCTCCTCCAGCAGCATGTACTAATGTTGAACCGGCAAAGTCTGAAAATCCAGCAACCGATAACCATCCGCCACCCCACTGCCAGCCCATTGAAATTGGATAGATAATTCCAGTTAAAATTGCGGCAAATAAGAAAAATGGCCAGATCTTAATTCTCTCAGCTAACGTACCAGAAACGATTGACATTGTAGTGGCGCAGAACACCATTTGGAAAAACCAATCAGAACCATCAGAATAACCTGTCTCTAATGATGAATTGTCACTCCATGGTGTAAATGAGCCTATATATCCGCCTTCTGGAATACCGTAAGCTAAATTATAACCAACCAACCAGAACATTACTCCGGCGATTGAATATAAACCTATATTTTTAGCGCAGATCGCTGATACAGATTTTGATGTTACTAATCCTGACTCTAACATTGCGAAACCTGCAGCCATCCACATGACTAAGAAACCTGACATTAAAAATAATAGGGTATTAAAAATGTATTGTACTTCTGCAGACACTGTAGTCTCGGCATATCCAAGACCTGCAAAACCAAAATATATGGCTGTACCTGCTAGAAAGTATCCTAAGTATTTTTTCATAACTAACTCCCTTGTTTAGCCAGCGTTATAGAGTTTTAAATTTTGAAAAAGAATTGAATTGTCTTAATTTGAGCTATGCAGTTTTTGCAAGTAGTTAGCCCTTATTTGAGGATTTCAAATAAGGGCTAAATAAAACGTTTATCTATTAAACATTTCTTTTAAGCTTTTAGCAGGTAAAAACTTTACTTTCTGAGATGCAGCAATTTGGATTGACTCGCCTGTCCGAGGGTTTCTACCAACCCTAGCTTTTCTTTTTGCTACCTTATAAGTACCAAAACCAGCTATTTTTACAGTATCGTCATTCTTTAAAGCATCTAAAATAATAGTCGTTATTGAGTCAAAAGTTCTCTCAGCATCAGCTTTGCTTTGACCCAGTGTGGACGATATTTTTGCTACTAATTGTTTTTTATTCATTTATGCCCCTTAGTTATTCTCTAATCTCTATAAAAATCCTGTAAAATCAACATTTTTTTGGTGTTTCACGTAAATATCAACACAATATCTTGTATGCTTAAAAGTGTTGATTTTATTGACTTATTTGCTGAAAAAAATGGCTTAAAATAAGCCTAAATCTTTCAAATCATTAAATGTTGTGAAAAACATTAAAGAAAGCAGCAAAAAAAGACCGATTCGAAAAAAACCTTCTTGAGTTTTTTGCGTTAAAGGCCTGCCTAAAACCTTTTCAATCGCGTAAAACATTAAATGTCCACCGTCTAACATTGGAATAGGTAATAAATTAATAAATCCCAAACTTATCGATATATAGGCCATGATGCTTAAAAAAGCTATTAAACCAAGTTTAGCCACTTGCCCGGTAATTTTAGCTATTTTTATAGGACCTCCAAGCTGAGTGGTATCTCCAGTGCCTTTAAACATTGAAACAATGAAATTCCATGATGCGTCAATAACGAACCATGTTTCTTTCACTGCATAAAATAAAGCTGTTGCAGGACCCAATCTTTGCCTATTAATTTCTTCATTTAAAGGGGCTATTTTAATTCCGATTATCTTTTTATTTGCTTTATTTCCAAAAGCATCCTCACTTTTAATAACTTTTGGCTCAACAGAGAAAGTTAATTCTCTATCATTACGTAAAATACCAATATTTATAATATTAGAAGAAGAGGAGTTTATAAAAGCCGACACTTCCATTATACTTTTTACTTCTTTATCGTTAATTGATTTAATTATATCTCCAGGTTTAATACCCACCTCGTAAGCAGGGCTCTCTGACTGAACTTCTTGTATTTGAGCTGGTGTGAAATCTTTTCCAGCAAACATATATATAAAAGCAAAAATTAATATTGCTAATAAGAAATTAGCAAAGGGTCCTGCAGCAACTATTAAAGATCTTTGGTATAATGGTTTAACAACAAAAAGTTTTTTCTGATCTTCTTTATTATATTTTTTTAAAAGCTCTTCTTGCTCTGCTTGGCTAAATACATTTCTGTCACCAAAAAATTTTACATATCCGCCTAATGGAATAAGACAAAACTTCCATCGAGTTCCTGACTTATCGTTAAAGCCAAATATTTCTTTACCAAATCCAATAGAAAAATCTGTAACTCCTACTCCATACTTCTTTGCATAGTAATAATGGCCATATTCGTGGATAAATACTACAACTGTGAGTAGTATTATAAAAGGAATTATAAATGATATTAAAATTTCCATTCGTTTACCTTGCTAAAAAGAAAATTTCTGAAAGCCATAAGTCTTGCATTATTTTTAAGAGATGAAGGATAAACAAAGTGTGTTTCGGTAGGCTTTCCTGGTTCATTTGGTAAAACTTTTGTAATTCCACTTTGATTGTGAGCTATGTAATCAGGTAGTGCAGCTAAACCTACACCACTTTGAACTGCTAATAATAATCCATAAACACTATTAACTTTCATCAAAGATCTTCTTTTTTTTCCATCTTTTGCACCAACTTTCAATACCCAATCTGGATTATAAACAGGAGAAGGAGCTCCTTTGCCATAAGTAATAAATTTATGTTTATCTAAATCTTTTAATGTTTTTGGATAACCATTTTTTTCCAAATATTCATTTGAACCGTAAATGTGATAATTAAAATCTACGAATTTTTTCTGGATCAAATTCAACTGTTTAGGTCTTCTCATTCTTATTGCGACATCGGCTTCACGTGTTGCTAAATCAAGTTCTCTATCATCAAAAATTAATTCAATTTCTATGCCAGGATGAAGATCCATAAATTCTTTAATTCTTGGAGTAAGCCAAGTGGTTCCAAAACTTACTACTGTTGTAACAACTAGTTTTCCATTTAGTTTATCTTTATGACCACTTAAATTTGACTCAACGTCTTTTAATTTAGAAATTACTTCATGAGCTGATTTAAAAAGATACTCTCCATTTTCTGTTAAAACTAAACCTCTAGCATGACGCTCGAATAATTGGACCTTTAAATCAGTCTCTAAACCTTGAATTTGGCGGCTAATTGCTGATTGGCTTAAGTTTAAAATTGTAGATGCTT
The DNA here is from genome assembly GCA_902635225.1 of uncultured Pelagibacteraceae bacterium. Lineage (GTDB taxonomy): Bacteria > Pseudomonadota > Alphaproteobacteria > Pelagibacterales > Pelagibacteraceae > Pelagilacustribacter. The sequence continues at coordinate 18,491 of CACPNG010000003.1, read as the reverse complement.
TAGTGAAACTTGATGCCTCAGCAACAGTATGAAAAATTTTTAATTTATCCCAATCCATTATTTAAATGATTATAGTTTATTTATTTGGATTTACTATAGCTCTTCCAGAAAACTCGCCTTTTAAAAGCATAGGATAAGTATCTAAAAGTTCAGAAAACGAGAGCTCTTTAGTAAATGATTGAACTTTTGAAAAATCAATCAATTTCGCTGCTTCGCCCCAGACAAACTCTCTTCTTTTTATTGAGGAACCAGACGAATCGATGCCCCAAAGTTTTACTCCTCTTATAATAAAAGGCATCACATTTGTGTTTATTTTTATTCCCCCTGCATTTCCACACGCAGCAACTATTCCACCGGGTTTTGTTTGTGCAAATATTTTTGTTAAGGAAGCGCCTCCTACAGTGTCAACAACTCCGTCCCAAACTCCTTTTTCTAGAAGTTTACTTTCTCCCTCAAATTCTTTTCTGTCTATAATGTTTTTCGCACCTAAACCTTTTAGATAATCATTTTTATCTTTTTTTCCTGTTACAGCATGAACATCATATCCCATTTTAGATAAGATCATTACGGCAATACTTCCAACACCCCCTGTAGCGCCAGTAACCAAAACATCTTTTACTTTTTCACCTAACAATAATTCTTCTTTAGCCTTGACTGCAAAAGAGCACAAAAGAGCTGTAAAACCTGCTGTTCCGAGCATCATAGACTTATGAGTATCTAAGTCTTTAGGTATTTTGATTAAAAAGTTAGCGTCAACTTTAGCGTACTGAGCAAAACCACCAAAGAAAGCCTCTCCTACCCTAAAGCCAGTTAAAATTACTTTATCGTCTTTTTTAAATTTATTATCTTCACTTTCAACTACAGTACCTGAAAAATCTATACCTGGAACAAAGGGAAATTTTCTAACAATCTTGCCTCCATTATTTAAAATTAATGCATCTTTATAATTAAGACTTGAATAATCTATTTTGACTAAAACATTTCCATCTTTAAGATGACTTGTGTCGATTTCTTTAATTTCTCTTGTAAATTTTTCGTTTTGATTATCTATTACTACGGCTTTAAAGTTTTGAGACATTTATTTTTTAATATATCTTAAATATCTATTTTGAATACCTAAGTCTTCTCTGAAAGAACCTAAAAAATAGTTAGTAACTGTTGTAGCTCTCTCCTTTTTGACGCCTCTCATGGTCATACATTGATGAGCAGCATCAATGGTAACTGCTACTCCTTTAGCGTTTAATGAATTCATTAAAGTTTTAGCGATCTGCATTGTGAGTCTTTCTTGAGTTTGAAGTCTTTTGGAGAATATTTCTACCGTCCTCGCTAATTTACTTAAACCCACAACCTTTTTGTTAGGAATATAAGCTACATGTGCTACTCCAATTATTGGTGCCATATGATGCTCGCAATGACTTTCAAGTGTGATATTTTTCTCCACTACCATATCGTCATAACCCTCCACGTCTCCAAACGTTTTGGATAAATCAGCTTCAGCATCTTGATGATAACCTTTAAAATATTCCTTAAATGCTTTAATTACTCTTTTTGGCGTCTCAACGAGACCTTCTCTGTTTGGATCTTCTCCTATCCATTTAAGAATAGTTTTAAATGCCTCTTCGGCCTGTTTATCCGAAACCTCACGCTTTTTTGAGGATGTTTTATCTGCGTCTTTAACTAACTTCATTGTTTCAAGGTTTTATAGGACATATTTGATTAATGCAAATTGCTATTTTGTCTTTTTTTCATTATTTTACCCTCATGTTCAAAAAGAGAGAAAGCGTTTTTGAGGTAGAAGAAGGAAAATTTCTATCTCCTAAATTTGATAAAGATGGACTTATTCCAGTAACCACCTCTGACAGTGGCTCCGGTGAATTATTAATGCACGGTTACATGAATGAGGAAGCTCTAAAAAAAACAATTGAAACTAAAGAAGCTCATTATTGGAGTAGATCTAGAAAAGATATATGGCACAAAGGAAAAACAAGCGGTTTTGTGCAAAAAGTTATTGATTTAAGAATAGACGATGATCAAGATGCATTGTGGATGTCAGTAGATATAGGGAACGGAGCAAGTTGCCATGTAGGATATAAATCATGCTTTTACAGATCAATACCTTTAGGAAAAATTGAAAATTCTGAAGAGATTAAATTAGAATTTAAAGAAAAAGAAAAAAAATTTGATCCTGAAAAAGTTTATAAAGGTCAACCTAATCCAACTAAGCTATAATTATGAAAGTAATAAGCCCTTTTGGTCCAAAAATAGCTAAATTAAAATTTTCAAATAAATTAATAAAAAAAATTAATAATGAGGTTGACCAAATTTTAAATAAAAAGAGTTTATTAAAAAAACTGGATTATTCGAAAAAATTAGTCGGGCAGGTAAAACAAGAATTTCAATTACCGAAATCTTTTGTAAAAAAAAATTTAGAAAAAGTAATTTCTAATGAAGTAAAAAAATATATCTTTAAAACTATTGGAAAAAATGTAAAGAAAATTTCAATTAAAAATTTTTGGATAGTGAGACAATTTAATAATGAATATAACCCAATACATTACCATGATGGGCATATATCTGGTGTGGGTTACTTAAAAATTCCAAAATTTGTTCCAAAAGGCCATAAAAAATCAAAAATCGATGGCACAATTGATTTTATAAATGGAAACAAGATGTTTTTAAGCGATAGTATTTACAACCATCAGCCTAAAGAAGGTGATGTAATTCTTTTTCCACATTATTTGATGCATACAGCATATCCATTTAAATCAAGTGGAGAGAGAAGATCCTTTTCATTTAATCTAGAAATAGATAAAAAAATTGCTAATGTTTTTTCAAGATGAGTAATGAAATTCAAAAAAATGTTTTCGGTGAGCCTTTAGAACCATGTTCTAATGACCCATTAACAGGTTGGTTTAGGGATGGGTGTTGTAATACAGATAAAAATGATAGAGGGGTTCATACAGTTTGTGCAAAAGTGACAGATAAATTTTTGCTTTGGTCAAAAAAAGTAGGTAATGATTTAATTACCCCGCATCCAGAGTTTGGTTTTCCAGGGCTTAAAGATGGTGACTGTTGGTGCGTTTGCGCTACTTGGTACGCAAGAGCAATTGAAGAGGATGCAGCTTGCTCAGTTTATTTGAAAAAGACAAATATTAAGACCTTAGAACTTATACCAATTGAAAAATTAAAAAAGTTTGCTGTAGACTTATCTTAATAAACTTTTGAACCTCGAGTTTTTATAATCAACTCAAGATCTCCATATTCTTTGCAGTTACAGTTCTTAAGAACTTCTAACCTCTCATTGGCTTTGTCGATTCTATTAGTTTGAACATAAAGTTCACCTAAGTATTCATTTATTCCATTATGATTTGGTTTAATATTTAAACCCTCTAAATAGAATTTCTCAGCTTGATCAAAATTTCCAACTTTTCTTGAAGTAAATCCCATGTAATTAAGAATATCTGGATTTTTTTTATCTGATTTATGAGCTTTTTCTAATTTAACAAAAGCTTGAGAATAAAGTTTTTTAGCCTTTTCTGTTTTTTCTTTTTTTTCTAATTTACCAGCTCTTTTCACTAATTTAACAGCATCTTCGTACAGAGATGTTTCGCTAGACGAGCTACTGCTGCTATCGCTGCCAGCTGCAAACAAACTTGTGCTTAATAGTAAGGAAAAAATTACTATAATTAAATTTTTCATAGTATTTACTTAAACTTTTAAATTTAAATTGTTATGCGACAGATGATCGTCCTCCATCTACTCCTAGTATTTGACCTGTTATCCAAGAGCTCTCGTCTGTAAGAAGAAACTTAGCAACAGATGCAGAGTCAGCTCCCTCACCTATTCTCTTCATTGGGTGCATTTTGGCGATACCTTCAGCAACTTTTTCATTTTTTAGTAAAAAATTTGAAATTTTAGAGTTTGTCAAACTAGGGGCAATACAGTTCACTCGAACATTTGGGGCGAACTCAGCGGCTAAAGCCAATGTCAAACCCTCTATTGCACCTTTTGCTGATGAAACAATCGCATGATTAGGAAAACCTTGTTTTACGGCAACTGTTGAAAATAAAACTATTGAACCTTTATTTTTTTTTAAATTATCTGCTAAAGACTTAATTGTCTCTGTTGCTGAAATAAGATTGAGATTGAAAGACTGCATGAAATCACTTTTTTTTGTTAACTTTAATGGTTTTAAATCTATAGAACCTACACAAAAAGCAAGACCATTTATTTGTTCATCTTTTAAATCTGCTAATATTTTTTCAGAAAAATTTTCTTCGAGAACATCACACACAGTAAAAGTTGAGTTTAACTCATTGGCTAGTGCTGATAGGCTAGACTCATCTCGACCTACTAAGTGTAATTCCTCACCGCTCTCAACTAATTTCTTTGCTAAAGAGGATCCAATCGATCCTGTTGCACCTAAAATTACTTTTTTCATAATTAAAAATAACATTATTAACGGTTATTTACATGCAAATAATGACGCGTGTAATATACAAATAAAATATGTATTTTAATACCTATGAAGCTTTTTATTATTTTAGGAAATCAATTATTTAACCCAAAATATCTATCTGATTATAAAGATCACATTTTTTTTATGGCAGAGGACTATGGTTTATGTACTTTTGAAAAGCATCATAAATTAAAAATTCTTCTTTTTTTGTCTTCAATGAGATCTTTCAAAGACGAACTAAAATCGAAAAATTTTAATGTAATTTATAAAGATGTAAATAAAGATTTTAAATTATCCTACGAAAAAAAATTAGAAAAGACTATTAAAGAAAAAAAGATAAAAGAAATTACCTTTTTTGAAATTGAGGATAAATTTTTTGAAAAAAGAATATTCAATTTAGGAAAAAAAAATTCACTTAAGATCAACCAAGTTAGATCTCCAATGTTTTTAATGGAGAGACATGAGTTTAAAGATTACCTTTCTAAAAATAAACGGCCTTTCATGGCAAATTTTTATAAAATTGTAAGAACAAAAATGAATTTATTGATGAATAAGAATGGAACTCCAAAAGGAAATAAATGGAGTTTCGATGAAGAAAATAGAAAAAAACTTCCAAATACTTTAAAAGTTCCTGCAATTTCTAAGGCAAAAGAGACAAAGGAAACTATTACTCTTAAAAAATTTATAAATTCTAATTTTAAAGACCATCCAGGGAATACTGATAAATTTTGGTTTCCAACTACACGAAAAGACGCAAGTAAATGGCTTGATGAGTTTTTGAAAGAGAGAATAAAGCTTTTTGGGGATTATGAAGATGCAGTGACAGATAAATCAAATACTGTTTTTCATAGCGCGCTAAGCCCACTTATAAACTTAGGTTTAATATCCCCTGAAGAAATAATAGAGAAGTTAAGAAAGATTGAAAATAAAGTACCTATGAATTCCTTAGAGGGTTATATTAGACAGATTATAGGTTGGAGAGAATTTATGAGAGGAATTTACCAAAACTATGATCATCGATTAGATAACACTAATTTTTTTAATCATAAAAGAAAAATGAAAAAATCTTGGTATGACGGAAATACTGGTTTAGATCCGTTAGATCATGCAATCAATAATGCTAAAAACTACGGCTGGTCGCATCATATTGAAAGGCTAATGATATTGGCAAATATAATGAATCTTTGTGAGATAAATCCTAAACAAGTTTATAAATGGTTTATGGAAATGTTCGTGGATTCATCTGACTGGGTGATGGCGCCTAATGTTTATGGAATGGGGTTGTTTAGTGACGGCGGAATTTTTGCAACTAAACCTTATATTTGTGGATCTAGTTATTTTCTCAAGATGATGCATTTTAAAAAGGGTCCTTGGTGTGATGTAATGGACGGATTATATTGGAAATTTATAGATAGACATAAGAAATTCTTTTTAAAAAATCCACGTCTTGCAATGATGGTCAGAGTTTCAGAAAAAATGAATAAAGAGAGAAAAACAAGAATTTTTAAAGCAGCAAACAATTTTATAAAAGAAAATACTAATGGTTAAAGTTTTTTTTAACAATACATGTAATATTTGTAGAGCCGAAATCAATCATTACAAAAAACATAGTGATAACAGTGTAGAATGGATAGATGTAACAAATAATGAAGAAGCTCAGAAAGTTACCTCAAAATCATATAAAGAACTTTTAAGAAGAATGCATGTTATTCAAGATGGTAGAGTAATAGATGGAGCAGAGTCTTTTTTAATAATTTGGAAAAATGTTCCTAAATATAATTTTTTATATAAAATATTTAAAATTAAACCTCTATTTTTTATATTAAATATTTTCTATGAGATTGCAGCTTATTTCCTATTTATAAAAAATAAACATCAACTTAATGATAAAAAAAGCTAATTTGCCAAAAAAAACTTGCCCAGTTTGTAATAGACCTTTCACCTGGAGAAAAAAATGGAGACTTAATTGGGATAGAGTAAAATATTGTTCTAAGAAGTGTTCCTCTAAATGATTAGTTGGGGCGCTTTCGCGCCCCAAAAATTTAGGATGCAATCCTATTTTTTATATTATCAAAATCTACCTGACTTCTTTTCAGATAATCACAGTGTGAACAGAAAGGATTAGCAGCAGGTGTCTTGTCACTAGACAACACCGCCATCACCTCTCTCAGGAACTCAAAGAATGTTTCATCATCTCTTTGAATTTCCTGCCAACTAACCTCATTTTCAAATGAGTAAATATCTTTCTCACTTTTGATGAGTTTTTTTGGCTCGACAATGAATAAACCTAACTTTGAAATTGGTTTTAATGAAGGTTTACCAGGTGCTGCATTTTCAAGTGCTAAGGTATACGCATGTAGCTGCCTTGAGTATTTTGCTACATTGTCATCTTTAACACTTGATGTCTTAAAATCAACAATACCATAACTGTTATCGTTAAAGCTAAGAACAGTATCTGTTTTACCTTTTATAAAACATCTGTTTCCAGTTTTTTTATCTAAGTAAGGTTTAGATTGTATCCACCTGTCACCAAATTCAACATGACCGTCATTTAGACTATCGTCTATATCTTTTGGTGACTTTTGCTCAAAGTAATCTTTCATAAGACCATCAATAGAGATGAAAATCTTAGGCATAATACTTCGAGGACGTTGGTGGTTATGCTTTACCTTCAAGTAGAAGCAACGCTTACACTCACTCCACAAAAAAGCAAAGTCTGATGGTCCAAGTTTAAATAACTGACTCATCCGACCTCCTACTTTCAAGTTTAATGATAGATGTTCCAGATAATTGATTGTATCTAGGCAAACGATTGTTTGAGGCTTTAAACTCATCTAAAAATTTAGACTCCCAAAAAACCTGCTCGCTCTCATTATCGATTAAAGAATATTCAATTTTATCGTAAACCCAATTATCCCTAATTGAGTCTCTCGCCCTTAGTTTGATATTCTTTGCTCTACCGTAGTAAACAATTTCTGATTTATCTACGTATCTGTAAATTCCACCTTTAGCTGGTAGATCAGCTGCATTAGCAACTGATAATTCACAGACAGGCTGCAAATCGAAAGTAAAAGAAGATTTATCCTTTCCGTATTCTTTTACTTCTATTCTTCTTGCTGACCTTAATTTTTGACCAATTTTTTTCAACTTAGGTTGACTATCGATCAAATTCCTACAAGCAATAAAGCCACGTCTTTTATCTTCTATATGACGTGCTCTTATTATCTTGAAGTTATTTTTATCCTCCTCATCATTGTTTAGCTCACACTTTATTTTAGTAGCTAAATCTGGATCAGGATGATTAAGATCAATTCTTACGTTTTGGTATTTAGCAACATCAACAATTTTATTTAAAGAGGCATTTAGAGAAATACCATCTTTATGAATTGTTACACTTGCATGACCTAAACGAAAGTGTGAAGACCTACACCAAGAGGTCCAATTATCTTTAGGCATTGAACACCTCCTTTTGTATGACTTCTTTAACGTAAACACCGATTACATAGATCTGAAAGGTCTTTTTAATATCCCCTTGTTTCTCTATGATAATGGGTGGTGTTAAAGCAACATTGGACATGGCATCATGGCCAAATTTTAATGCGAACGACCTTTCTATCTTTGCAAATAGCTTGGGTGTCCAAACATCAACTGCTTTAAATTCCTCAGGTGTTACGCATATTGAACGTGCGTATACATCTAAGTACTTTTCTACCTTTTCTATTTTTGGTTTCTCCGGTAGAGGTACAACTACCGGTGGTTTATTTATATGTTTCATAAACAACTCCATTTTTTTGTATACTGGCCTGGACGGGCAGCCAGTAGAATTATTTTGATGCCCGCACAGATCTTTTCCCATTTTGAAGAAAAGTTATTAATGAAAAACTTTTGATTTAAAAAATAGTAGGTTTGATTACTTTTGATTATTTATTGATTTAATTTGATTTTTATTTGATAAATGTTGATCAATTTTAGTCAATAACATATCTAATTTCCTATCATAATTATCATCAATTTGTTCTGCTTCTAGATAACACTCTTTACCGTAGAAAATTTGTATATAAGTAGTCAAATTGAGTGCGATATCAAAACCTTTTGAGCCAGATATATTATAATTCCAATCAAGATTAGTAATGTTTTTATTCAAATATATAGGAATTTTTTGACTAATTAATTTATTAAAATTTTCTTTTGCTATTAATTTTTTTTCAAATTTTTCACTATTAGATATAAAAGTCTTTTTATTTACAGATAGTAAAAGATCGAAGGTCTCAATTAAATTTGAAGTAATTTTTTTATTTTCATTATCATTTATTAGTTCTGTGTTTGTGTCTTGATTTAAATTTCTCATAAGCCACGCACCTGGTAGTGGTCTTACTAATAGTAATTTATTAAATTCATTATCTTTTACCGTTTTTTTAATCTTATTTTCCCATTCCTTGATTATCTCATTAATTTCTTCCTCAAAATCTGAAGTATTAGAAGCCTCATCCCAAAGGCTCTCAAAATCACTTATGGACTTACCTTTAATTTTTCTTGATGATTTAATTGATTTTTTTATTTGATCAGCCGTTATAAGTTTTTTATCTAGGTGAAATAATAAATATTTTCTTAGTACTTGAGCACTTATATTAATGTTTTTTTTTATATTTCTTGTTACTTTATATTGAGTGTGGTCTCCAGGGGGATCGTTATAATAATACTTTAATTCTTTACCAGAGTTTTTGATTTGACTGTCAATATGTGAGGCAACTTCGTGCTGAGAAATATATCCAATTTTACTTTCAATTTCCTTGCCGAGTTCTTCTATCATTGTAAGTTAAATTTTGTTAAAATATTAGGTATATTGTTTTTAAAATTGAAATAACCTTTATTTGAAAATTGCCAAGCGAATTTGTCTTCATCTTTTAAAACAAATTTTAAATTTAAATTTTGTTTTTTTCTCATACTATTTAAATAAGAATAATTTTCTCCAATACAAGGGTGAATTACATCAAAAGATTTTAATTTTTCTACTACAGGTTGGAATTTAGCTTCATCGATAATTTGTATTTGATCTAATCTCTTTTTTTGATCATTAATTAGCTGTGATTTATAGTCTAGCACCTTTTGTTCAAGCTTTAGCTTTCGAACATCATTACTAAGTAAAACTAAGTAAATATTTTTATATTTTTTTAAATTTTTATTTTCTAAATTTAATTCGTTTTCAAAAACTAGTAAATTTTCATTTGAATTATCTTCTGTAATAAAATCAATTGGGTTTAATTTATATTCTCTTTTATCTGTTACAGGTAATGCGTTCTCATTTAATTTAACATTCTTATATTTATTATTAGTAAACTTGCTTATATTCCATGATTGAGCAACGTAGTGCTTTCCTTTAGTTTGAAGTCCAGCAACCCATCTCCAGCTCAATGTATTTGAAGCAGCATCACCATCAAATAAATGTTTCATAAAGAGTTCTGCACCTTTTTGCCAAGGTAAATTTAAAGTAAATATCCAAATGCTAGCAAACCACATTCTTGTATGATTATGTAAATAATTATTTTCTTTCAGCTCTTTTACCCAATCATTAAAACATTCAATTTGAGTTTCACCATTGATTGCTTTTTTATAATTGTCATCTTCCTTAAATCCTTTTAAATCCTCAATAAAGTCAGTCCAAACTTGAGGTCTAAGCTCCAACCAACCTTTCCAATAAACTCTCCAAAATATTTCTTGGATATATTTTTCAACTTTTTGATATGGAAACTTAGATAAAACAGTTTTGGCTACTTCATACTCAGTAATTAATCTATGGGAGATATAAGGTGATAAGCAAGATACATTTGATTTGTCTTTTGGGCCTAAATCAAAATTTCTTTTGAAACTATAATTTGATAATTCACTGTTTATAAAAGCATCGAGCTGTTTTAAAGCTCCGTCCCTTGAGATTTCGAATTTCATCAGTCTTCGTCATCCCTCCACCCATCGATAAAAAGCTTCCAGCATGCAAAAGATACGCAAACAATTCCGACGCAAAAACCTAAAAGGACTCCATTATGCTTGCCTAAATATATTGATCCATAGTGAGTGCTGAGTATTGGCGGCAAAACTAATATTGCACCAATAATTAAGTATCGTATTGCAAAGGGTGGTCTTTTCAAATTGAATTTCCTTGATCAAGTGGCATTGAAACTGCAGTCGTGAACCAGCAATTAAGACAATTTTCCTCATTACCTTTACTTACGTGCCATTCATAAAAAAATTGTTGCTTCTCATCGCTTAATACTTTCACTCCATAAACAAATTTATTTTCAGTATTCGTAATTAAATCTATCTTATGTGAAAAATGGTTTAGAAGTATTCTATAATGAACATCATAAAGCATAATTCTAAATCTAGGGTATGGCCCAGTCATTTTTTTATTATCAGGATGAGCAAATATCCATGTTTGTTTAATGCCATTATCTTTATCATCATTATTTTTGAGAGCATCTAATTGTATTTTAATAACATCATAAGCAGATAAATTTTCAGCTGGTTTTATCATTTCTGCATTTACTGAATTAATAAAACCTAGAAAAAAAATTGCTAAAATTATTTTTTTCAATTCCATATTCTTCTCAAGGTATCTTCTCTTTTACACCCATTTTTATACATCAGATAACGAATAAAATTTTTCTCATAATAATCTTGGTGATAATCCTCTGCTGGATAAAATTTCTTAAATTTCCAAACTAAAGTGACTATTTCTCTATTAAATTTACTTTCTAAATTTTTAAAAGATTTATCAATAAATTCTTTCTCTAGTTGATTCTGAAAAAAAATTACTGATCTATAGCTTTTACCTTTGTCACAAAACTGACCCTCCGAATCAAAAGGATCTATATTTCTCCAATAAATATTTAAAAGTTTTTCATAACTTACAACTTTGGAGTCATATGTTATTTCTATAGCCTCCACGTGGCCAGTGTTTTTATATATTACATCTTGATAAGTAGGATTTTTTAAGTGACCTCCTGAATATCCAGAAATTGACGATAACACTCCCTCTATTTGATCAAATGACTCTTCCATACACCAAAAACAACCGCCAGCAAAATAGGCTTTTTTTTCCTCCGCATACAAATTAAAACTAAGGGTAAGTATAGTGACAAAAAGTAAAATTTTTTTCATTTTGTAAATGATATATTAATAATTATGGAAAACGATGGATTTATTGTCATAGAGGGAATTCATGAAAATCCTAACAATATAGATACTTTAGACGAACAAACAAAAATTGTTCATGGTCCTTACAATAAAATCGAGGCTGAGAAAGTGGCTAAAGGTCTAATTCAAAAAAATATTGACAATTTTTATCATAGAGCTTGGGTAATAAATAAGAATGTTGAACTCAACAATATTTGTGAAGAGTGCAAAAAAGAAGATGAAAGCGTCAAACAAAATTTTATCATGTATAGTTTCAAAGTTTGTAACAGCTGTAATTTAGCTAAAACTATTTTTCCCCTTTAGAAACCTTTAAATAAAACAATTATCAAGAATAAAAAGAATGCTTGAAACAACCATGAAACAACTACAACTCCTAAAGCTTTCCATAGACTTTCATAGTCTAAAGCAGATTTAACCGCTACAACCATGCAAGCTAACATCCAAAATGCAGAACCTATAAAAGTTACGGTCATCAATTCTGGTGTAACTCCAAAAACTCTAATCAGACCTGGTGCACTAGAAAAACCTATGGTTCTCAAAAGCTCGCCATGATCACTTTTTGTGTTTGGATCTCTGAATAATTTAACACCAACAAAATAAATTACGTAAGCCCAAACATACCAACTCAGCAAAGATAATGCTGGTGCTACTAAAAAATTTGAAGCTCCTAAGTGTATCGAGCCAACTCCTGCGGCTAAACTAGATAAAACAACTACTATTCCAGCTTGAAAAGTCGCTTTTTTATCTTTTTCAACTTCTTCGTAAAGATCTATATCAATTTTGATTGCTCTAAAAACTCTATTTATAAATATATTAATCATTTTTTTGTAAAAGGTTTAAGTAATCTTAGAATCTTGTAATGTAAAGCTTTATTAGATGAAGCAATAATATTGCCTCCTGTTTCTGCGGGTTCATTTTTCCAGTTTGTTACAATTGCACCTGAATTTTTAATAATGGGTATTAAAGGTAAAATATCATAAGGCTTTAAGTTAGCTTCTATTACAGCATCTACTGTTCCTTCAGCTAATAAACAATAATTTAAAGCATCAAACCCGGCTAACCTAAATGACCACCCAAATTTTTTTATAACTTTTCTTTGTCTTTCATAGCTTAAAGTCCCATGAAAGTTTCCAATAATTTTTATTGTTTTTAAATTACTATTATTAGAGGATTTAATAATTTTTTTTTTATTATTTTTAAAAATATAGGATTTTTTTTGATCATTTAAATAAAATTTATTTAATTCTGGGAAATTTGCTAAACCAACTTTTGATTTTTCTTTAAAAGAAAGGCCTATTAAGTTGGACCAAGTCGGCGCTCCAATAACAAAAGCTCTTGTGCCATCTATCGGGTCGATTGACCATTGAAAATAATTATCAGACTTTTTATCGTCAAACTCTTCTCCAATAATAGAATCTTTGGGGAATCTCTTTAAAATTAATGATCTTATATATTTTTCAAATGATTTATCAAAATTAGTTACTGGATCAAAATCTTTCTTATTTTTCGATTTATTGTTTACTTTAATTCCAGATTTTGATTTTTTTTTGTAAAATGTATTTAATTTTGCGGGTAAAGATCTTAAAAAATTAAAGGTGTTTTTGTAGTCCATGCGTGTATATAGCTTAATTTAGTTTAAAATAAAAATATTAAAATTTAACACTAAAGCGTAACCACTCCATAAAAAGTAAGGAACCATCAGATAAAAACTAATCTTATCTTTCAGATAATAAATTTTCATTAAGAGAACTATAAATAAAAGAATTATTACTAAATCTAGTAATGCTAGTCCTATTTGATGAAAACCAAAAAAAATAATGCTCCAAATCATATTAAAAAAGAGGTGTAAAAAATATATGTTTAAAATTTTATTATCATAATAGTTTATCCAAACACGCCAAATTGCTACTGACATTAAGATATACAAAATTGTCCATACAGGCCCAAACACCCAGCTTGGAGGATTAAAACTTGGAAGAATTATCTGGGAATACCAAGGCTCTTTAAAAGTCGCAGTAGTAAATCCACCAATTCCAGATGCTAAAAATGTTATTAAAAGAATGAATGTTAGAGATAAATATTTATTCTTCGTCATAATTTAAGGTATAACTAATTTATGTCTGAAAATCAGAAAAAAATATGGATTACAGGTGCAAGTAGTGGAATTGGAAAGGCAGTAGCCGAAAAATTTGCTAACGAGGGATGGAAAGTTGCTGTATCTGCAAGAAGAAAAGAACTTTTGGATGAGCTAGCTAAACACAACAATATAAGTTCATTTCCCCTGGATGTAACCAACCAGTCTCAAATAAATAATGTTTTTAAAGATATTTTAAATGCTTTAGGTGACATTGACATTTGTTTATTTTCAAGTGGAACTTATGAGCCAAAGGACGAGCAAAATATAGATCCAGATAAAATTAAAAATGTAATTAATGTTAATTTTTTAGGCGTTATTGATTGCGTAAAAGTTGTTGAAGATTATTTTAAAAATAAGAAATCTGGGCACATTTCGATAGTTTCTTCGATTGCAGGTTACAGAGGTCTGCCAAATTCAAGCGGTTATGGTCCTTCAAAAGCTGCTCTAACTAATTTTAGTGAAAGTATTTACTTTGATTTTAAAAAATTTGGAGTAAGAGTCTCAGTTGTATCACCAGGTTTCATCAAAACTCCTCTGACAGATAAAAATGAGTTTCCAATGCCGTTTTTAAAAACTCCTGAATACGCTGCAGATAAAATTTATAATGGTTTGGTAAAAGGAAATGCTTTTGAGATTCACTTCCCAAAAGGATTAACTTTAACTTTAAAATTTTTAAGAATATTACCTTATAGACTTTATTTATTTCTAGTTGATAAACTTGTTAAACGATAATTAAAGAAGGGAATCAACGTATTCCCAATTGATTAATTTATCAAAAAAATTTTCTAAATAAGCTGGCCTTTTATTTCTGTAATCTAAGTAATACGAGTGCTCCCACACATCACAACCTAATATAGGTTTCATATTATAAATTATTGGGTTTTCAGCATTTGGTGATTTAGTAACTATAAGCTTATCCTCGTTTAAAGACAACCAACACCATCCAGATCCAAACTGAGTAATTCCAGCATTGATAAATTCCTCCCTAAATTTTTCAAAGCCTCCAAAATCTTCTTTAATCTTACTTTCAAGCTTAGATGGAACATTTCCTCCGCCATTAGGTTTCATGCACTTCCAAAAAAGATTATGATTCCAATGTTGGCTTGCATTGTTGAAAATTCCTGCTTTTTTTTCTTTTGATGATTTTTTAATTATATCTTCCAAAGATAATTTTTCATAATCAGAACCTTTTATGAAGTTATTTAGATTTGTAATATATGTTTGATGATGTTTGCCATGATGTAAATCCAAAGTTTGATCTGACATTATTGGAGAGAGAGCTGAATTACTGTAATCTAATTTAGGAAGCTCAAACATATCAATCTTTTACAAACATTACGGTTAATTCTGCTACTTTAATTCCAAATTTAGTCATTGTCGCTCTGTTTATTGCCACACGATCATCCTGCATGAAAATCCAATCATCAAAAGTAATTTTAATATTTTTACCTTTGACCGGCACCAGCAATACATATTCAAATTTAAAAGCTGGACCATATGAATATCCTTTAGCTGTTCCAACTACATCAGAGGCTGTTCCCTCGTAGTTATGTTCATCAATTTTTTTAATAGTCCATTGACGAGTTTGTCTTTCCCCATCATTCCAATCAAAGACTTCGTCTAAAATTAAATGAGAACCATTCCATTTTCCGTTTAAATCAGCTTTAAATTGTCTTGTAACTTTTCCAGATCTATTTTGTAACACTCCCCAAGCTTTGACATTACCCGATAAATAATTTTCAATGAGTAATCTTGGTTTTTGATCTTTAAAATCTGTCGGTTTCATTTTATTTGCACATCCTGTTATTAAAATTAATAAAAATAATACTATAAATTTTTTCATAACGAATATCTATTAGACATAGAGAATTGAATCAAGTTTATGTTTCTAGACTTAAAACCGCCTTCACAATAAGATAAGTAAAATTCCCACATGCGCTTGAAATATTCATCAAAACCAAGTGGGCTAATTTTTTCCCAAGCACCTAAAAAATTTTTTCTCCAAGTTGCTAAAGTTCTGGCATAATCGTCGGAGTATGTATTAATTTTTTCCAATTTTAGATCATTTTTTTTGATTAGATTTTCCATAAATTGAATTGAGGGTAAAAACCCACCTGGAAATATATATTTTTGAATAAAATCCTCATTTGCTCTATATCTTGCAAATAAGTCATCTTTTATCACGATGCCTTGAATTGCAGCAGTTCCCCCATAATTAAGAACATTTTTAATTGTACCAAAATATTGGTCCATGTATTTTTCACCAACAGCTTCTATCATTTCTATCGAAGCTACGTGATCATATTTTTCCTTAAGATCTCTGTAATCTAAAAATTTAACATTAACTTTATTGTTTAGTCCTGAGTTGAAAATCTTCTTTTTAGTAAACTCATATTGATTTTTAGAAATTGTAATACAGTCTACACTCACATCATAATTTTTAGCTAAAAATTCAGCAAATCCGCCCCAACCACACCCTATCTCTAAAACCTTGTTTCCATCTTTAATATTCATTAAATTTATAAGCTCTTGAAATTTATTTCTTTGAGCGATTTCTAAATCATCTTTCTCATTTTTATAGACTGCGCTTGAATAAGTAAGAGATTTATCAAGCCACGATGAAAAAAATTCATTCCCTAAATCATAATGTTTTGAAATATATTTTTTACTTTTAGATTTTGTATTTGATGCAAATATTTTTTTTAGAAAATTTTTTATTTTTTGTAATTTTAAACTTCCTGAAAAAGAATAGATTGTATTGATATTTCTCGCTGTAAGTTCAATTAAATTTGTTAAATTTGAGGAATAAAAATCTTTTTTCATGTGAGCTTCTCCTAAAGCTGAGCTTCCACCCAAGATAACATTTAGGTAAAAATTGGGTTTATTAATTTTGATATCTGAAGATAATTTGCTCTCTAAGTCACCAAAATGAAAAACTTTTCCATCGTAATTTATAAGCTTAAGATTTCCTTGTGAAATTTTTTTTAGTTTATTTAGGACGAATTTTTCTGAAATTTTTATTAAACTCATTAATATTCCTCGTAACTTAAATTATTTTTTAATTTGGTATTTCTTTTTCTATATATTGCCCCTTTTTTCCATAAAAGTAATGCTTCAAAATGTATCGAACTAATAATTTTAATTGTCATTAAGGGATACTTTAAAAAGTTAATCATGAGTTGTTTTGAGCTGAATTCTTTTCTCTCTCCTGTTTGGGTGGCTGTTAAAACTAATCCTATCGAGTCTGTTTGTTTTATGAAGACGGAGAGTCTATTACTAGGTTTAAGTAATTTAAAATTATAGTAAGTTTCCATATCCATAAATGGTGAAACATAAAACTTTTTTTTACATTTTTGAGCTATTTCTTCATTATCTTTAATTTTAAAAATATATGTGTGCTGCTCATTAAAAGTATTTTTTACTTCGTAAAAAATTGCCCTCAATTTATTATGCTCATAACAGTAAAAAATACTTAAAGGGTTGAACACATAACCAAAAATTCGTGGATAACAAAGTATTTTAACTTTATTAATTTCACCTTTTATATTGAACTTACTAATATTTTTAAGAACCCACTCTTTTAAATCACTTCCGTCGCGTTCTCCATGATCTTTGTCGTAAAAGCTGAAAATGTTAAACTTATTATGAGAAAAAATATTTATTGAACTGTCTAATTGATTGATTTCATCTAAATCAATTAAAAATGAAAAAGTTTTATATTTTAGAAAATGTCTTACAGGTTTAAATCTTGTATGAGTTACTTCACCGTTGTAAATACAGGAGTTCATCAAATTTTAAAGTTATTTATCAAATCTATAGATGATTTTAATCCATCTTCATGAAATCCGTAACCAAAATAACTTCCACAAAACCAAGTTCTTTTTTTTCCTTGTATTAATGTTAGATCTTTTTGAAGCGCAGTATTCTTTGAATTCAAATATGGGTGTGTAAAATTAACTTTTTTTATAATAGAATTTTCAATAATTTTACAAATAGGGTTTAAAGTTAAAAAATAGTCTTTAGATGTATCTAAGTTTTGTAGTTTATTTAACCAATAGGTAATACATGTCTTTTCTCCATCTGAAACAGAATTCCAACTAGACCAGGCTCTTTTTTTGTTAGGCATTAATCTCTTATCAGTATGTAAATAAGCTTCATTATTTACGTAATTAAATTTTTCCAATATATTTTTTTCTTGTTCTGTTGGTTTTTCTATCATTCTTAAACTTTGGTCTGCATGAGAAGCTAGAACTACTTGATCATAATCAACATATTCATTACCAATAATTACCCTGATATTGTCATCGCTTCTAATTAACTTATCCACTTTATAATTTTTAAAAATTTCTCCACTAATTTTATCTGTAACTTTTTTTACATAAGCTCTACTTCTATTTGAAACTGTGTACCATTGCGGTCTATTTTTAAATTTAAATAAACCATGATTAGTGAAAAAATTTAAAAAAAATTTTAATGGCATTTCCTTTGCCTTGTTAAATGGCATTGACCAGATAGCAGCAACCATGGGAATTAAGTGATACTCGATGAAATATTTTGATAACTTTTTTTTATTAAGAAAATTTCCTAGAGTCTCTTCTTTAATTTCACTTTCAAGTAATTTTGGAGCAGTTTTATAAAATGAAATTATCTCTCTAATCATATATAAAAATTTTAAATTAAGAATATTTAATTTATTAGCAAATA
>CACPNG010000002.1 GCA_902635225.1 uncultured Pelagibacteraceae bacterium | reverse complement strand
TTCCATCCATGAACAGTTTCCATTTTGAGATATTTCATTTTCATTTAGTGATATTTTTTCTTTACATAATTTTACAATTCTATCAGCTCCTCTAATTAAGCAAGGTGTAGTTGTGCAAACTTGTATAAAATGTTTTCCCACAGGTGCTAAATTGTACATAGTATAAAAAGTTGCTACTTCATAAACAGATATGTAGGGCATTGATAAAAATTTAGCTATATATTTCATTGCCGCCAAGGGTATCCAATTGCTGTTTTGTTTTTGAGCCAAGTAAAGAAAAGGCATTACAGCACTTTTTTTGTTCTTCTCTGGGTATCTTTTTAAAATTTCCTCAGCTTTTTTTAAATTTTCATTATTAAATTTAAAATCTTTTGGTTGATTATCATGTACTTTTTTTAAACTCATCGGTCCACCTCGCCAAAAACTATATCAAGAGAGCCTAAAACGGCTGGGACATCCGCTAACATGTGTCCACGAATTAAATAATCCATCGCTTGTAAATGAGAAAATCCAGGAGCTCTAATTTTACACCTATAAGGTTTATTTGAACCATCTGATATTAGATAAACTCCAAACTCACCTTTTGGAGCCTCAACTGCTGTGTATACATCTCCTTTGGGGACTCTGTATCCCTCGGTAAATAGTTTGAAGTGATGAATTAGCGCCTCCATAGACTGTTTTAGGTCATCTCTATTTGGAGGAGATATTTTCCCGTCAATTGATTTTACTGGTCCCTTTGGTAGTCTCTCTATGCATTGTAGAATAATTTTTACACTCTCTCTCATTTCTTCAATCCTACAAAGATAACGATCATAACAATCACCGTTTTTTCCAATTGGTATTTTAAAATCTAAATCTTTATAAATTTCATATGGTTGCGACCTTCTTAAATCCCATGGAACCCCTGAACCTCGAAGCATAACTCCTGAAAAACTATGATCTAAAGCCTCTTGCTTAGATACTATTCCAATTTCAACATTTCTTTGTTTAAAAATTCGATTATCTGTAAGAAGTCCTTCCAAATCATCTATAATTTTTGGAAACGATCTGCAAAATTTCTCTATATCCTCTACTAATTTAATAGGTATATCCTGATGAACTCCTCCAGTTCTAAAATAGTTGGCGTGCAAACGGGAACCAGAGGCTCTTTCATAGAAGGTCATTAATGTTTCTCTTTCCTCGAAGCCCCAAAGTGAAGGTGTAAGTGCTCCAACATCTAAGGCTTGCGTAGTTACATTAAGTATATGGCTTAAAATCCTGCCAATCTCACAGAAAATAACTCGAATATATTTTGCTCGAATAGGCACTTCAACATTTAATAATTTCTCAGCGGCAAGAGCAAAAGCATGTTCTTGATTCATTGGGGCTACATAATCTAACCTGTCAAAATAAGGAAGTGCTTGAGTATAAGTCTTTTGTTCTATGAGTTTTTCAGTCCCTCTATGAAGCAGCCCAATGTGCGGATCAGCTTTCTCTACTACTTCTCCATCAAGTTCAAGTATTAATCTCAAAACTCCATGGGCAGCCGGATGTTGAGGTCCAAAATTTAAATTAAGTGATTTAGTTTTTTTTACCATCTTTTTCCAAGTTTTTGATTTCCTTGATATAATTAGTTCCTTCCCAAGGACTTTCGAAATCAAAGTTTCTATAATTTTGTTCAAGTTTTACTGGCTCATAAACTACTTTTTTTTCTTTTTCACTGTATCGTACCTCGTTAAATCCGGTTAAAGGAAAATCTTTTCTTAATGGGTGGCCTTTAAATCCATAATCAGTAAGTATTCTTCTTAAATCAGGATGATTTTTAAATTTAATTCCATACATGTCAAAGACCTCTCTTTCCATCCAATTCGAAGAAGGAAAAATTTTAGTCAATGAATTAATAGATTGATTTAGTTGAAATTTTATTGAAATTTTAATTCTAGTATTATTTTCATGTGATAAAAAAAGATAAACTAGTTGAAATCGTTTTTCCTTATCAGGATAGTCTACCCCGGCAATATCTATTAATTGTCTAAACTTACATTTGTCGTTTGATTTTAAAAATTGTACGATATCAATTAGATCTTTAGCATCTATTTCAACTGTTAATTCCTCATTTGCAATAAGTGAATGCTGGACTTTGCTAGCAAGTTCTGAATTGATTATTTTTTCAATATTTTTTAAGTTTTCGATCATTTACTATCTTTTTAAGTTGCCCTCTCTTCTTATTTTTTTTTGTAGTTGCAAGATCCCGTATAAAAGAGCCTCAGCTGACGGCGGGCATCCTGGAATATAAATATCTACCGGAACAATTTTATCACAACCTCTTACAACTGAGTAAGAGTAGTGGTAATATCCTCCTCCATTCGCACAGCTGCCCATCGATACTACATATCTTGGCTCAGGCATTTGGTCGTAAACTTTTCTAAGAGCTGGGGCCATTTTATTTGTTAATGTTCCTGCCACAATCATCACATCAGATTGTCTTGGAGACGCTCTTGGGGCTGCACCAAATCTTTCTAGATCATATCTTGGCATTGAAGTCTGCATCATTTCTACTGCACAGCAAGCGAGCCCAAAAGTCATCCAATGTAATGAACCGGTTCTCGCCCAATTGATTAAGTTTTCTGATGAAGTAGTTATGAAACCTTTTTCAGCAAAATCTTTAGCTAAATCTTTAAATTCTTCTGGAATTTTTTTCTCTTTATTTGGATTTAAATTAAATTTTACTCCCATTCTAAAGCTCCTTTTTTCCACTCATAAATAAATCCAACTGTTAAAGTGCCTAAAAAGATCATCATTGACCAAAAACCTAAAGCTCCTAAGTTGCCTAAAGATATCGCCCATGGAAATAAAAAAGCTATTTCTAAATCAAAAATTATAAATAATATAGCTACTAGATAAAATCTCACATCGAATTCCATTCTTGAGTCATCGAAAGCTTCAAATCCACACTCGTAAGCTGATAGCTTTTCAGGATCTGGATTAGATGGAGACGCTAAATAATTAGCGACTATAAAGCCTATGCTTAAAAACAAAGCAATGAATAGGAAGATTAATATTGATAAATATTCTGATAAAAAATTATAAATCATGTTTTTATTTAATACCTACCTTAATACCGTAGTTTAAGGACTCTTGTATTAACTCGTATTATTTATAACATTTTTACTTAAAGAGTACAGGACAGATGGAAGCATTTCTGTTGACCAATATACGTTGATTTATATCTTTCTAGATGAAAACCATTATCAAATAATGGCGGGAGTGACGGGACTCGAACCCGCGACCTCCTGCGTGACAGGCAGGCGCTCTAACCAAACTGAGCTACACCCCCAAATTCAATGGTGGGCGGTAAAGGACTCGAACCTATGACCCTCTCGGTGTAAACGAGATGCTCTACCAACTGAGCTAACCGCCCTAATTAAATAAAATCGAGGTATACAATAAAAACTTTACAAAGTAAAAAAGTATTTAATTTCTAGTGTAATTTATATAAATAGCAGTATTATTGAATTTATATGATTTTGAGTTGTAATTCATGTGGTAAAAAATTTGTTGTCCCTGATAACGCAATAACAGCGTCTGGAAGAATGGTTCAATGTGGCTCGTGCGGAAATAAATGGAGACAATTTCCTATGGAAGAAGTAAACAAAACTCAATCCATCCCTCGTTCAAAAAAAGTGGTTTCAAGACCTCAACCTGTTCAAAAAAAAATACAAAAAACTAAAAAAGTAAAAAAAATTGCTCCAAAAAAATCAAGAGAAATTAGTTTATACTCACCAGAATATTTGGCAAAAAAACATGGAATCAAAATTAATGACAACAAAAGTGTAAAGAAAATTAGTAGAAACGAAAAAGATAAAGTTTCTTTTGGATTTTATTACTCATTAATAATATTTATTGTTTTTGTGACTGCTTTGTCCCGTATTTTATATTTTTCACAAGAATTCATAATTTCAAATATACCTACGTCTGAATTTTATTTAAATTATTTCTTTGAAAGCATCAGAAATATATTTGAAATTTGGAAAAATCTTATAACTAATTATTAGACTCTAGATCTTTAATATTAATAAAATTTTCTGAAAGATCAGAGTTATTTTTAACAATATCTTTATAAAAATTCCATGCTAAAACAATCAATGTATTTTTTTTACTCTTTATTTTTGATTTATTTTTTATAGGTATCTTTACACCTGGAATAAATTTATCATGTTTTAATTTATTGTCCTCTACAATAAAATCTATTTCTTTGGAAATGCCAAAAAAATTTAATGCAGTAGTCGCTTTTGCTGGAGCTCCATAACCTACAACTAGTTTGTTACCTTTTTTAAGATTTTTTAAATTTTTTCTTACATTTTCTCTTATTTTATAAACCTTTTCACCAAATTTTTTGTATGTTTCAAATTTCTTTATTCCAAATTTTTCTTCTTCTTTGAGCATTACCTTTACACTTTTTTCGATTTTAGTTTTTTTGTCTTTTTTAATATAAACTCTTAGTGATCCACCATGAGTATCAACTTTTTCTGATCTAAATATTGTACTATCAAATTTTTTAAAAAAATTATTTAAAGAAGTAAGTGACCAATAATTGTAATGCTCATGATAAATATTATCAAATGTAAGATCCTTTAATGTATTCATCAAATATTGAACTTCAATAATAATTGTTCCTTTTAGACTTAGTAATTTAAACATACATTCAGCCATTTCTTGTAATTTATCAGAATGAGCAAAAACGTTTGAAGCTAAAATTAAGTCCGCACCTTTTTTTATTTTTTTTATATTTTTTTTATCTAAGAAACCATTAAAGGTTTTGATTTTATTTTTATTCGCTAATTTAGCTAAATTTTTTGCTGGTTCGATCCCAAGAACTTTTTTAAAGCCTTGATCTAAGAATGGTTTTAAAGCAACACCATCGTTACTTCCAATATCAATAATATATGATTTTTTCTTATTTAGTTTTAGATCCTTAATATATTTTTTTGATGCTTTAACAAAATGTTCTCGAAATATACTCGAAGTTGATGAGGTATAAAGATAGTTAGAAAACATTTTTTTTGGATCAACAGAAACAGATAATTGACAGTTATGACATTTTTCACAATAATTTACTTCTAGAGGATATAATTCACATTTATCATTCTGTTTACTTAGAAGATTATTTGCTAGTGGTTGGTAACCTAAAGAAACAACTCTTTTTAAATCTTTATTTCCACAAGATCTACAGTTAAATTTATAACAAGATAACAATAAATTTTTTTCTTTTTCATCAACAAAAATGTGTCTTACAGTATGAGTAATTCCGTAATTTTCATGGTCTCTCTCACCTCTCACTAAGTTTAAAAAAGTGCTATCTTTTGTAAATACCATCGCATGAGCAACATTGGGTTTAATCACAGAAAGTTGTCCCTCATTTACTACCTGAGTAATTTTAGGAGCACCTGGATTAATTATGTCTTGAAAAACTTCTATAATTTGTCCTTTTGTAAATAAACATTTTTGTTCTTGTTGAGGATGATAATGATTTGCTCTGACAGTTCCTTTTTTAGAATCAATTAGTCCAATTAAATTTATTGGTTCTGTCAGCTCGTGGTTACTAATTTTACCTCTTTTATCTACAAATAAATTCTCGCCGTCTCTTACAATCTCAAGCTCTTTTATTAAATTTTGTTTTGACCACTTAAAAATCATTTCTTTTATATTTTGATCAATATTATAAAGAAATTTAAATCCTGTTTTTAAAATTTTTTTGTTTGATAAAGAAAAACCTAAATTTGGCACTTCATCGTTAGTCTCTTTTAAATGGATTTTTGGATTATGTTTTTTA
This sequence comes from uncultured Pelagibacteraceae bacterium, assembly GCA_902635225.1. Lineage (GTDB taxonomy): Bacteria > Pseudomonadota > Alphaproteobacteria > Pelagibacterales > Pelagibacteraceae > Pelagilacustribacter. The sequence goes on along the minus strand of CACPNG010000002.1, from coordinate 68,674 downwards.
CAAATTTCTGCCACTTCCTTTACTGTTAAAGTTTCTTTTGTGATATTGAATAAGTCAGATTTAATATGATCACTTTCCTCTATAAACTTAAAACATCTTGCTACATCAACAAGTGGAACCAAACTTTTAATTTGTCTACCAGCAGCGAATAATTTTAATGTTCCATTTTGAGAAGCGATTTTAGAAAATAAATTAGGCATAATATCAATACGCATGGTATCATTCGAGTATCCGTAAACGGATCCCAGTCTCAAAATGACATAATTTTTACCAGACTCTCTTAATTGTTTTTCATTTGCTGCTTTAGATAAGGAGTATGATAAAACTGGTTGGGTAGTTTCATCCTCTTTGATATCCCTCTTAACCTCTGATATTCCCTCATAAACAACATGAGTAGATGGAAAAATTATTTTACATTTATTGCTTATTGCATTTAAAATATTTTGTGTTCCATCCTCGGCAACTAATTTTATTCTATCATCTTGTTCCTTTGTAGACTCATTTTTTGTTCTTGGCACTGACGTTATCCCAGCCAAGTGATGAACTACATCTGCATTCTTAAAATATTTATTAACTAGATCCTTATCCAAAATGTCACCTTGAATAAATTCCATATTCCAATTTCTGATTTGATTTACTCTTTCAGATACAAATCTATTATCGATTACCAAAATATTATGATGCCAACTAATACCAGAATATAGTCTACATAATTCTGTGCCTATATATCCCAAACCTCCTGTAATTATGATTTTCTTTTTCATAAGATTTAAATATGCATTTACATATATTATATTTTATAATAACTCAATTATCATGAATATTTATGACTGCTTTATGTATTTTGATGAGGATTTGCTTTTAGATTTAAGGCTTAATTATTTAAATAAATATATTAAAAAATTCGTTATTACTGAGGCGACATACACTCATAATGGAAATCAAAAAAAACTCAATTTTAATATAAATAATTTTAAAAAATTTAAAGATAAAATCGAATACATAGTGGTAGACACTCAACCAGAAAATATTTTTAAACTCACTGAAGGAGAGACTAAAGATAAGAGGGGTGAAAAATTAATACTCAATGGAATGGCTAGAGATTATTTCCAAAGAGAAAATTTAGCCAAAGGTTTAAAAGAGGCTACATCTGATGATTTAATTTTAATTAGCGACCTGGATGAATTACCAAATTTAAAAAATCTTAATTTCAAAGATATCAAAAATAATATAGTAATTTTTGAACAAAAGATATTTTATTATAAGTTTAATTTATTTTATAACGACTTTATTTGGCAAGGAACTAAAGCAACAAAAAATAAGAATTTTTTATCTCCACAATGGTTGAGAAATATCAAAGGAAAAAAATACTCACAATGGAGAATAGATACTTTTTTTTCAAAAAAGAAATATTCAAATTTACTTTTTGTTAAAAACGGAGGGTGGCATTTCACTTGTCTTAGAACTCCAGAAGAATTGGAGAAAAAACTACTAAATTTTGCTCACCATTATGAGTATGAAGAAAGTGGATTAAAAATTAATGATTTAAAAAAATTAATAGCAGAAAAAAGAGTAGTGTATGACCATAATGTTGATCAAAAAAGCTATAAGTGGTCAGGTAAATCAATTTTAAAAAAAATTAAAAATGATGAACTTCCTGATTATATAAACAATAATTTAAATAAATTTAAAGATTGGTTAGATTAATTTAGTGAGTACTGATTTCTTCTTTTACTTTCTCTTTTTTACTTATTTGATCAACCTCAACCCAGTCGACTCTTTTGAAAGGTTTAGTTAATGCTACTTTTAAAACTTCCTCGATATTTTTTACTGTAATCACTTCGATAGACTCTAATATTGTTTTTGGGACTTCAGCTAAATCTTTTTTGTTTTCAATTGGAATTAAAACTTTTTTTATGCCCGCTCTGTGAGCAGCTAAAAGTTTTTCTTTTAATCCACCGATTGGTAAAACCAAACCTCTCAATGTAATTTCGCCTGTCATAGCAACGTCTTTACTTACAGGTATCTCAGTAATTGCAGAAATTATTGAAGTTACCATGCCCACACCGGCAGAAGGTCCATCTTTTGGAGTAGCTCCTTCAGGGACGTGAATATGAAAATCTTTTTTATCAAATATTGGTGGTATAATACCATAATCCAAGCTTTTCGATCTTATATAAGACTTTGCTGCTTTGACTGACTCCTGCATTACATCTCCAAGTTTTCCTGTAATCTGCATTTTTCCTTTACCTGGCATTACAGCTGACTCTATTTTTAAGATTTCACCTCCAACTTCTGTCCATGCTAGTCCAGTAACAACTCCAACTCTGTTCTCTTCTTCAATTTCACCATAATTAAATTTTTGAACACCCAATAAATCTTTTAAATCTTTTTCATCTAAAGAATTATTCACTTTCTCTTTGTTATCAATTTTTTTTACCAATTTTCTAGCAATTTTGGATATTTCTCTTTCAAGATTTCTAACACCAGACTCTCTTGTGTAATGTCTAATAATTTTTCTAATAATATTTTCTTCTACATTCCACTCTTCTTTTTTTAATCCGTTATTTTTACTTTGATTTGGAATTAAAAATTTTTGAGAAATTTTCAGTTTTTCATCTTCTGTGTAGCCTGAGAGTCTTATTACCTCCATTCTATCCAATAATGGTGGTAAAATATTTAAAGTATTTGCTGTTGTAACAAACATCACATCCGATAAATCATAATCAACTTCTAAATAATGATCATTAAACTCTTTATTTTGTTCTGGATCTAAGGCTTCTAACAATGCAGATGAGGGATCACCTCTGTAATCATTTCCAACCTTATCAATCTCATCTAAAAGAAATAGTGGATTTTTAGTGCCAGCTTTTTTCATCATTTGAATTATTTTACCAGGCAATGAACCTATATATGTTCTTCTATGACCTCTTATTTCTGCTTCGTCTCTTATTCCACCTAATGAAATTCTAATGAATTTACGATTTGTTGCTTTGGCTATAGATTTGCCTAAAGATGTTTTTCCAACTCCAGGAGGTCCTACTAAACATAATATTGGACCCTTCATTTTTTGGATTCTTTTTTGAACAGCTAAAAATTCAATAATTCTCTCTTTAACTTTTTCAAGACCATAATGATCCTCATCAAGAATTTTTTGAGCGTTATTTAAATCTGTATTTATTTTTGATTTATTTGACCATGGTAACTCTGTCATCCAATCTAGATAGTTTCTTACAACTGTTGCCTCAGCCGACATCGGACTCATAGATTTTAATTTTTTTAATTCAGATAAGCATTTTTCTTTTGCTAACTTTGGCATTTTTGCTTCAGTTATTGCTTTTGACAAATTAGTCAACTCATCTTTTCCTTCGTCGATTTCACCTAATTCTTTTTGAATAGCTTTTAATTGTTCGTTTAAATAATACTCTCTTTGAGTTTTTTCCATTTGGTTTTTCACTCTACCGCGAATTTTCTTTTCTACAGAAATAACGCTTGTTTCTTTCTCAATAAACGTATGTATTTTTTCTAATCTCTTTTTTAGGTCAACTATTTCCAATAATTCTTGTTTTTCAAAAATTTGAATATTAAGATTAGAGGAAATATTGTTTGCTATATGAGACGGGTTTTTTAAATTTCTTAAATTATTTGATCCCTCATTAAAATCTTTTTTATTTAAAATTTGTAATTTTTCAAATTTTTTAACTAAACCGACAGCAAATAGTTCTAAATCTTTAGAAATGTTCTCATCTTCTACAACTTCAACTTCGCATGTTAGAAAGCTCTCTTTTTCTTCATTATGTTTTACAATCTTCACTCTTTTTTCCCCCTCAACAAGCACCTTTACAGTTCCATCAGGAAGTTTCAGAAGTTGCAAAACTTTACTTAAACAACCATATTGAAATAAGTCTTTACTTTCTGGATCATCAATTTCTGAATTTTTTTGTGTTACTAAAACGATTGATTTATCCGATTTCATTACTTCTTGAAGAGCTTTAATTGACTTATCCCTACCCACAAATAGAGGAACTACCATAGATGGGAATATAACAATATCTCTTAATGGTAATAGTGGTTTTAGATAAGTTGTTTTCATATTATATTAATATGGCAATATATTTACCAATTTCAAGAAACAAATTTATTTTAAGCTACTGATGTTGATGATTTTTTGCCATATGTGACAATGGGCTCTGAGTCACCTTTAACAGAGGATTTATCTACGGTAACTTTAATTACATTATCCATGTCTGGTAACTCAAACATAGTTTTCAACAAGATGTTTTCTAATATTGACCTTAACCCTCTTGCACCTGTTTTTTTGGATATTGCTTTTTTCGCTATCTCGACTATCGCATCCTCTTTGAATTCTAAAGTTACGTTTTCAAATTCAAATAATCTTTGATATTGCTTAATTAAAGAATTTTTTGGCTCTTTTAGAATCTTGACTAAAGAGGTTTCGTCTAAATCATCCAGCGTAGCAATTATTGGCATTCTTCCAATAAACTCCGGAATTAAACCATATTTAATTAAATCTTCAGGCTCCAACATTTTCATGATTTCTGAAAGTGGCTGCTCTTTGTAACTTTTTACTTTTGCGCCAAAACCTATCGAGCTTCCTTTTCCCCTGCTGTCAATAAGTTTATCTAATCCTGCGAAAGCACCTCCGCAAATAAATAAAATATTTGTAGTGTCAACTTGCAAGAACTCTTGTTGCGGATGTTTTCTACCCCCTTGTGGAGGAACGCTCGCCACTGTTCCTTCCATAATTTTTAGCAAAGCCTGTTGAACGCCTTCACCAGAAACATCTCTTGTAATCGAAGGGTTTTCTGATTTTCTACTAATTTTGTCAACTTCATCTATATAGACAATTCCTCTTTGTGCTTTTTCAACATTGTAATCTGCCGCTTGTAATAGTTTTAAAATTATATTTTCCACATCTTCACCTACATAACCTGCTTCTGTAAGAGTTGTAGCATCAGCCATTGTAAAAGGAACATCTAAAATTCTGGCTAAAGTCTGTGCTAACAAAGTTTTTCCACATCCGGTCGGACCAACAAGTAATATATTTGATTTAGAAAGCTCAACGTCTTTACTATTTTTAGTTTCGTGATTTAATCTTTTATAATGATTATGAACTGCAACTGATAAAATTTCTTTTGCAAGCTTTTGCCCGATTACATATTCGTCCAAAACTCCACAAATCTCTTTTGGAGAAGGAACTCCTTCTTGATGTTTTACCAGAGAACTTTTATTTTCCTCTTTAATAATATCCATACAAAGCTCGACGCATTCATCACAAATGAATACAGTTGGACCAGCAATAAGTTTTCTTACTTCATGTTGGCTCTTTCCACAAAACGAACAATATAGAATATTTTTATTATTTTTTTCACTCATAGCGAATCAATATGATTAATATAAAACTCTAAAATAAGGTAATCAAGTTGAAGTTGTGTTTTGAGCTATATCTTGTGTTTTATTTTCTTTTTTCCACAACAGAGTCAATCAAGCCAAATTTTTTAGCTTCATCAGCTGTCATAAAATTATCTCTTTCTAAAGCATCGGATATTTCATTAACTGATTTTCCTGTATGTTTAGAATAAATTTTATTCAGTCTCTCTTTTAACGACAAAATTTCCTTTGCGTGTATTTGTATATCAGTTGCTTGGCCTTGGAATCCAGCTGATGGTTGGTGAACCATAATTCTTGAATTAGGAAGAGAATATCTTTTTCCTTTCTCACCAGCTGCCAACAAAAAAGAGCCCATTGATGACGCTTGACCTATACATAAAGTCGAGACGGGTGAATTTATATATTGCATTGTGTCATATATACCTAAACCAGCTGTGACCAACCCTCCTGGACTATTAATATAAAAATTTATCTCTTTGTTTGGATTTTCTGATTCTAAAAATAAAAGTTGCGCAGTCACAAGAGAAGCAACAGTATCATTTACTGGACCAACTAAAAAAACAATCCGTTCTTTTAATAACCTTGAGTAAATATCATAAGCTCTTTCCCCCTTGCTTGTTTGTTCAACAACCATTGGTATAAGACTATTCATTTTTTCATCTAATTCGCGACTCATTATTGGTTTATACAACTATTGATTACTTTTTACTAATTTTTTTTGATTTGGTCTTATTTTTTGTAGATGATGTAGTTCTAGTTTTATCACTGCCTACATCTGTCTTATTAAATTTAGCAATTATTTTCTCAGCATCACTTATATTAATTTCTTTAAAAGTAAGATTTATTTTTGATTTGATTAATTCAATTATTTTTTCCTCATACAAAGAACCTTTTAAACTTTGAGAAGCATTAGGGTTTTTTTGATAATAATCCATAACCATTTTTTCTTGACCAGGCATACCCTTTATTTGTTTTTGTATTTCATTTCTAACGTCTTCATCTGATACTTTTAAATCGTTTTTTTCTCCATATTCATTGAGTAATAAACCAAGTTTAATTCTAGATTTTGCTAACTTTTCATTATTAGATTTATGTTTTTCTTTATCTTCTGGTTTAAGGTTTTGAGTCATGATTAAAACCTCTTGGTCTATCAAATTTTGAGGCAAGTCTATCGTATGATTTTTTTCAATTTGATCTAATATTTCTTTTTTAGTAATCGAATTAAGCGCTTGTGAATATTGACTTGAAATTTGTTTTTCAATTAAAATTTTTAAATCTTTTATATTTTTTGCTCCCATTAACTTAGCAAAATTGTCATCAATTTTTATATCTTTAGGTTTTTTTATATTTAAGATTTTACAATTAAATTTTGTTTTTTTATTAGCAAGTTCTTTTTTGGGATGATTTGCTGGTAGTGAAGCATCTAATATTTTTGTATCATTTTTTTTAACACCAATTAGTTGCTCATCAAAACCTTTTAAAAAAAGGTCTTTTCCTAATTCAAGTTGAACACTTTTTCCTTCACTACCTTCAAATTTATTGCCGTCAATTGTAGCTGAGTAATCAAAAGTAATCTGATCTCCATTAATTGCTTTTTCGTTTTCACCTTTTTCCTCAAATTGTTTATTTTGTTTTGCTATTTGTAAAAGTTTTTCATCAATAATTTTATCTTCAATTTTTATCTTAAAACTTGTCGCTTTAAATTTATCAAAATTTTTTAAGATTACATCAGGCAAACAATCTATTTGAAGTTCATAGCTTAAATCCTTTCCTTCACCAAATTGTTTCAGATCTATTTTTGGTTGTCCGGCAACTTTTAGTTTTTTTTCATCTATAGCTTTTGTAGAAGTTTCTCTTAAAATTTTATCTACTACCTCTCCATAAATTGATTTACCAAATTGACTTTTAATTACATCTTGGGGAACTTTCCCCGGTCTGAAACCTTTTAAGGCCACTTCTTTTTGAAGTTCTTTAAGCCTTTCGTCCATTTTAGTCTGTATGTTTTTTTTATCAACTATTACAGATAAAACTGTTCTTAATCCTTTTTTTGATTTTACATCAACTTTCATAACTATTTGGTGGGCAAGAAGAGACTCGAACTCTTAAGCCTTGCGGCACTGGTTTCTAAGACCAGCGCGTATACCAATTCCGCCACTTGCCCAATATTAAAAATGTTTTATATAACAAATTAATTTTTTGTTAAACGGTAAAGTCTAAAATAAATGATCATATAAATTAATAAAAGCATAAAAAACCAATATCTACTTAAATATGGATTTTCTGAAAAATATACCCCTGGAATAATTAAAATTAAAAAACCAAAATTAATGATAATTGAGTTTATGAAATTACTTTTGTCTTTTCCAAAAACTTTAGAAATTTTATAAAAACTGAGCATGTGCAAGTGACTATCATCTGGGTAAAAGGGTGATTTTCCATTGTATAATTTTCTAAAAAAAGAGAAGAATACCTCAAAAAAAAGATAGAACAACAGCGTGCAGAAAAAGAATGATGAAATATTAGGATATAAATTATTAGTGGTAATTACATTTAATGCAATTAAAGATCCTAAAAGATATGCCCCTCCATCACCAAGAAAGATCTTTGCTGTAGGAAAATTAAATAATAAAAACGAAAGTAAAATGATTATTTGACTAATGAGTATAAACGAAAACTCTAAGTTTGAATTTTCTAAATTAATATAAGCTAATATAGAATTAATAATAATTAAGTGGATTGTTAGCATCCCATTAAATCCATCTATCAGATTGGCTCCATTTACTATGAATAAAAAACATAAAAGTACAAAAATTGAGGATAGAAAATGATTTTTAGTAATTAATTTTAAAAATATTAAATCAACATGCAGAATTTTGAGCTGAAAAATATACGTAAATGAAAGTAAAATTAAAATCATCAATATAAGTCTTCTTGCTGGTGTAATTTTAATTTTTAGATCATCTAAAAAACCTACAAAAAATATTAACAAGCTCAAAAAGATATAATCGTATAAAATTTCAGAAAACAGCAAGTAATATATTTCAAAAAAAATTAAGAGAGAAAAAATAATTGCTATTCCTCCACTTCTAGTTATTGGCTGTTCGTGAAACGCTTGAGGTTTTACAAAGTCTGCGTCTAATAATATACCGCTTTTGAATTTATGAGAGTACTTACTTGTTATTAAAAAAATAAAAAAACTAATTAATGCAAAAACAGATAAAAAGCTTGCTTCAATCGACTCGTTTCCCATTTACTTTTTTAACCTTTATTATTTTTTTTAAAAATATAAATACCTGTAAGAATTATAACCAATGATACTAAAACTCTCCATGTAATTATTTCATTCATTAAGAAATAACCAAAAAAAATTCCAAAAATTGGAATTAAATATGCTACTTGTGTTTGAAAAACTAATCCATTTACAGTTAAAATTCTAAATCTTATAAGCCAAGCAAAGCCAGTTGCTACGACACCCAAATAAAGTAGTGAAATAGTCGAGGCTAAAGTTGGACTTGAATTCCAAGGTGTCTCAATGACTAAGGAAAAGGGAAGAAGAAAAATTACAGACCATAAAGTTGTTGATGTTGTTACATTCTCATTTTTCTTATCTTTTAATTTTAAGGTCAATAACCCGCCAACACAGTAAAATGTTGATCCTAATATCGTAATCAAAGCATAAAGATAATTTTCACTATTTATAATTATTTTATCAAAAAACAATAAAACTATACCGGTAAATCCGATTAAAACTCCAAGAGATTTTGGTAGAGATAGTTTTTCATCTTTTAAAAAAAAATGTGCCAAAAGAGATCCACTCAAAGGTGTTGTACTCATTAAAATCGCAGCTAAATAACTGTTTATCATTGAAGTGCCTATCGCAATTAAAACAAATGGTATGGAAATATTGCATAAACCTATTAAAGCGTATAATTTCCAATTTTCACTAAATGCTTCGATTTTAATTTTCTTCAATTTGCATAAAAGTAGTAAGGGTATGCTGGCAAATATTACCCTAACCAAAGCAAGTGTAATTGGTTCGTAAGAATATGTTGCTATTTTTATGTTAAAGAAAGCAGAACCCCAAATTACAGCTAAAAGTATTAATAAAGATAAATCAAAAGTATTTGCTTCTCTCATTTCAAGTCAAAATTGTATTCATGTAATTAATGCATAGCTGATATATATTTTTAGTTATACTCTAAAAAAACACCTTATATATTGTCTGCTCAAAATTAAAACATTTTTAACACTTAAAGGAGCAAAATGAGTTCAAAAAATATTCTCAAGCTAATGAAAGATAAGCAAGTTGAGTTCGTGGATTTAAGATTTACTGATCCGAAAGGTAAGTTACAGCACTTAACTATTGACGCGACAGTTGTTGATGAGGATATGCTTGATAAGGGAGTTTTTTTTGACGGCTCATCTATTGCTGGCTGGAAGGCAATCAACGAGTCAGATATGATTTTAAAGCCTGATTTAGATAGGCCAATAATTGATCCTTTTAATTCGCACACAACTTTAAATATTTTCTGTGATATCCTTGATGCGGTAAAAAAAGACCCTTATGAGAGAGATCCAAGGGGTACAGCTAAAAAAGCTGAGGCTTACTTAAAGAAAACAGGGATAGGTGATAAATCTTATTTTGGACCAGAGCCAGAATTTTTTGTGTTCGACGATGTTAGATTCAAAAATGACATGAACGAAACCAGTTTTGCTATAGACAGTTCAGAAGGTCCTTATAATACTGGGAAGAAATATGAAAATGGAAATCTAGGACATAGACCTGGCATTAAAGGTGGTTATTTTCCTGTTCCTCCAGTGGACAGTGCTCAAGATATGAGAGGTGAATATTTAAAAGCTCTAAAAGATATGGGGGTAAAAGTTGAAAAGCATCACCACGAAGTTGCTCCAAGTCAACATGAATTAGGAATGTATTTCGGAACACTAACTAATCAAGCTGATAATGTTCAACTCTATAAATATGCAGTTCAGATGGTAACTCATTCTTTTGGAAAAACAGCAACTTTTATGCCAAAACCAGTTAAGGGAGATAACGGATCAGGGATGCACTGCCACCAGTCTATTTGGAAAGGTAACACTCCATTATTTATGGGTAAAGAGTACGCGGGATTATCAAAAGACGCGCTGTATTATATTGGTGGAATTCTAAAACATGCTAGAGCAATTAACGCGTTTTCAAACGCTACTACTAATAGCTATAAAAGATTGATACCAGGTTTTGAAGCTCCAGTAATATTAGCCTACTCAGCAAGAAACAGATCTGCGTCTTGCAGAATACCAGTAATAATGAACCCTAAAGCTGCAAGAATGGAAATAAGATTCCCAGATGCCGCTGGGAATCCATATTTAACTTTTGCTTCAATGTTGATGGCAGGTATCGATGGAATTAAGAATAAAATTGACCCGGGTAAAGCTTTTGATCAAGATCTTTATTCATTATCTGAAGATGAAGTTAAGAAACTCCCTACGGTTTGCGGGTCTTTAAGAGAAGCAATGCAGAATCTTGATAAGGATCGAAAGTTTTTAACAGAGGGTGGAGTTTTCACTGATGATCAGATAGACGCGTACATTGAACTGAAGTTTCAAGAAATTTATAATTTTGAGCATACACCTCACCCAATAGAATTTGAGATGTATTATAGTGGTTAAACTTTAAAAGACTCACCACAGCCACAGCGCTCAGTCTCATTAGGATTTTTGAAAATAAATTGTGAAGAAAATTTTTCCTTTTTATAATCCATTTCTGTACCAAGCAAATACATTATGGCTTTAGGATCTATAAAAACTTTAACTCCTTTTTCCTCAATTATCTCCTCATTAGGTTTTATTTCATTTGCATATTCCATCACGTAAGACATTCCAGCACAGCCTCCAGATTTTACACCCACTCTCACCCCTATTGCAGAGTTTTCTGCTTTAGACATTATTTGTTTTATTCTTTCGGCTGCATTATCGCTTAGTTTAATTATTTGCTCGCTCATAAATTTAATTCTAGCTTAGCTGCTTCAGACATTTTTTCTTTTGTCCATGGGGGGTCCCAAACCAATTTTAATTCAACATCCTCTACCCCATCAATTTTTAATATATTTTCTTTTACAGAGTTAGGCAAACTTTCAGCTACGGGACAGTTAGGAGAGGTTAAAGTCATTTCTATCAGAGCTTTTTTGTTATCAATAACTTCAATTTTATAGATTAAGCCCAATTCAAAAATATTAACTGGAATTTCTGGATCATAAATTTTTTTTATTTCTTTAATTATTTTTTCTTTTAAATTATTCATAATTTATATCTTTTTTTCTAAGGCTGATAAAAGAGTATGCCATGCCATTGTAGCACATTTAATTCGCATTGGAAATTCTTGGACTCCCGACAAAGAAGATATGGTTGTTATTTGGTTTTCCGATAAACTGTTTAAAGTGATTTTCGATTTATTTTTTAACATATTAAAAAAATCGTTTGTAATTTTTTTTGAAAATTGTAAATCTCTTCCTTTTAAAGTATCTGTGAGAATAGAAGCTGACGCTAAAGAAATTGCACATCCTTCTCCTTCAAAACTAAGGTCTGAAATATTTTTGTCTTTTTCTAATTTTAAATAAATATGAACTTTATCTCCACATAGAGGATTATGTGCTTTGGCGTCATGATTATACCCTTCACACTTACCTTTGTTTCTGGGATTCTTTGCATGATCTAAAATAATTTCTTGATATAGTTCTTTTAGTTCCATTTAAATCTGAAATACTTTCTTACATTTTTTAATTGACTCGCTTAAAACATCAATATCCTCTTTACTATTATAAACTCCAATTGAAGCTCTTGCAGAAGCAGGTATTCTTAATTTATCATGTAAAATTTGACAGCAATGATGGCCAGCTCGAATTGCGACTCCATCATCATCTAAAATTGTTGCTATATCATGGGGATGAATTCCTTTTATTGTGAAAGAAATTATTGATGCTCTATTTTTAGGATTACCAATAATATTGACAGAATTGTCTTTTCTTAATTTTTCTAAACCATACTCAAGAATTTGACTTTCATGTTTTTCAATATTTTTTATTCCAAAATCTTGAATAAACTTTATTGAGTTTGCAAAAGCCACTACCTCTGCTGTTTGCATTGTTCCTGCTTCGAATTTGTTAGGAGATTCAGCGTAAGTGATTTCGTCCTTATTTACTTCATTAATCATTCCACCGCCTCCTTGGTATGGTGGCAATTCATCTACCCATTTTTTTTTAGCATAAAGAATGCCTAGTCCATTTGGACCATACATTTTGTGACAAGAAATAGCATAAAAATCACATCCTAAATCCTGAACATTAACAACTGAGTGAGGGGCGCCCTGAGTCCCGTCAATTAAAACTGGAATATTTTTTGATTTTGCTAATTCTGTAACCTTTTTAACGGGCAAAATGGTTCCTGTTACATTCGAAATATGAGTAAAAGCAATCATCTTAGTTTTTTCGCTAATTTGTTTTTTGAATTCATCAATGTCAATTTCTCCGTTTTCGTTCACTGATGCAAATTTAATAATTGCTCCCTTTTTTTTTCTTAAATAGTGCCAAGGTACATAGTTTGAATGGTGCTCTAATTCAGTCACGAGAATTTCATCGCCCTCTTTTACAAATTTTTCTCCGTAAGTATTGGCTACTAAGTTAATTGCTTCTGTAGCTCCTTTTGTAAAAATTATTTCTTCTCTATGTTTTGCATTAACATACGATTTAACGATATCTCTGGTTTCCTCAAATTTGTTAGTGGCTTTAACTGCTAAGGTATGCACGCTTCTTCCAACATTCGAAAATTCAGTTTCATAAAATCTAGACATCTCATCTATTACTGCTTTTGGTTTTTGAGATGAATTAGCGCTATCCAAATATATTAAAGGTTTACCTTTAATCTTTTGCTTAAAAATTGGGAATTTAGATTTTATATTATCGAATTTCATCAATCTGCACCGCTATGCTTTTTTCTAGAAAAGACCTTATTTTCTGTTCAGGTATGTACTCAAAAATTTCATTCAGAAAACTTTTTATCAAAAGTTTTTTTGCTTCCCTTAATCCGATACCTCTAGTCATTAAGTAGTGTATAGCTTCAGCATCTATGCTGCCAGAAGTAGATCCATGAGAACACTTTACATCGTCAGCATAAATTTCTAACTCTGGCTTAGCGTTAAATTCAGCTTTATCACTTAAAATTAAAGCTTTGCTTAGTTGATATGCATCTGTTTTTTGGGCAATATCTTTAACAAATATTTTTCCTTGATAAACTCCTGTGCTATCACCTTCTAAAACATTTTTAATTTTTTGATAACTTTTGCAATTTGGTGCCAGATGATTAATTTGAGTTTTGATTTCCTGGTGTTCCTCTTTACTTAAATTTAATCCAGATATGATATAACAACTACTTTTCTCTTTTTCTAGATTCATGTCAATTTCAATTTTATTAAATTCAAGTCCTGAACTTAATATAAAATTTTGATAACTCGAGTTATAATTTTGGGTACCAGAAATATTCCTGTAAAAATAACCATTACCTTTTGTTTTTTGTAAAATAATATTTTTTAAAACCGCACCTTCATCAATACAAATTTTTTCAAAGGTATTTTTTATAAATTTACTTTTTTTACCAATATTACAGTCAATTAAAGTTAGTTCGGAGTTTTGACTTAATTTTATCTCATTTGAATTATTAATGATCTTGTTATCTAGATTTTCAGTAAAATAATTATAAATTATTATTGGTTTTTTACATTTATAGTCTTTTTGTACTTCAAGTTTATAACCGCCAATAGATAAAGCTTTATTAAGGTAATGAAGATTATTTTTTATTTGATCATAAGAACCCTCAAATGACTCTAAACTTTCAATTTTTACTTTTTTACTTTCTTCAAATTGTAAATCATATGATTTCAATGATCCGTTAATTAGAAAAATCTTATTATGATCAAAGTCATTAATCGTCTCAATTTTTTCGTCAAACTTGTAATTATCATTGTTTGTAATATTCTTGAAATTCTTACTTATAATTAAATTTAGATCAGAAAATTTCCAATTTTCATCTTTTTTATTTGGAAAACCTCCTTTTAAAAACAATTCAAAATTTTTTTCTCTATCTGCAGCGTATTTGTCATTGGAGGAAGGTATTCTTTTTAAATCTATGTTAAATAATGGTTTCATTATTTTAAATTTTCATAACCTGTTTTCTCTAGTTTTAGACCTAATTCGGCACATCCTGTTTTAATAATTTTACCTTTTGACAATACATGAATGAAATCTGGTTTAATGTAATCAAGTAGTCTTTGATAATGTGTAATAATTAGAAACGCGTTCTTCTTATTTTTATGAGAGTTTACCCCATCGGCGACGATTCTTAATGCATCTATATCTAAGCCTGAATCTGTCTCGTCCAATATAGCTAATTTTGGCTCTAAGAGTTTCATTTGCAGTATTTCATTTTTCTTTTTCTCCCCTCCTGAGAAACCTACATTTAATTGTCTAGATAAAAATTTTTCATCGATATTCAATTCAGATGCTTTTTCTTTAATTAATTTTAAAAGGTTTAATGTATCTAATTCTTTTTCACCTTTAGCTTTTCTAATTGAATTTAATGAAGTTTTAAGAAAATTAGTTGTATTAACACCTGGTATTTCTAAAGGATATTGAAAAGCTAAAAAGATTCCTTTTTGAGCTCGCTCTTCAATAGGAATTTCTTGTAAGTTTTTTCCCTCATATTTAAGGCTACCACTTACATCATACCCACTTTTACCAGATAAAATATTTGCTAATGTACTTTTTCCAGACCCGTTTGGTCCCATGATGGCATGTACTTCTCCGGGTTTAATTTCTAAGTTTAATCCATTTAAAATTGACTTATCATTAACTGAAGCCTTTAGGTTTTGCAATTCTAGCATTATCCAACGCTCCCTTCTAAACTAATAGAAACCAATTTTTGTGCCTCAACTGCAAATTCCATAGGAAGTTGCTGAAGCACTTCTTTACAGAAACCATTTACGATAAGACTTACCGCTTCCTCTTGATTTAGTCCTCTTTGATTGCAATAAAATAATTGATCCTCATTGATTTTAGATGTCGTAGCTTCATGTTCAACCGTCGAAGATGAGTTTTTATTTCTTATATACGGCACTGTATGTGCCCCGCATTTATTGCCCATTAAAAGTGAATCACATTGAGTGTAATTTCTGGAATTTTTAGCCTTTGCTCCAATATCTACAAGACCTCTATATGTATTATCGGCTTGACCTGCTGAAATTCCTTTAGAAATAATTTTACTCTTTGTATTTTCACCTAAGTGAATCATTTTGGTTCCAGTGTCTGCTTTCTGTTGGTTATTAGTTATAGCAATTGAATAAAATTCACCTACAGAGTTATCTCCTTGTAAAATACAACTTGGATATTTCCAAGTTATCGCAGAACCAGTCTCTACTTGCGTCCATGAGATTTTTGAATTTCTACCTCTACATGCGCCTCTCTTTGTTACAAAATTATAAATTCCACCAACTCCATCTTTGTCTCCAGGATACCAATTTTGAACTGTTGAATATTTTATTTCTGCATCATCTAAAGCAACTAATTCCACGTTAGCTGCGTGTAATTGATTTTCGTCTCTCATTGGGGCTGTACAACCCTCTAAATAACTAACGTAGCTACCTTTGTCTGCAATAATTAGTGTCCTTTCGAATTGACCTGTTTCCGATGCATTTATTCTAAAATAGGTAGAAAGTTCCATTGGACATCTTGTGTTAGGTGGAATGTAAACAAAAGACCCATCTGTAAATACTGCTGAGTTTAGCGTTGCAAAATAATGGTCACTAAGAGGAATAACAGATCCAAGATATTTTTTAACTAAATCTGGATGTTTTTGAATAGCTTCAGAAATTGGACAAAAAATTATTCCCTTTTTATCTAGTTCTCCCTTAAAAGTTGTCGCTACAGAAACTGAGTCAAAAACTGCATCTACTGCTACTCCACTTAATCTTTTTTGTTCATTTAGAGGAATGCCAAGTTTATTATATGTTTCAATAAGTTTTGGATCTACTTCATCTAAACTTTTAGGTTTATCTTTCATACTTTTTGGAGCTGAATAATAATATAAATCTTGATAATTAATTTTAGGGTATTTTGGTTTTTGCCAGTTAGGCTCTTTCAAAACCTTTAATCTGTTAAATGCTTTTAATCGCCAATCAAGCATCCATTTAGGTTCTTTTTTAATCTCAGAAATAAACTTTATAGTTTTCTCGGAAAGTCCTTTGGGAGCTTTAAAGTTTTCGATCTCTGTAGTGAAACCGTATTTATAATCCTGATTCTTTAATTCTTCGCTCTTCATTGTTATTTTTCAGCTGTTTTGGTAAGATCTTGTAATTTTACTTTTTCAAAAAAACCGTTTATGTGTTTATCTAATTGGTCCCATAAATCGTGAGTAATGCACTTAATTGGTTTGTTGTTGCACCCTCTTTTTGAATTTTTTTTGCAATTTAGTGTTTTGATTTTCTCATCAACTGCATAAATGATATTAGATATTTTAATTTCGGAAGCTGGTTTTTCTAAAATATATCCTCCAGCAGCTCCTCTTGAGCTTCTAACCAATTTATTGTTTTTTAACTTTAAAAAGATTTGTTCCAAGTAAGCCAATGAAATATTTTGTCTCAAAGATATTTCGGCAAGACTTATTGGTCCGTCTTTAGCATTTGATGCCAAGTCAGCCATTGCCATTACAGCGTATCGTCCTTTGTTGGTTAGTTTCATAATTAAACGTTGTATTACAATAGTTTTAGTTCAATTCCTACTATTTTAGTCAGAATTAAAAAAAAAAATTTGTCGCATAAAAACATGTTATAAATCAGAACTTTTTTTTTAAATAATAATCATTATCAATTATGAAACCAAAAAGTTTAGATATTTTTATCCCGGGGCCTGCTGGTAGACTTGAGGCAAAATATTATAAAAATCCAAAGTTTGGTTCCCCTGTTGCAATAGTTCTCCATCCACACCCTCAGTATGGTGGAACAATGAATAATAAAATTGTTCAACTGATGTATAATATTTTTCTAGAAAATGGTTTTTCAGTTATAAAAGTAAATTTTAGAGGAGTTGGTAAAAGTGATGGAGTATTCGATAATGGTCAAGGAGAACTTTCTGACGCTGCTGCAGCTTTGGATTGGATTGAAAGACAAAATTTAGATTACAGTCAGTGCTGGGTTTCAGGTTTCTCTTTTGGCTCATTAATTTGTATGCAATTAATAATGAGAAGACCAGAAGTAAATAATTTTATAGCAGTATCTCCACAACCTAACGTTTATGACTTTTCTTTTTTAGCTCCGTGTCCTACCTCTGGTCAAGTAATTTATAGTGAGAATGATGAATTAGTTACTAAGGAAAGTATCAATGAACTAGATAATAGAATTAAAAATCAAAAAGGTGTCGAGGTAATTTTTTCTAAAATAAAAAACTCAAATCATTTTTTTAAAGAAAAGGAAAAAGAGTTAGTAATCGAAATTGAAAAATATTTGAAAGAAAAGACATCTCTTATTTAGTTTTCAATTATTTTTCCGCCAGTACATGGTTTATTACAATTTGTGGTACTTGGAAATGTTATAGGTAAATTTTTATAAGATCTAATTGCAAGAAAAGCAAACGCCTTAGACTCTACGAAATCACCATTTACACCGAAATCATCAATCATATTTATTTTTGATTTGTGCGTAAGATTTTTTTTAATTACATCTATTAATACTTTATTTTTTCTACCCCCGCCACAAATAATTATATTGTTAAACTTTTTCCCTTTTTTTGCAAAAAGACAAATCGTTTCAGCAATTATACTTCCTGTAAACTCAGTAAGAGTAGTTGCCCCATCCTCTAGAGACAAACCTCTTGAAAAAGATATATCAAAATCATTTGTATCAAAAGATTTTTTTTCTTTGTTTCTGTTGTAGTATAATTCTTGTGCTTGTTCGAAAATTATTTCATTTTTTTTTCCTATACTCGCTAAGTACCCATCACGGTCAAATTTTTTCTCAGAATTTTTTCTCACCCAAGTATCAATCAAACAATTTCCAGGTCCAATATCTTTGCTAAATAATTCATCGATGCTCACAATTGTAGCATTTGATATTCCTCCAATGTTGAGAATGCAGGTAGGAAGTTTTATTTTTTTTTGGGTAGCTATCAATTGATGAAATATAGGTGTTAGAGGAGCACCTTCACCGCCGTTTAAAATATCATTTTCTCTAAAATTATAAACTATCTTCCTTTTTGTTAGTTGGTAAAGTAATTTTCCGTTCCCTAATTGTCTTGAAATTTTCTCCATTGCATTGTGGTAGATTGTTTGACCATGAAATCCGACTAAAATTTTCTCATTTTTGTCCGATAATTCTTTTATAATTTTTGCATGAAATAATGTAATTTTCCTTTCTAATTCATTAATTTCTTTTGAGAGTTTTTTTAAATCATGAAAATTAAATATTCTATCTTTTAAAAAATGGAAATCTTTGTAAATATTAGAATCATATTCAAAATACTTATCTTTTACTGTCTCAAATTCATTAACTCCATCTGAATTTATTATAGATGCGTCTACTCCATCTCCAGATGTTCCACTCATCAAGCCTAAAGATGTATATTTTTCACTCATATTTTTATTTATTTATAACAATTTTCGTATAATAGTAGTTTAAATAGTAAGTGCTATGAAAAATAAATTTTTAGCTGAGATGAATTCTAGAGGGTATTTAAGTCAGTGCACAGACTTTAATAAACTTCAAGCTATTAGCGATAAAAAATCAATTTCAGCTTATATAGGTTTTGATTGTACAGCTAAAAGCCTACATGTTGGAAGTCTGCTTCAAATAATGATTCTTAAAATGATGCAAAAATACGGCCACCGCCCAATCGTCCTATTAGGTGGAGGTACAACACTAATTGGTGACCCTTCAGGTAAGGACTCAACAAGAAAAATTCTCGAGAAAAAAGAAATTGATGCAAATATAAAGAGCATAAAAAAAGCTTTTAATAAAATTTTAGATACTACAAATAAAAAAACTAAGCCCGTTTATGTTGATAATGCAAAATGGCTTACAAAATTAAATTACATTAAATTTTTGCGGGATATAGGTAGTCATTTTACTATAAATAAGATGCTTACATTTGAAAGTGTCAAACTTAGACTAGATAGAGAGCAATCGCTTAGTTATATGGAATTTAATTATATGATTTTACAAGCTTATGATTTTTATCAATTATATAAAAACAATGATTGTATTTTACAAATTGGAGGCTCGGATCAGTGGGGGAATATTGTAAATGGAGTTGATCTTATCAGACGAATACTTAAAAAAGAAGCGTATGGCATAACATCTCCATTAATTACTTTAGCATCGGGTACAAAAATGGGTAAAACAGAGTCAGGGGCGATTTGGCTTAACGAAGATATGTTTTCTGCTTATGATTATTGGCAATTTTGGAGAAATACTGATGATAGAGATGTGAAAAAATTTTTGAACTTTTTTACTGAAATAGAAACTAGTGAAATAGATAATCTATTTAAAAGAGAGTCAAACATAAATAATTTAAAAATTTTATTAGCTAATGAGGCAACAAAAATTTTACATGGGGATACTGCATCAAAAAAAGCAGAACAAACTGCAAAAGATACATTCCATGGAAAAGGATTAGGATCAAATCTTCCAGAAATCATAATAAAACAAAATGATATAGCAAAAGGAGTAAAACTCTTGGAATTTTTATCAAAAAATCAAATTGTTCATTCTAATAGTGAGGCAAGAAGAGTTATTGAAAATAAAGGTTTAAAAGTAAATAATATATTAATTGTTGACTCTAAAAAAATCCTTAAATTATCAGATTTTACAAATAAAATTTTGAAGATTTCTTACGGAAAGAAAAAACATTATATTGTTAAAATTAATTAATTTTTTTGTTTCTATCTATAATTTTTTGAATAAATCTTGGAGTAATTGTTCGAATTGGATTAATTGATGTTTTTATTTTTCCCTCAGTCCCTTTCATTTTAAAGCTTATTCCAAACAATCCTTCTCCTACTTCCTTAGGGATTACTATATCTCCAATTAATGGTATTCTTGAAATCATTTTGTTTAATGTTTTAGCTGGAATTAATGTACCTCTTAAACTTGTTATGTTTTTATCTTTATAGCCGTCCATTAAAACTGAAATACTAGGTCCTAAGGCTAAAATTTCATTAATCTTTATTAATTCATCTGTTTGTTCAATATCTATTTCTAATGTATCAAATGATATACCGTCTCCCTGGGCTAAATCTGCTAAACCTCCGAGGTCAGCTATAGTGAGCAGCTTTACCATACCTGGTGCATTTACAACTTTAAAATTTTCTATCTTTAATTTTGAAAGTGCGGAGTTGTCATCAATTATCGCTGAGTATAATAATTTCCCTCCTGTTAAACCTTTGAAAAAACTATACTCAGTCAACAAAGGCTTAGTAATGTCTGAGTAAATTTCTAGATATTTTTTCTTTTGAAGTTTGTCATTTTTCATTGTGATATCTAAAAAATTATTATTTCCGAAATCACCTTTAGAGGAAATTTTTACAAGTTTTCCTTTTTCAATTTTTCCAATAAGTCTAAATTTTGAGAGTTTTTCTGATAATGGAGCAATTACATTTACAAATTCAATTTCAATATTTTTATTTAAGTTTTTAAAATTATTATTATTTTTTTTTTGTGATAAAATTTTTGGTAAATTACTTGCATCAAATTTATTTCCTTTAATTTCAATTTTTTTTCCAAATAAAATTGTAAAATCATTATTAAGTTCGTTTTCAGAAAATGTTTTAATCGATGCTTTTTTTAGATTTGAAAATTTACCATTTTTAAATTTTAGATCATTAATAAGTATTGAATTTTTACCTTCCTTATAATTTATGTATTTAAAATCGAGATTATCTTTAAATTTTTTAAGCTCAAAAGAAACTTCGGAAATTTTTTTTTTAGATTTAAAATAATTTATAAAATCAATTTTTATATTTTCTTCTATAACTGTATTTACTTTAATTTTAAGAACTTCTTTTTTAATTAAATTATCAAAATCAAAATCTAAAAAATTCTCATTGTCCAACGAATATTTGCCCTTAATTATAATATTATTGCTGTAAGGTTGAATTGAAGTGTTTATTTCAGTATCTCTGACTGTGACAAATTTTTTGTTAGAATTAGGAAAGAAAGTTTGAATAGAATTTTGTAAATTAAATTTTGCTTTTGATATTTTACCTTTATTTCTAAAATTATAATCTTTTATATTTAATGTTTTGTCTAAATTTATAGAAAAGCTATTATTAAACTTACCGCTTAAATTTTCTAAAGAACTTAAATTTAAGAACTTATTTAAAAAATTAAGTTCTTCGATAGTTTCATTCTTAATTTTTATATTACTTAAAAAATTAGTTTCTACTAAAATTTCTGGAGAGACTTGAATTTTCGCATTACCGTTTTCAATAATAATTGGACCAAAGTTGCTACTGAAATTTTTAATTAGAATATCCGTTTTATCAGCAAAAAATTTAAAATTCATATCTTCAAAATTAATTTCTTTTTCAAAATTAATTTTTCCCTCAATAATTGATCCTTTTGTTATAAAATTTTCTATTTCATTTTTTTTATTAAAATAAAATTCGACTTGTGTATTTAACTTTCCTTCGACTAGTTTATTGTTTAAAAAACTTGAAAAATTGGATAATTTTAACATTGGTGCAATCATCTTAATTTTTTTAAAACTTATTTGATCAAAATTTAAACTTATTTTTTCAAATTTATTTTCAGATTTTAAAAGTGAAATAAAATTGATATAAGCTTTAATATTTTTCGTAGGCAGATTAATTTCTTTAAAATTTATACTTGGATTCTTTGCCTCTAAAAATAAACTGATTTCACTCAAATCAAGCTTAAAGCGAATTGTTTTTAAGATTAAATTTATGTCTCCATTACTCTCTTTTATTTTTTTGGTAATTAAATTGTTAAATCTTTTTGTTTCTATTCCAGTTGTTGATAAAAATACTAAAAATAAAACTAGGACACTTAAAATTGATATTATTGAAAAACTAACTATTTTTTTCATTATCTATTTTTTATTCCCTCTTCAATAAATTCATCAATATTCCCATCGAGAACTCTTGATGGATTTGTGCTCTCAATTTTATTACGTAAGTCTTTTACTAATTGATAAGGTTGTAATACATAAGATCTTATTTGATGACCCCAACCTATATCAGTCTTAGAGTCTAAATTTTTTTGGTTTTGTTCTTCTCTTTTTTGTATCTCATGTTCGTACAGCCTTGCTTTGAGCATTTTAAAACAAGTTTCCTTATTTTTATGTTGGGATCTCTCATTTTGACATTGAACAACTATTTTAGTTGGAAGGTGAGTAATTCTAACAGCACTATCTGTTGTGTTGACATGTTGACCGCCAGCACCACTCGATCTGTAAGTATCAACTCTTAAATCCTTTTCGTCAATTTTTATATCTATATCATCATCAACTACGGGATAAACCCAAACACTTGCAAAACTTGTATGTCTTCTCGCACCACTGTCAAAGGGAGAAATCCTAACAAGTCTGTGAACACCTGACTCGGCTCTCATTAGTCCATATAAATAATCGCCATGCGCTTTAATAATTGAGGACTTAATTCCAGCTTCATCTCCTTTGTGCTCACTAATAACTTCGTATTTATATTTTTTTTTATCAAACCACTTTATGTACATCCTTCTTAACATGTCTGCCCAGTCTTGACTTTCTGTTCCTCCAGCACCTGCATGTATTTCTAAATAAATATTAAGATCATCATTTTCTCCTGATAAGAAACAAATTTTTTCACTATTCCGTAAAGTGTTTTGAATTTCTTCTGACTTATAAATACAATCTTTTATTGTTTCATCATCGTTTTCTTTATTTGCAATATTGAATAATTCTCTTAAATCAGAGATATCATTTAATGACTTTTTATAAGTATTAAAAATTTCTTCGTAAATTTTTTTTTGTTTTATAGTTTTTTTAGCAAGTTTTTGATCTTTCCAAAAATTTTCTTTTTGGGATATTATCTCGAGTTCTTTGATTTTTTTCTCAACTTTATTTTTATCAAAGGTACCCCCTAATATTTTTAAGGTTTTTTTCTAAATTGCTAAGTTTATTTTCAAAATTATGCATTAGTAAAATTGTCTATATTTTATTAGACTATCACGGCTATTAATTGAAATTAAATTATTATTATTTATATTGTTAATATCTTTTACCTTAAGTGCTTCGACTATAGTTTTTTTATCCCCTAATGATGCTTTTAGACCTGTATCATAATTAAGTGAGGTCAAATATATGTTTTCTGGGACTTTAAATTCTTTAAAATCATTTTTGAAGAGAGCGTTTTCAATAAAGTTTTTAAAAATTGGTAAAGCTGCTTTTGATCCTGTTTCAAATTTTCCTAAAGTTTGTGGGTTGTCAAAACCAATGTAAACTCCAATTACTAAATTTGATGAAAATCCTATAAACCATGCATCAAAATTCTTATTTGTAGTTCCAGTTTTACCTGCTATTGGAACGTTTAGTGATTTCAATTTTTTCGCCGTTCCCCTTTTAACCGTTCCGTTAAGTATAGACACCATTTGATAAGCTGTTTCTTCGCTAAAGACTCTAATATTAGTGTTTTCTATTCTCGGTAATTCTTCATTTTCATTTATAAATTTATCACAACCAATGCATTTTCTATTTTTTAAACTAAATATCGTTTTTCCTCTTCTATCTTGAATTCTTGATATCAAAGTCGGATTAATTTTTTTTCCCCCATTTACAAATGGTGCATAAGCGGATGTTAGATTTAATAAAGTAGTTTCTGCTGCCCCAAGTGAAACTGATAAAAGTTCTGGTATATCATCATAGATATCTAATTTTTCTGATAATTCTAAAATCTTATTCAATCCTAGAATTTTTGCTATCCTCACAGTCATTAAATTTCTAGAATATTCTATTCCTTTTCTTAAAGTTGTTGGTCCATAGAATTTTTTTCCATAGTTTTCTGGTTTCCAATTTTTTAATCCAACACCTTGACTTTCAACAAATGGCGCATCTAAAATAATAGAATTAGGTGAAAATCCATTTTCCAAAGCAGCAGCATATACAATTGGTTTAAATGCAGAACCGGGTTGTCTCTTAGCTTGTGTTACCCTATTAAATTCACTTGATCTAAAGTTAAACCCACCCACTAAAGCTTTTACATCTCCAGTATAAGGATCTAATACTACTATTCCTCCATCAACTTTCGGATATTGTTTTAAACTCCAAGAATTTTTATCTTTTTTAACAAAAATTATATCTCCAACTTTGAAAACTTCATTTAAGGTTTTTTTCTTTGAAAGCGCCCATTTAACTTGTTTATTAGATAAATAACCAACAATGTTGTTATTAATTTTATCATTTATAATTTTAAAATTCATTCCAGAATTATCTAAATTTTGAATCTCTGCAAATTTCCAATCTAAGGTTGGGTCTAATTTAAATTTATCTAGTTTATTTTTCCAATTTTTATTATTTAATTTATTAGAAATAGGTCCCCTCCATCCATGTCGTTTATCGTAATCTTCTATTCCTTTTCTAAGTGATTTAAGTGCTTGAATTTGATAATTTATGTCAAGTGGCGTTCTAATGCTTAGTCCTTCTGAATATAATTTTTCAAAACCATAATTTTCTTTTACTGATCTCCTAACTTCTTCGGTATAAGAATTTGCTTCATTCACTATTTCTATTTTTCTTTTTTTAAGATTTAAATCTGTATCTTGAAAATTTTTAAGTTCCTCTTTAGAAATAAATTTATTTTCCTCTAAATTTTTTAGAACCAAATTTCTCCTAAATTTACTTAAATCTGGAAATCTGTAAGGATTGTATTTACTAGGAGCTTTGGGTAGTGCTGCAAGTAAAGCTGCATCAGCATAATTTAATTCTTTTATTGGTTTGTCAAAATATTCTAAACTTGCAGCAGCAATACCATATGTTCCTTGTCCCAAGTAAATTTGATTCAAATAAAGTTCTAAGATTCTTTCTTTTGAGTAAGCTCTCTCAATTCTAAAAGCTAAAATTGCTTCTTTAATTTTTCTTTTCAAAGAAACTTCATTGGTCAAAAGAAAATTTTTAGCTACTTGCTGAGTAATTGTGGAGGCTCCCTCTAATCTTTTATTTTGTGATATATTTTTTATATTATTTATTAAGGCTCTCAAAATCCCTTTAGCATCAATTCCAGGGTGATTAAAAAAATTTTTGTCTTCTGCAGAGAGAAATGAATTAATTACTGTGGCAGGAACAGAGTCGTATGGAACAAATAATCTCTTTTCTATAGCATACTCTGCTATTAATTTTCCATTCTCTGAATAGACTCTACTAGATATAGGAGGTTGATAGTTTGATAACTTTTTATAATCAGGTAAGCCTATTGAAAAATACCATAAAGTAGATAGTAAAAAAAACAGGGTTACTATAAAAAATATTATAATAGATTTGATAGAAAAATTAATAAATTTAAGCATCTAACCATTATTTATTCTTAAAAAGTTTGACTTTCTTTAGGCATTTAAATTTAAATATGTGTATTTATAGTTAAAAATGTATAAAATAAGCATATGATTAAATTAAAATTCACAGTTTTCAAAAAAATAAAAGGAATTCAATTAAAATGGAAAAAAATTTATATATTGATGCTTCGCATCCAAATGAAACACGTATTATTCTTAAATCAAGCTCTTCAATTGAAGAGTATGAATTTGAAGATAAAAACAATTTAACTTTTAAAAATAATATTTATTTAGGAACAATTAGTAGAGTTGAACCCTCTCTTCAGGCCGCATTTGTAAATTTTGGAAGAGATAGACATGGATTTTTAGCTTTTAATGATATTCAATCAGACTATTACCAAATTCCCTCTGAGGATAAGGAAAAAATCAAAGAGGCAGAAGAAGAAATAAGGGAAAATTTAAAGAATAAAAATATAGAGGATCCTGGTGAGAATGCATCTTCAAATTCCTCTATGGAAATCCCCAGTTTAGAAAATATTGAAACACCTAAAACAGGTGAAATTGAAAAGAAGGAGTACAGAGATGAAATCAAATCATCTTATGGTATCAAGAAATATAAAATTCAAGAAGTGATCAAACCAGGACAAATAGTCTTAATTCAAGTTATTAAAGAAGAAAGAGGTCAAAAAGGAGCTGCTTTAACCACTTTCATTTCATTAGCTGGAAAATATATGGTTTTAATGCCTAACACTCCAAAAGGAGGTGGAATATCAAGAAAAATTTTTAACTCTTCTGACAGACAAAAAATAAGAAACATTTTGAATGAAATTCAAATACCAAAAAGTGTGGGAGTAATTGTTAGAACCGCGGGCGCAAATAAAACAAAAAATGAAATTGAAAAAGATTTTCAAAATACTTTGAAAACTTGGGAAGAAATTAAAAATAAAGCAATAGACTCAAATGCACCTTCTTTGGTTTATGAAGAGGGTGACATAATTAAAAGAACTTTAAGAGATACATATGATGACTACACTAAAAACATATATATCGAGGGTAATGAAGCATATCAAAAAGCAAAAAAATTCATGAAAGAGCTTATGCCTAAAAATGTTAAAAATATTAAAAAATACAGAGGTAAAAAACCATTATTTCAAGATGCAAATATTGAAAAAGAGTTAATTAATATTTTTGAACCAACTGTAAAACTTAAATCAGGAGGATATATAGTGATAAATCCTACTGAAGCTTTGGTTTCAATCGATATTAACTCAGGTCAATCAACAAAACAGATTAATATTGAAAAAACTGCACTTAATACAAATTTAGAGGCTGCTGAAGAAATTGCTCGCCAAATTAAGTTGAGAGACTTGTCAGGGCTAATTGTTGTAGATTTTATAGATATGATGAATTTTTATAATAGACGGACAGTTGAAAAAAAAATGAGAGAAAGTATTAGAAAAGATAGAGCTAGAATACAAATTGGAAAGATAAGTAACTTTGGATTGTTAGAAATGACTAGGCAAAGGTTAAGAGAGGGCTCTATAAAATGGGAAACTCAATTGTCTTTAAGTTCATTTTCTCAGAAAATTCTAAAAAAAATTCAGTATCTAGCTTTTGGTGATAAAGTTAAAATAGTAAAATCTTATGTACCAGAAAAAGTCAAGCTATATATAGAAAAAAATCTGCTTGAGGAACTTAAATATTTCCAAAAAAAATACTCATTTAAAGTTGAAATATTATCTAATGAAGAATTAATTATTCCTGAATATAAAATTGAATTATTGAACAAATCAAAAAAATTAATAAATAAGATAGAATATTTAGAAAATATTATTAGCGTGAAAAAAACTAAAATTGATGGTTCTAAGGATAAAAAAGGAGAAAAAAAATCTAAAAAAGAAACAAAAAAGGTGAAAACTAAAAAAAATCCAAGGACACTTTGGGTGAGAAGAAAAAAAAAATCAAATTAAACCTTTAGTAGGAGAACTTGCTGTAGCGAAATAATTCTTACCCATTCTCCCAGCTAAATAGGAGTTTCTACCTGAAATTACTGCATCTCTAAAAGCCTTAGCCATTAATGTTGGTTTTTTTGCTTTAGCTATAGCGCTATTGATTAAAACACCGTCGCAGCCTAATTCCATAGCAATAGTTGCATCAGATGCCGTTCCTATTCCTGCATCAACTATAACCGGAACTTTTGATTGTTTAATAATTAGTGAAATATTGACTTTATTTTGCAACCCTAGACCCGAACCAATTGGAGAAGCGAGAGGCATAATTGCTGATGCTCCATTATCCTCTAATTTTTTTGCTAATAATGGATCGTCGGTACAATAAACCATGACTTTAAAACCCTCTTTAACAAGTATTTTAGTAGACTTAATAGTTTCTATCATGTTCGGATATAAAGTTTTTTTATCACCTATAACTTCTAATTTAACTAGTTTCCATCCACCCATTTCTCGCGCAAGTCTCAAAGTTCTTAGAGCTTCTTCAGATGTAAAACAACCAGCCGTATTAGGTAAAAAAATTATTTTTTTAGGATCAATATAATCACTCAATAATGGTTTTTTTTTATCTAAAATATTTACTCTTCTTACAGCAACGGTCACAATACTTGCACCTGAAGCTTCAACTGCTTTAGCAGTTTCCAAAAAGCTTTTATATTTTCCGGTTCCGATAATTAGCCTAGATTTAAGTGACTTTCCTGCAATTTTAAAAATATCTTTTTTCAAATTACCCTCCGCCTATAAAGTGTACTATTTCCAATTTATCGTTATTTTTTAAATATTTTTTTTTAAAGAAAACTTTAGGAACTATCACGCCGTTATGTTCAACTGCAATTTTTTTGTTAACTAAATCGTATTTTTTTAAAAGATCTAATATCGAATATTTTGATTTAATAACTACTTTTTTTCCATTTAATTGTATTTTTGCCATAATTAAGTTATTCAATATTAAGAAATTTATGAATAAAATTATAGTTGTTAATGGACCAAACCTCAACCTTTTAGGTGAAAGAGAAAAAAAACAGTATGGAAGTCTTACATTAAAAGACATTGAGAAGAATTGTAAAGATTTTGCTGATAAAAATAATATTAAACTTTCTTTATTTCAATCAAATATTGAAGGAGAGTTAATTACTCAAATACAAAATGCAAGAATTGATCAAGATGGTATAATCATAAATGCAGGGGGTTATACTCATACATCTGTAGCTATTCATGATGCTTTAAAAGTATTAAAAATTCCAATTATTGAATTGCATATAAGTAACATTTATAATAGAGAAGAGTTCAGGCACAAATCTTTAATAAGTAAAGTTGCTAGTGGTATTATTTGTGGTTTTGGAGCTGAAGGATATATAATGTCTTTAAAAGCTATGAAAAAAATTTTAGAAAAATGAAAATAGACAAAAAGTTAATCAAAGAACTAGTAGATAACTTAAAAGAATTTGAACTTTCTGAGTTAGAATATCAAGATGGACAAACCAAAATTAAAGTCTCAAAAGCATCCAAATTAATTGATCAAATAAAAACAAGCGCTGTCGTTTCTCCGAATAGATCAGTATTGAAATCATCAGACGAAGGCGATGGTGTTAGGATTAAATCTCCTATAATCGGCACAGCATACTTAGCACCTGAACCAGGAGCAAAAAAATTTGTTGAGGTTGGTGATAAAATAAAAAAAGGCCAAACAGTTATGATTGTAGAGGCAATGAAAACAATGAATCATGTTCCTTCTACTGCTGATGGTGAAGTCAAAAAGATTTTGATTGAAGATGGTCAACCAGTGGAATTTGGGCAAACTTTGGTTGTTTTAAAATAATTAAAATGTTTAATAAAGTTTTAATAGCTAATAGAGGTGAGATAGCTGTTAGAGTGATTAGAGCTTGTAAAGAGTGGGGAATAAAAACCGTTGCTGTGCATTCTGATGTAGATGCAGACTCAATGCATGTTAGATTAGCAGATGAAAGCGTATGTATTGGTTCGCATCAACCACAAAATAGTTACTTAAATATTTCATCGATAATGTCTGCTGTAGACTTAACTGGCGCAGAAGCCGTACATCCAGGTTATGGATTTTTATCTGAAAATGCAAAATTTTCAGAAATTGTAAATAAACATGGCATTAAATTCATAGGGCCTAGCGCTAAAATAATTTCAATGATGGGGGATAAAATAGAAGCTAAACGTATTGCAAAAAAATATGGTTTACCAATTATTGAAGGATCTGAAGGTGGAGTGAAATCTTTAAGCGAAGCTAAATCAATTTGCAAAGAAATTGGATATCCTGTTTTAATAAAAGCTGCAGGAGGTGGAGGGGGAAAAGGAATGAAAATTGTTGAAGAAGAAGTAAAGTTGGAAAGTCTTTTTTTAACAGCAAAATCTGAGGCAAAAAAATTTTTTGGCAATGATGAGCTTTATATTGAAAAATATTTCAAAAACCCAAGACATATAGAGGTTCAAATTATGTCAGGAAAAAATAAGACTGTTCAACTTGGGGAGAGAGATTGCTCTGTTCAAAGAAGACATCAAAAATTAATTGAAGAAACCCCTAGTCCAGTGATTACAGATGACCAAAGAAAAAGTTTATTAGAAAAGACCGTAAAAATGGTTGAACAAATAAATTATGAAGGCGCTGGAACAGTGGAATTTATTTACGAAAATGGTAAATTTTATTTTTTAGAGATGAATACCAGAGTTCAGGTTGAGCATCCAGTGACTGAAGTTCAAACTGGTATCGATATTGTTAAGGAACAACTTTGGATTGCTTTTACCGGCGATACTGCCTTAAAGCAAAGCGATATAAATCCAAGGGGACATACAATTGAGTGTAGAATTAACGCAGAAAACCCTTCTCTAAATTTTCAACCTAGTCCCGGTACAATTAGTGTTTGCCATCAACCTTCAGGTTTTAGAACTAGAGTAGATGGTTCAGTCTTTCAAGGATGCAAGATTACACCTTATTATGACAGCTTAATTGCAAAAGTTATTTGTAAAGGAAGAAATAGAACTGAAGCTATTCAAAGAACTTTAAGATCACTTGATGAATTTGTACTTGAAGGAATAACTACAACAATTGATTTACACAAAAAAATTCTTAATCATAAAAAATTTATTAATTCTGATTTTGATACTAATTGGCTAGGAAAAGAGAAATTTTTTTAAACTTTATTACAATTTAATAGCTGCAAATCATATATTGCATGGTCAAATGGAGTTAGATTAGGGTCAGACGAAAAAGTCCATCCATTGAATATATAAACTTTTTCATTTTCATTTTTTGTTAAATCTTTTACTTGCATATACGCAACATCATTTAATTGATTATTTACTTTTACTTTGCCACATTTAAGTATTTTTATTTCTAAAGGACCAAATTTTTTTATTTCGTCCAGATTTACTTGAATTTTAGATGACTTAGCAGTTATTTTATCTAGACCAATCAAAACAGCATGTGCATTTATTTTTTTAGTATTTTTTTTTTCTTTTATTGAGCTATTTGATGTAAGACTCTCATTTTCTTCATTTAAAACTTCAAAACTCGGCTGAATTTTCTCAAGATTAATTAATGGTGCGCTTAAAATTTTTTCTTCAGCTAAAGTAATACCTGAGAATAAAAACGTTAATAGAAAATACCAGATTAATAAATTACTTCCATGTTTCATATTTTTTAAGATTGTTCTTTTTTTTAATCTTCACAGGATTATAGCTTTTTGAAGTTCCGGTTTTATTTTCTGAATGTTTTTTTTGCCAAGTATATTTCATATCATTTTTACTAGGAATTTTGTCATTTGTATGATGCATCCAATGAAACCAGTCTGCAGTTATTTTTGTCGCTTCAATTTCTTTAGAATAAATTACCCATCTTTCATTTTTTTTATTTTTATAATATTTGTTACCATAATCGTCACTACCTACAAAAATACCTGTAAATAATGTTTTGAAAAATGTTCCTAAAGTTTGTCTATTCCACCAGGTAAAAATTACTTTTAAACTCATAATAAAAATTTAAATCCACACAATTAAGAAGTGTATAATAATATAATAGACACTTCTAAGTTTTAATATATATCTTAGATAATCAGATTCCAATATATTATGAAAAAATTCATTGTTGAAACTTATTATACTTGTACTTTTAAAACAGTCCATACCTTGAATGATCTTAATGATAAAGAATTATCAAAAATAGATGAGAGAAATGATGGCAATGTTGAGGTAATTGACGTCAAATTAAATAATAGAAAAACAAAAAAAATTGGTGAAAACAAAGAAAACAAAAATGAAAATATTAAGATTGACTCACCTGTTTCTAAAAAAATTTCAGCGGCGATGAATAAAAAATCAATTGAAAAAACAAATATTAAGCAAAAAAATAATACAAGGTTCAAAATGCCAGATAGGAGAAAAGGATACATCCAAAAAGCCCAAATAGGAGATCACAAAGTTTATCTTCATACTGGTGAATATGATGATGGTAAAATAGGTGAAATATTTATAGATACCAATAAAGAAGGAGAATTAGTCAAAGCGATGATGAATAACTTTGCTATCGCTATCTCTCTTGGATTACAATACGGCGTACCATTGGACGAGTATGTCGATGCTTTTATTGATACAAAATTCGAACCTTCAGGTAATGTTGTTGGAAATGATAGGATTTTAAGTGCGTCATCTATCTTAGATTATGTTTTTAGAGAGCTAGCTATTTCTTATTTAGGTAAAGAAGAACTCGCTCATACCCCATCAATAGCAAGCTCTAAAACAATTTCAAACGAGGGCAATGATGACAAGTTTCTTAAAATTGTTAAAAATATAACTTCAAAGGGTTTTGTCAGAAGCAATTTAGAGGAAAAATTGATTGACCTTTCAGATGTTAGAATTAATTTAAAGACTAAAAACTAATTTTTCTTTATATCCAATTTAATATTAAGTTCTTTTAATTGTTTGTCTTCAACATTAGAAGGAGCAGACATCATTAAATCTTGTGCATTTTGATTCATAGGAAATAAAGTTACTTCTCTAATGTTATTTTTATCAGCCAACAACATTACTATTCTGTCAATACCAGGCGCAATACCTCCATGAGGTGGTGCTCCGAAACTTAAAGCATTTATCATTCCGCTAAATTTTTCGTTGACATCTTTTTCACTATATCCAGCTATAGAAAATAACTTGTACATCAACTCAGGTATATGATTTCTTATTGCACCCGAGGACAGTTCTACTCCATTACAAACAATATCATACTGATAAGCTAGAATTTCTAAAGGATTATTAAATTTAATATTTTTTATGTCTCCTTGCGGCATTGAGAAAGGATTATGGCTAAAATTGATTTTATTTGTTTTTTCGTCTTTCTCAAACATAGGGTAATCTACTATCCAGCAAAATGCGAAAGTGCCTTGATCTACAATTTCTAAATCCTTGGCGATTTTATCTCTTGCACTCGATAAAATTTTTTCTACTTCATCTTCTTTCCCACAAGCAAAAAATATACTATCTCCTATTTCAGCTTCACACTGAGTTTTGATCGCTATGAGTGCTTCCTCACTAAAGAATTTACCAACAGGACCTTTTGCAGAAATTTTTTTTTCTTTTTCAAGTGTAAAATATGCCAATCCAGAAGCTCCTTGATCTTTAGCCCATTTATCAATACTGTCAAAAAAACTTCTAGGTTTATTGTTTGTATTTTTTGTTACAATAGCTCTTACTCTAGAACCAGATTTTACGAGTTTTTTGAAAATATCAAATTTTACATCATCTCTCTCAAAGATATTAGTCACTTCTTGAATTATCAAAGGATTTCTCAAATCAGGTTTATCAGTACCATATTTAAGCATTGCTTCTCGAAATGGAATTCTTGGAAATTTTTCTGATATTATTTTCTTTGAAGAAAATTTTTTAAATAAATTTAAAAGAAGTTTTTCAACAACTTGGAATACATCCTCTTGTTCAACAAATGACATTTCTAAATCAAGTTGATAAAATTCTCCAGGACTTCTATCGGCTCGTGCATCTTCATCTCTAAAACATGGGGCTATTTGAAAATATTTATCAAAACCAGAAACCATTATCAGTTGCTTAAATTGTTGAGGAGCTTGTGGTAAAGCATAAAACTTACCAGGGTTTAATCTACTTGGAACTAAAAAATCTCTAGCTCCTTCAGGGCTTGAAGAAGTTAAGATTGGAGTTTGGTATTCTAAGAAACCTAAACTTATCATTTCCGCTCTTATAAACGAAATCACTTTAGATCTAAGTACTATATTTTTATGCATTTCTTCACGTCTTAGGTCTAAAAACCTATACTTAAGTCTAATATCTTCAGGATAATCTTGTTCTCCAAATACTGGGATGGGTAAATCTTTTGCGTTGGATAAAACTTCCAAACTAAGGATTTGTATTTCTATTTTTCCAGTTTTTAAATCTAAGTTTTCTGTTCCTTTCTCTCTTTTGATTACTTTACCAGTTATTTTTAAAACAGATTCAGGTTTGATCTTTTCTAGAAGTGAAAAAAATTTATTATTGTTTTCAGTCACACATTGTGTAATTCCATAGTGGTCTCTAATATCAATAAAAATTAAATTTCCATGGTCCCTTCTTCTGTGAAGCCACCCAGAAATTGTTACATTTTTATCGAGATGTTTTTCGTTAAGTTCTGAACAATTATGTGATCTAAATTTATTCATTTATTTAATACTTTTTTTATTAGATTAATATTTATTGATTTTCCAGAAGATAAAGACAAATCATCAACATCTTTAAGAAATTTAAACATTTTTTCGTAAGATCTCTCAACATTTTTTACAATATAGTCAGAAATTTTTGGACTTATTGTTATTTGTTTTTCTGAGAAAGATTTAGAAATAATGACATGTAATAAATCATCTGGAGGAAGGTCTATTCCAATATTTATAAAACTATTTATTCTTGACTTAAGATCTTCTAAAACAAAACTAAATTTACTCATCGGTTGAAGGCTGTTTACTAAAATAAAATTATCTAATTGTTTAGAGTGATTTAGAATTGAATAAAATAATTTTTCATTAATATTATTTTTATAATTATCAATAATTAGGCACTCATTATTATTTAGTTCTGTTAAAGCAATATCGTTAATTTTATTTTCATCTAGGATAATAATTTTTTCAATTTTTTTTTCTAAAATTTTTGATAAATGAGTTTTTCCTGATCCGGATGCTCCATAAACATTCAGCCACTTACCAGGCCAATTCGGCCAACTTTCTATGAGTTTGTATGCAGAAAAATTATTACTCGAAACAAAAAAATCTTGCTCAAAATATTTTTTTTTAAAAGGAAATTTAAAAGTTAACTGAGTCATTATTTAATTCTTAAGTTCCATTGATCGCCAGTTAACTGTAGTTTAATATTTTGTTCTTTAAGTTGATTAATAATTTTATCTAATTTTCCCAAATATCTTAATTTTAACAAAACGTATTTGTTGTTAAATTCTTGGATAAATATTCCATCAATAGTATCAATATTTTGTAATCTTTTATTTAATTCTACTAGATTGTTTTTTTTATTAATTATTAATCTAGTATTTAAGAAAGAAGGCGTTCTTACATCTATCAAATTTTGAGACTTAATTACATTTACCAATTCGTTACTAGTTATTTTTATTATTTCCTCCCTCAGTCTTTCTCTATTATTATCTTTTTTTTTTAATTTAATTGTCTTATCAATTTTTTTGTTTAATATTTTTGTCCTTAAATAAATTTTTTCTTCAATAAAACCTGTATTTTCAATTAATACTAAGGCTAAATTTTTATTTTCATATTCTTTAAATATTTTTTGAATATCAATTTCAAATAAATTTTCTTTGTTCTCACTTATGTTCTGAATAACTTCAATATTTTCAATCGGTAAAATAAATTCAACAAGCTCAGATTGATATATATTATTCCAATTGTCGTAATAATAATTATTGTTATAAATAAAAATCTGATTTTTTTTAAGCACTAAAGGTAATAAGTATAATTCTTTATCAGATATATCGGAGTAAGAAATGTTCTTTTTAGAAAATAATGTATGTAAACTATTTTTATCGAAGAAAATATTAAAATTAACTTTATCTTTATCTTTTTGGTCCTTATTCTTAATAACATTATCTTTGTTATCATTTTGTAGATCACTAACAATTTGGTAGTAAGATACCAATTCTTTAATATTAGAAAACTCTAATTCAGATAATTTTTTAATGTCCTGACTTAAAAGTATCTTTTTTAAGAGTTTTTCAAATCCCTTTTTAATTGCTTTATTTGCCAATTCATCATTAGAATTACTAGATTCTTTTATTATTTCTATATTATTAACATTAAAAATATTTTCTAATGATAAAACATTTCCAGTTTTAAAAAAAATAACTAAAATAGTAATTAATAATTTATAACAAATCATTAAAGTTTAAATATCATTTTTATTAATGAAAAAAATACAAAATAGTTACAAAAAAAGTGGTGTAAATATTTCATTAGCTAATAAATTTGTAAAACACATATCAAAAATATCAAAAAAAAATGTCAAAAAAAGGAATAAATTTTTAGAAAAAGATCTTATTGGGGGTTTCGGGTCCTTATACGATATTAGCAAAAGTAAAATTAAAGACCCTGTAATAGTAGCATGTACGGATGGAGTGGGTACTAAGATTGAGTTGGCTAACAAATTCAAAAAATTTGACACAATTGGAATAGATTTAGTTGCAATGTGTGTCAATGATTTAGTAGTACAAGGAGCTAAGCCTCTTTTTTTTCTCGATTACATTGCTGTAGGTAACCTAAAAATAAAAAAAGCAAAGAAAATTTTGAATGGTATTTTTCGAGGCTGTGAAATTTCAAAATGTACGTTAATTGGTGGAGAAACAGCAGAAATGCCGGGTGTATATTCAAAAGATAAATTTGATTTAGCTGGATTTAGTGTTGGAATAGTTTCAAAGAAAAAAATTTTGAATAAAAGAAATGTAAAAAACAATGATGTAATTTTAGCTATTCCGTCAAATGGTATACATTCTAATGGATATTCTTTAGTGAGAAAAATTTTAGGTAAAAAAAAAATTAATGAAAATATTAAAAATGAACTTTTGAAGCCAACTAAAATTTATTCACAAGAGATTTTAAATTTGACAAGGAATAATCTAATTTCGTCTGCTGCACATATCACGGGTGGTGGTCTTATTGAAAATTTATTAAGATCTATACCAGATCAATTAAGTTTAAATATTGATTTATCTAAAATTAAGGTTAGTAAAATTTTTAAATGGCTTAAAAAGAAAAATATTTCTGACACAGAAATGTTAAAAACTTTTAATTGTGGGGTAGGATTTTGCGTAATTGCTTCAAAAAAAAATACAATAAAAATTAAAAAATCTTTTTCTAAAAATTATACTCCTTATGAAATTGGATATATTTCCAAAAACAAAAAAAGGGTTAATCTTTCTAAAAATATAAAATGGTAAAAAAGAATGCATGTATTTTTATCTCTGGAAAAGGTTCAAATCTTAAAAATTTAATACTGAGATCTAGGGATTATAGCTTTCCCGTCTCTATTAAATTAGTAATAAGTGACCAAAAAAAAGCATTAGGTTTACTACATGCTAAAAAAAACTCAATACCATATGTAATTATAGACACAAATTCTCGAAACTATGAAAATAAGATAATTAAAGATCTTAAAAAGCACAATATATATTTAATTTGTTTAGCTGGCTATATGAAAATATTATCGAAAAAATTTTTAAAAAATTATGGCAAAAAAATTATTAATATTCACCCTTCTCTCTTACCTAAATTTAAAGGTTTAAATACTTTTTCTAGAATAATGAAAAATAAAGAAAAAAAAACAGGGTGTACAGTTCATTATGTTAATGAAAAATTAGATAATGGAAAGGTTATTTCCCAAAGATTTTTTTTTATCGAATCAGATGATGACGAGGAAAAGTTAAAAATAAAAACTCAGAAATTAGAATATTTTGTTTTTCCTGAGTCAATTATCAAAATTTTTAGGAATTTTTAATTTTTAAAAAAAAATTCTATTTCTTTCTTTGCATTTTCGATTGAGTCTGAACCATGAACAGAATTTTTATCAATAGATATTCCATACATCTTTCTTATAGTGTTTTCTTTAGCATCTATAGGATTTGTCGCTCCCATCAGTTCTCTATTCATCGATATTGCATTTTCACCCTGCAATATCATTACTACAATCGGTCCTGACGACAAATAAGAGCATAATTCATCGTAAAAAGGCTTAGATTGGTGAACACTATAAAATTCTGCGGCTTCCTCTTTAGAGATTTGAATTTTTTTACTCTCTTTGATATTTAAATTATTTTTTTTAAAAATATTTTTTATTTCTTCCACTAAATTTCTTTCAACAGCATCAGGTTTTATTATTGATAAAGTTTGTTCTGTGCTACTCATAATTGTCTTCGATAAATTGATTTAACAACCTTACTCCAAATCCTGTAGCTCCTCCGGAATTTAAAGCTCCTCCATATTTCGAAAATGCCATTCCAGCTATATCTAAATGTGCCCAAGGAGTTTTGTTTAAAATAAATCTTTGTAAAAATTGAGCTGCTGTAGTTGAACCAGCGCCACCAACATAGTTTATATTTTGCACGTCTGCATTTTTTGAATTCATGAGTTTATCATAATTTTTATGTAAAGGCATTCTCCAAACTTTTTCATCAACTTTTTTACCAGCTTTAAACAGTTGATCGGACAATTTATCATCATTAGAAAAAAGACCAGCATACTCTGAGCCCAGACAAACAATAATAGCACCTGTAAGGGTAGCAAGATCTACGATTAATTTTGGTTTAAATTTTTTTTCAGTAAAAGTTAAAGCGTCTGCTAAAACTAATCTCCCCTCCGCATCTGTATTTAATACCTCAATTGTTTTTCCACTATAGGATTTAACTATATCTCCAGGACGTTGTGCATTTCCACTAACCATATTTTCTACTAGCCCTACAACACCTACTGCGTTAATTTTAGCTTTTCTTAAGGCTAAATTTTTCATTAAACCAACTACTGTTGCAGAACCTGCCATGTCATAAGTCATATCTTCCATAAATTTTGCAGGTTTTAATGAGTATCCTCCGGTATCAAAACATACTCCTTTTCCAACAAATGCTAAAGGTTTAGAATTATTTTTTGCACCATTCCATTCCATTGTTACAAGGTATGAACCTCTTATGCTCCCTTGCCCAACTCCTAAAAGAGCATGCATGCCTAATTTTTTTAATTTTTTTTCATCATATATATTTATTTTTAAGCCTTCTTTTCTTAAAGAACTTATTCTTTTTGCATATTCATCTGGATGTAAAATATTTCCAGGTTCTGAAACTAAATCCCTTGCATGAAAAGTTCCTTGCTCTAAAGCTTTAAATTTTATTTGATTTTGAGCTGAAGGCTTATTTTTATTTCCAATTATATTTATTGAAATATTGTTTTTATCTTCTTTTGTTTTATATTTTTTAAACTCATATGATTTTAATTTAAGGCCATGTAAAAAATGACCTAAAAAAAGATTATGATTACTGTTTACACTATCTGAAATTAAAAAATATTCACTGCTCTTTCCGAGAATTATTTGATTATAAAATTCTGCACCAAGATTTTCTATCTCGGGAGTTTTTAAATTATTTTTTGATAATATTAAAACAATTTTTCTTTTTGAACTCAACTGAAAAACAAATATATTTTTTTTTAGATCAATTGTTTTGAGCAGATCTTCAATATAAACAAATTCAAGTTTAGATAGATAATTTTTTAAATTATTGATTTTAGTTTTTTCATTTGAAAATAAAACTATGTTTGATGATAATGATTTATTTTTATTTGCAGTAATATAGTTAATTTTTATAGACATATTTTAATAAAATTTATTTGTGTCTGTGATATAAGTCCAAATATACAAGTTTTCAATGGAAATTTAGTCATATTTAAACCATTAGTTGAATTTAAGCAATGGATGCATTATTTATATACAATATTTCTTATGCTTCAAAACAAAATTTATCAAAATTTTTTTATAGAAATTTTAAAGACATTTTTGGTTATTGTTTTTGGCTTATCTATTATTGCATTAACTGTAAGAGCAGTTAACTTTTTAGATCTAATTGTCGATAATGGCTACCCAGTATCTACATATTTCAAATATTCATTCTTAAACCTTTTTGGAATAGCTCCAAAGTTTATTCCTTTAGCTTTCCTATTATCTATTGTTATATTCATCTTAAAACATATAGAAGATAGTGAATTTGTTATATTATGGACTTCTGGAATTAAAAAGATACAAGTCGTAAATTTATTATTTTTCACTTCAGTAATTGTCCTTCTTTTTTATATTATCTTATCTGCTTTTTTAACACCAATTGCTTTAAATAAATCAAGACAGTTGTTAAGTGAAGATCAATTAAATTCTTTTTTACCCACTGTAAGAACTCAACAATTCAGTGATTCATTTAAAGGTTTTACATTTATCGTTGAAAAAAAAATTAACAATGAAATTCAAAATATATTCTTACATGACACTGGTAAAAATCTGAAAAATTTATCTCCAAATATTTCAAGTGAATCAAATACGACGGTTGTTGCTGAAAAAGGAATTGTAAAAGAAAGAAAAATGTTTCTGTTTAATGGACAAATTATTTCATCAAAAAGTTCAAATGAAGAAACAGAAATAATAAGATTTGAACAACTAAATATTGACTTAAGTGATTTAGTTACAACGACAATTAAACAACCAAAGTTGCAAGAAACCTCTACTCTTACCCTTATTTCTTGTTTATTTTCGAAAAGTCAAAACCCTGAAATTTGTAAGAAGGATGTTGATAAGGAAATATTTCCAATTCTTATGAGAAGAATCGTATTGCCATTTTATATTCCTGTTATCACTTTAGTCTGCTCATTTTTATTACTCAAAAACCAAAGAATTTATTCAAACAAAATATCTATATTCATTTATGGTTTTATCATTTTATTATTGACTGAATTGTTGATTAGGTACACAGGATTAAATTATTTATTGAGAATATTTTACTTGATAATGCCTGTCAGCTTAAGTTTATTTTTTTATTTCTTTTTAAACTATAAATTTTCAAAGGAGTCAAAAATTACATGAAAAATCTTCTTTTTAATTACATACTTAAAAATTTTTTAAAGACATTTTTTTTGTGTGTATTAATTACTTATAGCTTTGGAATGATATTGAATTTATTTGAGGAAATAGAATTTTTCAAAAATAATAATGTAAGTTTCTTAACGCCGTTAATGCTTACAAGTATCTTTGTACCTAGCATGGTCTTGAAGCTTTTGCCTTTTATAGTATTTATTTCAAGTATGTGGTTTATGATCAAAATTAGAAATAATAAAGACCTTCTTACATTAAAAGTATATGGATATTCTAATATAAAGATTTTTTTTATTTTAGCGTTTACGTCATTTATTCTAGGATGGTTTATTTTAATAGTTGCAAATCCAATTACATCTTCAATGGTTAAATATTATGAAAAAACGAAATCTCAGTATGCTCGTGATATTGATCATTTAGTTACATTTAATAACAATGGTTTGTGGATTAAGGAAAATTTAACAAAAATTGATCGAGTAATCACAGCAAGAAAAACTGAGGGATTTAAACTTGTGGACGTTACTATTTTTCATTTTGACGATAAATACAATTTATATGAAAAAATTTTTGCAAAAGATGTTGATATAAGTACAAATAATTGGGAGTTAAAAAATGTAATTATTTTTAAATTAGTCAATGGAGTTTTTGAAAAAACAAAAACAAATACCTACAACATCGAGTCAATTTATAATTACGACAAAATAACAAGTTTATTTAATAATTCTGATACCATGTCTTTTTTGGAATTAATAATAGATTATAATAAGCTTTTAAATAATGGCTATAACGAAAGATTTTTAAATCAAAGTTTGCACACTATGCTTGCCCTGCCATTTTTTTTATTTTTAATGACAGCTATTGCATCAATTTTGACTATGAATACTCTAAAAAAATCTGACAATTTAAAATTCATAATTTTAGGTTTAGTTATAAGTGTTCTAGTTTATTACTTTAAAGATTTATCAATCGCTTTAGGCCAAACTGATAGAATTCCATTAACCTTATCTATTTGGGCTCCTATTATTGCATTAAGTTTATTTACATTTGTAGGAGTGTTGCAAATAAATGAAAAATAAAATTTATATCTTTACATTCTTTTTTTTATTTTTCTCGAAAGTTCTTGCAGAAAACTTAGAAATTACCGCAAAAAATATTACGTTAGATAAAGATAAGGTAACTACGGTATTTGAAAATGATGTAATTGTTAAAACCAAAAATAAGATTATTAAAAGTCAGTATGTTAAATATGATAAAAAGATTGGATTACTGATTTTGAAAAACAATATTATTGCTGAGGATGAGAATAGCAATATTATTACCACTGAGAAGGCAGAGTTTAACGAAACAGAGGAAATTTTTAAAACTTTTGGTCCTACCAATATCATTACTTCAGAAAAATATATTGTTTCGGGCAATAATATAATTATTAATAATAAAAATAAAACTATTAGTTCGAATGAAGTCACTTCTATAAACGATCCAGAAGGTAATAGTATTGAATTACAAAACTTTGATTATGAAGTAAAAAATAATATATTTAAATCTATTGGTTCAGTTAAAATTTTAGACAAGCTAAAAAATAGGTATGAATTCTCTCAAATTTATATTGATACAAAGAAAAAAGAGATTTTGGGATCGGATATTAAAGCTTTTTTAAATGATAAAAAATTGAAAGTTGATCCTAATAACAAACCAAGGGTATTTGCAAATGCTATAAAACTAAGCACTAAAAAAAGTTTATTTAATAAAAGTATTTTCACTCTTTGTAATTACAGAGACAATGATAAATGTCCTCCATGGACTATACAAGCGTCTAAGATGCTGCATGACAACGTCAAAAAAACTATTTATTATGATAACGCATTAATAAAAGTTTATGATATACCAATTTTTTATATTCCTAAACTATCACATCCTGATCCAACGGTAAAAAGAAGATCTGGTTTTTTACCACCTACACTCACAGACTCGAAAAATTTAGGAACAGGAGTTTCTTTACCTTATTTTTTTGATATGGGAAGAGATAAAAATTTTACTTTAACAAGTAAGATTTTTGTAGACGAAAATCCATTAATTCTTGGGGAATACCATCAAGCTTTTTTAGATTCAAACTTTCTTACTGACTTTGGATTTACAGAAGGGTACAAAAAAACAAGCTCAACA
This sequence comes from uncultured Pelagibacteraceae bacterium, assembly GCA_902635225.1. Lineage (GTDB taxonomy): Bacteria > Pseudomonadota > Alphaproteobacteria > Pelagibacterales > Pelagibacteraceae > Pelagilacustribacter. The sequence continues at coordinate 25,360 of CACPNG010000002.1, read as the reverse complement.
AAAACAGCAGGTGAAAAATCACATTTCTTCTCAAAATTTGTAAAAAATTTCTCTGGCAATAATAATTCAAAGAATAGCTTTAGTTTATCTGTTCAAGATGTTTCTAATGATAAATATTTAAAATTGTACAAAATTAAGTCTAATTTAGTAGATTATAATAAAGAAACTCTAGAAAGTCATATAAATTTTACACATGAAAAAGATGATTTATTTTTTAGTTTTAATGCAAGTATGTTTGAGACTCTTAAAGAAAGTTATGAGGACAAGTATGAATATATATTACCCGAAATTACAATAGATAAAAACTTACTCAATCATGATCAATTTGGTAATTTAGATTTGCAGACAAATATTTCAACCAAATTATATGATACAAATAAATTAAAAAATTTCATTGTAAATGATTTTGAATGGACATCAAAAGATATTTTCTTTGATAGTGGTTTAAATACGAAGTTTTTAGGTAACTTAAGAAATATCAATTATGAAGTCAAAAATGTGAATGAATATAAAGAGGATACTACAAGCGAATTGTTCGGTGCTTTGGGAATCTTTTCAAAATTAAACTTACAAAAAAAACAGGGTAACACAGATCATTTAATCACGCCAAAATTACTTTTTAGATATGCACCAGGTAGCATGAGGAACGAAAGCTCTGGATCAAGATTAACACCAAGTTCAGCCTTTAACTTAAATAAACTTGGTAATATTAATAATTTTGAGACCGGCATTAGTGGAACATTAGGATTTGATTATAAAACTGTTACGAAAGATAAAGAGTTCGATTTTTCTATAGCGCAAGTTATTAAAGATGATGAAAATAATAAGATGCCTGATAAATCAAGTCTAAATGAAAAGGTTTCAGATCTTGTAGGATCTGCGAATATAGAACTTAATAAAAATTTTAGTCTTAATTATAATTTTGCTTTAGATCAAAATTATCAAGATTTAAATTTTAATGAATTTGGAGCTAATATGAATTTTGGACCAATAAACTTTGACTTAAATTATTTACAAGAAAAAAAACATATTGGAAACCAAGATTATTTCACTACTAAAATAAATATTCAAAACAAAAATAAAGGCATGTTTTCTTTTGAAACAAAGAGAAATTTAATAACAGATTCATCTGAATTTTATGACTTAAGTTATGAGTATATCAACGACTGTTTAAGAGCTGGTTTGGTTTATAGGAGAGAATTCTATAATGACTCTGAATTAGAACCTGAAAATTCATTAATGTTTAAAATTACACTTACACCTTTTGGAAGTATAAATTCACCTACTTTTAGTAAATGAAAATAAAAATTTTTATTATTTCTTTTTTTTATTTTAGTTTTTTTTTTCATCAACTAAATGCGTTTACAAATAAAATTATTATTAAGGTAGAAAATGAAATAATTACAAACTACGAGGTGAAAAATAAGATACTAACTTCTCTAGTATTAGCTGGAGAAAAAATTACTCAAGAAAATATCAATAAATTAAAAAAACAAGCGGTAGATACACTTATCCAAAATAAATTAAAAATTATTGAATTAGAAAAATTTAAAATAGAAAAAGATAACAATAAGATTAACTTATATTTAAATTCAATATCTGCAAACGATTTATCTGCTTTTAAAAATAAATTTAAGATCAATAATTTAGATTACGATCTTTTTTTAGAAGAAGTTGAAATTCAAACAAAATGGCAAAATTTTATTTATCTTTTTTATAAAGATAAAATAGAAATAGATGAAAATTCTGTAAAAGATGATTTAAAAAGAATAGTTGAAAATGAAAAAAAATTTAAAGAATATAACATTTCGGAAATAGAAATTATGACAGAAGAAAACTTTAATATTAATCAAATAACCTTAGATTTGAAAAACAAAATCAAAAATGAAGGCTTTGAGGCAGCTGCTTTAAAATATAGCATGTCATCTTCAGCAAACAATAGAGGTAATTTAGGCTGGATTAACTCAAAATCTTTATCAAAAGAGGTGTTTGACATTTTAAAAAAAATGAATACCGGGGAAATTTCTCCTCCAATAAAGAGACAAAATAGTATCCTTTTTTTAAAATTAGTTGATGTAAGAACTTCTAAAATAGAGGATATAAATATAGCTGAGCTGGAAAAAAGAATTATTGAACAAAAGAAAAATGAAATGTTTAATCTTTATTCGAAAAGTCATTTATCAAAAATTAAGAATACGGTTTTAATCGAATATAAATGAAAAATAAAATTATTATATTAAGCGGTGACCCAAATAGTATTAATTCTGAAATAATTTATAAATGTTGGAAAAAATTGAACAATTCTTTGAAGAGAAGAATTTTTATTATTTCTAACACTAATCTTTTAACTCAACAATTCAAGCAATTGAAATATTCTATTAAAATAGTACCTGTAAATGATTTAAATCAAAAGATTACGCATAATAATTTAAAAGTCCTCAATGTAGATATTCCTTTTAAGAATCCATTTAAGGTGAATACAAAAAATTCATCAAAATTTGTTATTAATTGTCTTAATTACGCGCATAAATTATTAACAAATAATAATGCAGCCGGTGTAATAAATTGTCCGATAAATAAAAATCTTTTAAAAAAAAACAAAATTGGAGTTACTGAATTTTTAGCAAGAAAATGTAAAATTAAGAAAGACTCCGAAGTTATGCTTATATATAATAATAAATTAGCTGTATCTCCAATTACAACACATATAGATCTTAAAGATGTTTCCAAAAAAATCACTATTCCTTTAATTGTAAATAAAGTAATTAAAATTAATTCTTGGTATATGCGTAATTTTAAAAAAAAACCAACAATAGGTATTTTGGGTTTAAACCCTCATAATGGTGAGCTTAGAAAAAATTCGGAAGAAAAAAAGAAAATCATCCCAGCAATATTGAAATTAAAAAAACTTAATATAAATATAATAGGACCGCTAGTTACTGATACTATATTCATGAATTATAAAGATTATGATGTAATCGTTGGAATGTATCATGATCAAGTACTTACACCGTATAAAACAATATTTAAGTTTAATGCTATAAATATTACATTGGGCCTTAAATATTTTAGGGCTTCTCCCGATCATGGAACTGCTATCAATTTAATTGGTAAAAATAAAGCAAATTATTTAAGTCTTTTAAATAGCATAAATTTTTTAAAAAATTATAAAAATGATATTTGCTAAGAAATCCTTAGGTCAGAATTTTTTAATTGATAAAAATATAATAAAAAAGATTATTAACTTCATTAACATCAAGGATAAGAACATAATTGAAATAGGTCCAGGTAAAGGTGCTTTAACTGAAGAAATTATAAAAAATAACCCAAAATCACTTATACTGATTGAAAAGGATAATGTTTTATTTGAAAATCTTAAATTGAAATATTCACATAATCATATTCTGAAATTATATAATGATGATATTCTAAATATAAATATTGAGAAAATTATTAAAGAGGATACAATCATATTTGGTAATTTGCCTTATAACATTTCTTCTCAAATTTTAGTAAAGTTTTTAAAATTTAAGGTTTGGCCTCCTAAATTTAGTGATCTTATATTAATGTTCCAAAAAGAGTTAGCGGATAAAATTACTGGAAAATATACTTCAGCTGATTACGGTAGAATATCAATAATATCAAATTATAGGTTAAAAGTTTTTAGAAAGTTCAATATATCTGCTAATTGCTTCACTCCTAAGCCAAAAGTAACCTCGACTCTATTGCATTTTCAACCAATAAATAGAAATAAATTTAAAATAAAAAACGTTAGTAATCTTGAAAAAATTACTAATATATTATTTTCAGAACGAAGGAAAATAGTAAATAAAAATATTAAAAAAATTTTAACTGAAAAGGAGATTAGCCAAATTAATGGTTTAAAAATTGACTCAAGACCATCACAATTAAATCCTGATATTTACTACGAAATTACTGAATTTTTTGAAAAAAAAAATTTGGTTTAATTTTATTAATTTCAATAATGTTTTCAATTTGTCTAAAACAATTTTCAAGATTTTTGTTGATTATAATATAGTCATAATCATTCCAATGTTTTATATCTTCATCAAACGAATTAAATCTTTTTTTTACCTCGTCATTTGTGTTTTGATTTCTTTTTATTAATCTACTTTTTAATTCTACTTTATCGGTAATAAGATAAATTTTAATTATGTTAAGATTTTTAAATTTAGAAAGTTGTTTTGTGCCCTGCCAATCTATATCGAATAAAATATCATTTTCTTTAATAGTTTCATCAACATATTTTTTTAATGTTCCATAATAATTCTCAAAAATTTTTGCGTATTCATAAAATTTTCCATCATCAATTAATTCTTTAAATTTATCTTTTGAGACAAAATGATAGTCTACCCCATCAACTTCATTTGATCGTGGAGTTCTAGTGGTGTGGGAAACTGATATTTTAAAATTTTTATACTTCTGCTGAATTTTCTTAGTCAGAGTTGTTTTTCCAACTCCAGAAGGAGACGATAAAATAACCATGATATTTTCTTTATCATGTTTCATTAACAGATAATTGTCTTTTAACTAGTTTTACTCTCAATAAATTTGATAGCATCACCTACAGTTAATATTTTTTCTGCTTCACTATCGGATATTTCTGAACCAAATTCTTCCTCAAAAGCCATGACTAACTCTACAGTATCTAAACTATCTGCTCCAAGATCGTCTATAAAACTTGCCTCATCAGTAACTTTTTCTTCCTCTATCCCTAAATGATCTGCTACAATTTTTTTTATTTTTGCTTTAACGTCATCTGACATGAAATCCTTTCGTGTGTATGATTTCTTAATAAATTATTAAACAGAATTGTCAAGCCATATACATTCCGCCATTAACATGTATAGTTTCGCCATTAATATAACTGGCCATATCTGAAGCTAAAAATGCTACACAATTTGATACATCTTCGCCAGTCCCTAGGTTTCCAGACGGAATTTTACTTAAAAGGATTTTTTTAAAGTCCTCACTAATTTTATCAGTCATTTCAGATTTTATAAATCCAGGTGAAATACAGTTGATGTTAATATTTTTCTTAGCATATTCTATTGCTAAACTTTTCGAAAAAGCAACAATTCCAGCCTTTGACGCTGAGTAATTGGCTTGACCAAGATTTCCTGTATGCCCTACTACAGATGTTATATTTACTACTTTGCCACTTTTTTGTTTAAGCATTTTTTTAATTACAAATTTACACATTAAAAAAGTTGAGGTTAAATTTATGTCTAAAACTTTTTTCCAATTATCTTCTGAAAGCCTTATTGATAAATTATCTAAAGTAATTCCAGCATTGTTTATTAAAATATCAATACCTCCCAATTTTTCATCTACAAGGTTTATAAAATTTTCTATTTTATTATGCTCATCTAATTTAAATTTTTCTGCGTGTATGTTAGTAAATTTATTTTTTAGATCTTTTAGTTTTTCTTCGTTAGTCCCTGATGCAAATATTTTAGCTTCAAGATCATGAAATTTTTTTACAATGCAATTTCCTATTCCGCCTGTCGCACCGGTAATAAGGACCTTTTTATTTTTTAAATTCATTTTTAAGATTTTTAATATCAGCTATCGAATTAATTGAAAAGCTTTTTACATCATTTAATGTTCGTTTTACCATTCCAGTCAAAGCTTTTCCTGGACCAATTTCGATAAAATTTGAAACTCCATATTCTGAGATTTTGATTATACTTTCTCTCCATTTTACAGTGCTATAAATTTGATCAATTAGTAAACTTTTTATATTTTCAGCCTCAGTTTCTGGTAAAGCTTTGACGTTATTTATAATATCAAATTTTGGTTTAGTAAAATTAGTATTTTTTATTTTTTCACTCATACTTTCTGCAGCAGGTTTCATCAAAGAACAATGAAACGGGGCGCTTACTTTTAAAGGAATACTTTTTATCTTTTTTTCTTTTAAAAATAATTGAAATTTTTTAATACTATCACTATCACCACTAATTATTACTTGCCCTTTGGAATTATCGTTAGCTATTTCACAAATACCAGATCTATTATTTTGTGATTTTTTAATAAGCTCTTTTACCTCACCTATCTCAATACCTAAAACAGCCAACATTGCTCCTTTTCCAAGAGGTACTGCTTCTTGCATCGCTTTTCCTCTCTCGTGAAGAAGAAAAAGTGCATCACTAAAATTTAAAGATCCAGCACAAACTAAAGCGCTATATTCTCCCAAGGAGTGCCCAGCAAAAAATTTTATTTGTTTTAAATCAAAATCAAATTCTTCAACCATTATTTTAAAAATTGAGTAACTCACAGTGAGAATTGCTGGTTGAGTATTTTGAGTAAGTTGCAATGTTTGCTCTGGACCGTTTAAAATTATTTTTGAGATTGGAAAATTCAATTTTTCATCAGCGTCTTTAAATATTTTTTTAACTTTTTCAAAATTCTGAAAAAATTCTGATCCCATGCCCACAATTTGTGATCCTTGACCTGGAAATAATAAAGCGCCCATTTTTCTTAATTTAATTAATAATAATTAGTATTGCTATAACTATTCATTATAGTATAACCCAGCATCTATAACATTGATAACATAATATGGCTTTTTACGAAAATACTATTGTAGCTAAACAGGATTTAGCTGAAAAAGAGTTAAAAATAATTAAAGAGACTTATAATAAACTAATCAATAACTCTTCTGGAAAAGTTCTTAAAATTGAAGAATGGGGATTACTAAATTTAACAAATAAAATTAAGAATTATAGAAAAGGTTTTTATATTCATTTTAAATTTGAGGGAGATAAAAAAACCTTAGATGCTATTGAAAAGAAAATTAAAGTTGATGGTAAAATCATTAGATATCTTACAGTAAAATATAAAAAACTAGATACAACAAAAGAGTTTTTCAAAAAAGAAAAATAATGAAAAGGAAAAATAAAAAATTTCAAAGAAAAAATTCTGGCTCTATGAATAAGCTAAGCTTATTTCAAAAATCTGATAGCAAATTTTCAAAAAAATGCCCGCTATCTGTTAAAAATCCCCCTATTATTGATTATAAAAATATAAGTTTACTAAAAAAATATGTTTCTGATAATGGAAAGATAATATCTTCAAAAATTACTTCAGTGTCTTATAATAAGCAAAGAAAATTAACTCGTGAAATTAAAAAAGCTAAAATCTTGGGATTAATCTAATGGAATTAATATTATTAGAAAATATCATAAATCTTGGAAATATAGGGGACAAAGTTAAAGTAAAAAATGGTTACGGTAGAAATTTTTTACTTAAGAAAGGTAAGGCTCTAAGGTTTAATAAAGAAAATCTCGATTTAGTTAATAAAAAAAAGGACGAATTAAATAGAAAAAACTCAGAAACAAAAAATAAATTTAAAGAAATTGCTGTATTAATAAATAACAAAACTTTTACATTTTCAAAAGAAAGTAAAGATAATGGAGATTTATATGGCTCAATAAAGCCTAAAGAAATAACAAATTTGATTAAAGAAAAAACTAATGTTGATGTGAGTCCATCTCAAATAATTTTAAAAGAAGAGTTGAATAAAATAGGTTCTTATAAAGTAGACATAAATTTTCATGCTGAAGTAAAAGCTAACATCTCCTTAAAGATTAGTAAAATTCAGACTAAATAACTTTTCCACAGATCTAAAAAAAGAGTGTGTAACTTTTATCTTTCATAAGCCTCTACCAAGCCTATTATATGTATGTGGAAGAAATAAAAACCATTTTAAATAATACCGAAAATAAACATCCTTCAAATATTGAAGCAGAGCAGGCATTATTGGGTTCAATACTTGTTAATAACGATATAATTGACGAAATTTCAAATATTGTAGACTCTTCTATTTTCTATGATCCAGCTCATATAAAAATATTTGAAGTCATTCAAAGTTTGAATAATAAAGGAATGATTGCAAATCCAATCACACTAAAGAATTTTTTTGAAAAAGATAATATGCTAAAAGAAGTTGGAGGAACAGAATATCTAGTAAAGCTCACAAGATTTTCAAGTTCTCCAAAGCAAGCAATAGATTATGCTAAAATCGTTCACGAGATGTATTTAAGAAGAGAATTAGTTTTAATTTCAAATAAACTATCTTCAGATACTTTAAATGCTAGTTCAGATGAACAGAACGCTGAAAGTATTATTGAAGGAACTGAAAAATCACTTTATGATTTAGCAGAAAAAGGAACCTTCTCTCAATCGTATTTGAAATTTAATCAGGCATTAGATCAAACTATAGAGATGGCAACAATGGCTATGCAAAGTGATCAAGGTATCGTTGGTGTTCCGACAGGTCTAACTGACTTAGATGAAAAGCTAGGAGGATTACATAAATCTGATTTAATAATTTTAGCTGGAAGACCTTCGATGGGAAAAACTGCTCTAGCAACAAATATTGCTTATAATGCAGCAAAACATATTTCAAAAACGGATGAGAAATCTTCAGTAGCTTTTTTTTCTTTAGAGATGTCATCTGAGCAACTATCAACTAGAATTTTATCTGAACAGGCAAAGATTAAATCTGACGACATTAGACGAGGTAAAGTTTCAGAAGAAGAAATTAATAGATATATAGAAACTTCAAGAAATATATATAATTTGCCTTTATTTATCGATGAAACGCCCGCTATCACTATAGCCACGCTAAGCAATAGAGCTAGAAGAATTAAAAGGCTTCACGGGCTTAATTTAGTGGTTGTTGATTATATTCAACTAATGAGGTCGAGCTCAAATAAAAATGAGGGTAGAGTTCAGGAAATTTCTGAAATTACTCAAGGTTTAAAAGCTTTGGCGAAAGAATTATCAGTACCAGTTTTAGCTCTATCTCAGCTGTCAAGAGCAGTGGAACAAAGAGATGATAAACAGCCACAGTTAGCTGATTTAAGAGAGTCTGGATCAATTGAACAAGATGCTGATGTTGTAATGTTTGTCTACAGGGAGGCTTATTATTTGGAGAGAAAACAACCAAAATTAGGATCTATTGAACATGCAGAATGGCAATCAAAGATGAATGATGTAAATGGTCTTGCTGACATTATACTTGGAAAACAAAGACATGGACCAACTGGCACTATAAAAGTTGAGTTTGAGGGAATTTATACAAAATTTAAAGATTTAAACAAAAATTAGACCTAATTTTTTCTTTAGTTATAAATAAATTACGATATATCTGAACTATTCTGATGTGGTCTTATATTTATAAAAAATTTGTTATAGATTTTTCAAAAATAACTCTTTTTTTATTATTAATATTAATTGTTTTCTCTCTTTATAAAGCTAAAGACTTTAATTTGGATGCTTCCTCCGATGCACTTCTTTTAGAGGGAGATAAAGACCTTAAATATTTAAGAGAAGTTAATGAAAGATATAAATCTAAAGATTTCTTAGTTCTCACCTATACCCCAGTATCAAGCTTTACTGATAAGGAAACTATACTAAATTTACAATTATTAAAATCAAAAATAGAAAAATTAACCTGGGTTGACAGTGTAATTACTGTAATTGATGTCCCTTTATTGAAAAGCACAGATGAAAATTTAATGGAAAGATTAAAAAATTACAAAACGTTGGCTTATCCTGAAATTGATAGAAATAGAGGTTTTGATGAGATTCTGAATAGTCCAATATATAAGAATTATGTGATTAGTGAAGATGGAAAAACTTCAGGAATAGTAATTTATTTAAAAAAAGATGAAAGATTAGCCGAGTACGTAAAAATCAAAGATAAATATTATGACCAATCAATTGAAACTGGATTAAAAAAAGAGGAGAAAAAAAACTATAAAAAATTTTTGAAAGAATATGAGGAGTACAAAAATCTTTATAATATTCGAAATCATCAAAATATTAATGAAATCCGGGATATAATAAATAAATACGGAGAAAATGCAAAAATTCACTTGGGTGGGATTCCAATGATTGCTGATGACATGATGAGTTTTATAAAAAACGATATAATTGTATTTGGAGTTGGAGTATTTATATTTATAATTTTTACTTTGTGGTTTATTTTCAAAAAAATTAAATGGGTTATTATGCCTTTACTGGGTTGCGCTACATCAGTTATAATTATGATTGGCCTGCTAGGTTCAATTGGTTGGAAAGTTACTGTTATTTCATCAAACTTTATTGCTTTAATGTTAATACTGAATATGGCAATGAATATCCATTTAACTGTAAGATTTTTACAATTAAAAAAAGAATTTCCACTTTTATCAAAAGGAGAGACGATTATTTTAGCAAGTAAAAAAATGATGCCTCCTATAATCTACACCGTTTTAACAACCATTTGTGCTTTTTTGTCATTAATATTTAGTGGTATAAAGCCAATTATTGATTTTGGGTGGATGATGACACTAGGATTGCTTGTTTCCTTAGTAGTAACTTTTACTCTTTTACCCTCCTTATTAAATATTTTTGCTAAAGAAAAAGAAATTGATGTAAAAAATAAAGATAAGTCATTTATAACTTCAACACTTGGATCTATAGCAAAAAGTAATAAAATTTTAATATTTGGTCCTACTTTAGTAATAATTTTTTTGAGTGTATTTGGCATATCAAAACTTGAGGTAGAAAATAGTTTTATAAATTATTTTGATAAAGAAACTGAGATTTATAAAGGAATGAAAAAAATTGATGATGATCTTGGAGGGACTACACCTTTAAATATTATTCTTAAGTTTCCATCTACAAAAAGTAAAAAAACGGATGACGATGAATTTTCTGAATGGGATGAAGATAATAAAAAAGAGGAAGATAGGTCAAAATACTGGTTTACGAGAGATAAAATGGATAAAATTCTAAAAGTACATGATTATTTAGACTCCTTGCCAGAAATAGGTAAAGTTCTATCTTTTGGATCTATTCTAAGAGTTGCAGAAGATTTAAATAAAAAAGAATTACAAAGTTTGGAAATTGCAGTTTTATACAGCAAAATTCCAGAGGAAATAAAACAAGAAATTATATCACCTTATATTTCAGTTGAGGATGATGAAGCCAGAATTTCTGTAAGAGTAAAAGACTCTCTAGAAAACTTAAGACGAAATGATCTTATAAAAAAGATTAATAGTGATCTTAACATTAAATTGAATTTAGAAAAAGAAGAGTATAAGTTAACAGGTGTACTAATTTTGTTCAATAATTTATTACAAAGTTTATTTAAATCTCAAATTCTTACTTTAGGAATAGTTATGTTGGGAATATTTTTAATGTTTTTTATCCTATTTAGAAATGTTACTTTATCTTTCATAGGAATAGTGCCAAACTTTATTGCTGCTTTTTTTATTCTTGGATTTATTGGTTTTCTGAACATTCCTCTTGACATGATGACAATCACAATTGCTGCAATAACTATTGGTATCGCAGTTGATAACAGTATCCATTATATTTATAGGTTTAAAGAAGAGTTTGACAAAATCAAAGACTACAACCAAACTTTAGATAGATGCCATCAAACTGTGGGTATCGCAATTTTAAATACCTCAATAACAATTGTTTTTGGATTTTCTATACTCGTTTTATCAAATTTTATCCCAACAATTTATTTTGGTTTTTTTACAGGAGTGGCTATGTTGTTAGCAATGATTTCAGTGCTAACTTTACTTCCTAAATTACTTTTGGTTTATAAACCTTTTGGTGATGGTACAAAATCTTTGTAATGTTGGAACAAGTAGATAATATTTTAGGAAATATAAATTTATTCGACATAGCTGTTGCCATTATTATGATTTACACCATTATTCAATGTTTTTTGAAAGGTTTCTCACTAAGTTTGATTTCATTTATGAAATGGATACTTTCTACGATAATTACAATAATTTTAGTACCAAAACTTCAGCCCTATGTAAGTGATTATATTGAGTCTGAATTTATAAACAATGTAGGATTAGGAATTGCTATATTTATTTTTACATTATTTATATTGATTGTAATTAGTAAAGCTTTAAGTAGAGCAGTAACTTGGACTGGAGTTGGTTCAATTGATAAAACTTTTGGCTTTATATTTGGTATTTTTAAGGGATACGTGGTGTGTGTATGTATATTTACTATATTTAATTGGTTTTATCCTTATAATAATTGGGGTATATCTGCAGATAGAGCAAAATCCTTTAATATAATTTACAAAGGAAGTGAATTATTGATTGAAGAATTTCCTTCAAGTAAAGATTTTATTGATACGAAAGAAAAAATTGAAAAAATTTAATTCAGATAAGTTACGAGAGGAATGTGGTATTTTTGGAATTTCAAACCACATTGATGCTTCTGCACTTGTAGCTTTAGGATTGCATGCTTTGCAACATAGAGGGCAAGAAGGTTGTGGAATAGTCTCATTTGATGGAAAAAATTACCACTCTGAAAAAAGACAAGGATTAGTTGGGGATCACTTTACAAATTCAGAAATTATAAAAAAATTACCTGGAGAATTTGCAATTGGTCATAATAGATATTCAACCACAGGAGAAACTTCATTAAGAAATATTCAACCATTTTTCGCTGACTTACACATGGGTGGATTAAGTGTAGCTCATAACGGAAATCTGACTAATGCGCTACTTTTGAGAGAAAATCTTGTCAAAGACGGAGCAATATTTCGAACCACAAGTGATACGGAAACTATTGTCCAGCTTATTGCAAAATCTAAAAGGGGCAAATTTTTAGATAAGTTGATTGACACTCTTTTTCAAATTCAAGGCGGATATTCATTAATTCTCATGACAAATAAAAAATTAGTTGGTGTGAGAGATCCATTTGGAATAAGGCCGCTAGTAATTGGAAAACTTAAGAGCTCTTATATTTTTGCTTCAGAGACCTGTGCGCTAGATATTGTAGGAGCTAAATTTATAAGAGAGGTAGAAAATGGAGAAATAGTGTTTGTTGAAAACGAAAAACTTACCAGCATTAAGCCATTCCCAATCCAAAAACCTAGACCATGTGTATTTGAGTATATTTATTTTGCAAGGCCAGATAGTTTAATTAATGGAAAATGTGCTTATGAATACAGAAAAAATTTAGGCGCTGAACTTGCAAAAGAAACTGATTTGAGTGCAGATTTTGTTGTGCCAGTGCCAGACTCTGGCGTTCCAGCTGCACTTGGGTATGCTGAACAATCTAAGAAGTTATTTGAGTTAGGTTTAATAAGAAACCACTATGTTGGCAGAACGTTCATTGAACCTACACAAAACATTAGAAGTTTAGGAGTAAAATTAAAGTTGAGTTCTACTAAGACAATAGTAAAAAATAAATCAATAATTTTAATAGACGACTCTTTAGTAAGAGGGACTACATGCCATAAAATCGTTAAAATGCTTTACGAAAGCGGTGCTAAAGAGGTTCATGTTAGAATAGCATGTCCAAAAATAAAATATCCTGACTTTTATGGAGTTGATATGCCGACTGAGAAAGAGTTGCTTGCGCATAAAAAAAATATAAAAGAAATGACTGATTATATTAATGCCAAAACATTAAAATTTTTAAGTTTAGATGGTCTTTACAAAGCTTTATCAGGTGAAAAAAGAAATGATAATTATCCACAATATAGTGATCACTATTTTACTGGTGATTATCCAATAAAACCAGCAGATAATTTAAAAGGATTAAAGATTAAACAACTTTCATTATTAAGTGGCAAATCTAACAGTTAATTTACTTCTAATAGTCTGTTTTTAAAATCTAAATATACCATCGAACCATCAATCATAATTGGAAAAGTATTTAGCTTACTAGTAAGTTTATCAATATTCGTAAGTTTGCCATTAAGATCAAACTTTAAGAGGAAGGAATTTTTTAAAAAAATAAAAATTTTATTATTCACTATCATCATATTCTTAATTTGAACTTCTCTTTTTTTACTTTTTAAATAACTTGATATTTCTTGATTTATGTCTAGTGAATATAATATTTTTCCATTATTCATATTTGTTAAAATTAAGAAATTGTTTTTACTTATCGAGAGAAAGTATTGGTCAATTATAATTGGTTTAACAATAGAACTAAAATTCTTTTTAAATAGTATCGAACCTGTCTCATCGTCTAAAATAAATGTAGATTGGTTCGAGGTAATTACAATCTTTTTATCATCATTGACTATTTGATTTCCCAAAAACAAATTGCTAGGGTTAATATCTAAAGATCGATTTAAATTTACGAACCATTTAATTTCCATATCTTTTTTTGTTACAGCATATAAAGATCCATAAGTATTTAAAAAAAAGGTATATTTATTATTCAAAGATAAATTATTTTTAAATGTATTTTTTACAGCAGTTTCCTCTGTAGGAATTAATTTAGAAATATCTCCAGAATATTTATTAAAAAAATACAAATTATTGTTTTGATTTGATGCTAATACTTTATCTTTAAATATTTTCAAATTAGAACGAAAAGGAATTTTATAATTTTTAGCCCAAATTACTTTATTTTTCTTATAGTCAAATGCGTATAAAAAACCGATGTTATCAGAAACATAAATTATCCCATTCTCTACTATAAGATTTAATTTTTTTTCAATATTTTTAAATTTTTTTTTGTAAAAATTAAATTTATTTATTAATCTTTTATCAATTAATGAAAAAATAAATATATTTCCATTAGAATCGCTGAATATAATATTTTTATTTTCTGATAATATATAACTGCTAATACTATTTCTTGATATCTTTTTGCTTCTAAACTTTTGGTTAGATAGGTTAGAATATTTAAGGTTTAATAAATTGTTAGTATCACTAAAAAAAATATCACTCCAATTTTTTACATTCACTAAAACAGGAGCTTTTAATTCAAAATTTTTTGGAATGTTTATAATTTTATTGTAAGGAGTATAAGTTATAGAAAGTTTTTTAAATTCTCTGAAACTATCGTTACTATCTTTAGAAATAATATTCTCATTTTTCCAGATACCAGATTTATTATCAAATGAACAACTATAGAATAAAATAATAAATATAATTAAAATATTTTTTTTCATTTATTTGTAAATTTAATTTTCTAATATCTGATCTGCTATATTTTTCAGATAAGAGTTGGAATTAGAGAGTTTTTTCAGTAAATCTTTACCTTCCTTGATTCTTGATAATTGAATTAAATATAAAGCTTTCTTAAAAATTAAAAGATCTTTTTGATCACGTGGAATAGATAAGTCTTGCAACATATTAAAATAATTAATTATTATATTTTCATCATTTTCTAATTCTTTCTCAAGTATCGTATTTAATGCCAAGATTGAATAAAACTTATTTTTACTTTTTATTATTTCTTCATACAGTTCCTTTGATTTATCTTCGTTTTGGGAGGATAAAAAAATATTTGCTTTAATAAATTTTTCAGAAATTAAAATATTTTCTCTTTCTTGAAAAACCTTCATCACTAAAAAAATTATTGCTATGAGTACACAAGTGCAAGATATTAATATTATTTTAACTTTTTGTTCTTTAAAAAATAATTTTAACTTTTCTGTAAATTCTAAATCTTTATCTGTATGTTGATCCATTTAAAAAATTTTTCTTTGAAGGAAATTTTTTTAATTTAACATCCCTAGTATATTTTTTTATAGCTTTTTCAATAATTCTATCAAGAGATAAGTATTTTTTAACATATTTAGGGTAAAAACCACTAATTCCTAACATGTCATCGGTCACAAGTATTTGCCCATCGCAATCATTCGATGAACCAATTCCAATGGTCGGAATCTTTAAATTATTAGTGATTAATTTTGAAGCTTTAGGGTTAAGACATTCAAGCACAATCGAAAAGGCTCCTGCCTTTTCAATATCTTTTGCTTCTTTTAAAAGTTTTTCGGCTTTTTTTTTTGTATCACCTTCAATTTTGAATTTTTTCTTAAATTGTGGGGTAAATCCTATGTGGCCCATTACTGGAATTTTGTTTTTTACTAATGATCTGATTATTTCAAAATTTTTATTGTTACTTTCTAATTTGATGGCATCGCATTTTGTTTTTCTCATTAACAGTTTCGCGTTTTTTTTTGCTAAATTTAAGTTCGTGTAAGACCCTTTAGGCATATCTACAACTAATAATGATTTTTTAATACCTTTTTTTACACTTATAGTATGTTGTATCATATTTGCTAAATTCATTTTGTGGGTGTTGTTTTGTCCGTATAAAACATTTGCCATAGAGTCTCCAACTAAAACTATATCGCAATGTTTATCGAGAATTTTTGCTATATTTCTTGAATAAGCTGTTAAACTCACAATTTTTGATTTATTTTTTTTTTTAATAATATTTTGAATTTTTTTATTCATTATTAAATTTTAATTTACTCTAATTCAATTGTGCTAGGTGGTTTTGAGCTTATATCATATACAACTCTATTAATACCTTTCACATTATTTATTATTTTATTAGAGATTTTATCCAAAAATTCTTTTGGAAAGCTAAAATAATCAGCAGTCATTCCATCTTCAGAAATAACAGCTCTTAGCAAACAAGTAAACTCATAGGTTCTTGAATCTCCCATTACTCCAACAGTTTTTATTGGGAGAAGCGCAGCATAAGCTTGCCAAATTTTGTGATAGAGATTATTTTTATTTAATTCATTTATAAAAATATAATCTGCTTCCTGAAGAATTTTAATTTTTTCTTTAGTTATGCTTCCTATAATTCTTATACCTAATCCTGGACCAGGGAATGGATGTCGATAACATATTTTTTTTTCTAATCCTAAAGCTTTACCAAGAATTCTTACCTCATCTTTAAAAAATTCTTTTAACGGCTCGATTAAACTTAAATTCATTTTTTTTGGTAATCCTCCAACATTATGGTGAGATTTTATTTTTGAAGTTTTACTTCCTGTAGATGATTTACTTTCAATTATATCAGGATAAAGAGTGCCTTGAGCAAGATATTTTACTTTTTTAAATTTTTTTGACTCTCTTTCAAATATTTTAATAAATAAATTTCCAATAATTTTTCTTTTTTTTTCAGGATTTGAAATATTTTTGAGTTTACTTAAAAATTTATTTGAAGCATTAATTATATGTACATTAAGCTTATATTTATTTTTGAAAATTTTATAAGTGTGCTTAAATTCATTTTTTCGCATCAATCCAGTATCTACCATAATACAAATTAAATTTTTTTTTATAGCTTTATTAATCAGTAATGCAACAACGCTGCTATCCACTCCACCAGAAAGAGCACAAATGACTCTGTCTTTTTTTACTAAATCTTTTATATCTTGAATTAATCTATTTTTCTGAGACACAGCATTCCAGCTCTTTTTTACCTTGCATATAGAAAATAAAAAATTTTTAAATATCTTTTTACCATTATCTGTATGAGTAACTTCTGGATGAAATTGTATTCCATAGATTTTTTCTTTTTTATTTTCAATTATTGTTAATTTAGAATCTTTTGTAAAAGCAACTGATCTAAAACCCTTTGGCAGTTTGACTACTGAATCTTCATGACTCATCCAAACAGCAACTTTGGGAGAAAAAAAATTTTTAGTGAGCAATGATTGTTTTTTTTTAAAAATAAAAGCCCTTCCAAACTCTCTTCGCTTATTTGATGATTTAATTTTTCCTCCGTATAATTTTGCTATTAATTGTAAACCATAACATATTCCAAGAATTGGAATTTTTTTTGTAAAGATATGTTTTGGGACGTTTTGATATTTGCTTTTTGTAACTGATGAAGGTCCCCCAGAGAATATTATACCTTTAACTTTAGAAAAATCTTTAATTTTTTTCACCTCATTCGGGGTAACAATTTCAGAATGGACACCTAAATCTCTTATTCTTCTTGCTATTAATTTAGTAACTTGAGATCCGAAGTCAATAATTAATATGCTTTCGTTAAATTTTTGAAATTGCATTTATTTTTTTGATAAATTTTCAATTTCAACTTTTAATTTCTTACTTTTATTGCAAAATTTTTCACAAATATTATTCAGTTTATCATTCAATTCTTTACTTTTTTGATAGTCTGATGCATCAAGTTTTAATTTTGCTAAATTATAAATTGCTTCCTCATTTTTTGGGTTTAAAAGAATAACGGTATTCAAATTCTTTTCTTGTAAATTTTTATTTTTTAAATTCTTAAAAATTTTTGACAAATAAAGATAGGATATTTCACTTTTTGGGTTAAAAACTATATTTTGTTCAAATTTAAATTTCGCCTCTGCAAATTTTTCTTTTTTAAAAAGTCTCAAACCTTCTTCAAAATAAATATTATTTGCCATTAGTTTATTAGGCAAAAGTAGTAAAATAAAAGCTAATTTTAACCTCAATATCATAACTTATAATTAATTGTTTTTTGTGTAATTTCCACACTGTGTACCATACTTTCATAAAAACCCGCTTTTGTAATTTTAATGAACTTGGCATTTTTTGAAATTTGATTCAAATTTTTTGCTCCTATGTATCCCATTGAAGAGCGAAGACCTCCTTTTAATTGATAAATTATTTTCGAAACATTGCCTTTATATTCAACTCTACCCTCAACTCCTTCGGGGACAAATTTTGATTTATCTCTAAAGTTTTTTTGAAAATATCTATTAGCTGAACCCGATGACATTGCCCCAATAGAGCCCATGCCTCTATATTGTTTATATATTTTTCCCTTTATTTTAAATTTTTTTCCTGGACTCTCATCTGTACCAGCAAAAATAGACCCCATCATTATGGCATCTGCTCCAGCGGCCAAAGCTTTTGCTATGTCCCCAGAAAATTTTACTCCACCATCTGAGATAATTTTTATCTTTTTGTTTTTTAATACACCTTTGACCTCCATAATCGCGGAAATCTGCGGAACACCTATACCAGCTACCATTCTAGTTGTGCATATAGAGCCAGGTCCAATTCCTACTTTAATAATATCAGCTCCGGAATTATATAATTTTTTTGCAGCTTCCGCAGTTGCAATATTACCAACACAAATAGGGAAATTAGAATTAATTTTTTTTAGTTTTGACAATGTTTTAAGTACTTTTGCACTATGTCCATGAGCAGTATCTATAACAATTAAATCACATCCATTATTGATTAACGATCTCGCTCTTTCTAAATCCTCATTATTTGTGCCAATTGCAGCACCTACAATTAATTTTTTTTTCTTAACTTTTATTACTTCTTTAGATTGTTTTTTAATGTTAAGATTTCTATGTATAACGCCGATACCTCCAGCTTCCGCAATTGCTATAGCCATTTTTGACTCGGTCACTGTGTCCATAGCTGATGATAAGAATGGTACTTTTAAATTTATTTTTTTAGATAGATTTAAAGAAATATCTGTTTCGGATGGCAACACATCAGAGTATTTTGGAGTTAGCAATACATCATCAAAGGTTAAAGACTCTTTTATTGTTTCCATATTAATTTATAAACAATTTTTAAAAATTATAAAGTCTTTAAAATTTTACAATGTATATAAGTTTCCTTTGATTCATTTCTACTAGATGCTGGTTTAAAGAATTTTACATCTTTAAACAAAGTTTTAGCTAGTTTTTTAATTTCATCAAAATCATTACCCATAAACACTTTTGATACAAAAACCCCATTCGAAACAAGTACTTTAGGGGATAGAAGTAGAATTTCTAAACATAATTGATTTGTTCTTATAGAATCAAGTGACTTATTGCCAGTAGTATCCGCCGCCATATCTGAAATAATCACTTCCAATTTACCATTAAAAAAATCTCTAATCTTATTTTTTGTTGTTTTTTCGAAAATATCACTTTTATAGAAATTTACATTTTTTATAGGACTCATATTTTTGATATCTATTGATAAAATTTTACCCTTAGTAATTATCTTGCTTGCAACTTGTGACCAACTACCAGGATATGCGCCCAAATCTAAAAGATTTGTATTAGTTTTCAAAAATTTAAATTTTTCATTTAGTTCAATCAATTTAAACGATGCTCTTGATCTGTAACCAAGAGTTTTTGATCTTTTAAAAAAAGGATCTCTATGTTGTTTTATCTTCCAAGAGTTGCTTTTTTTAGATCTTTTAGATTTTTTCATTACAAAATATCTTCATGATCTTCATCTGATATTTGTGTCGAATGTTTTTTAAGCTGTTTTTTGTAGAAAAAAATACTAGCAGGTATTACAGTTAGATATACTAAACTAAAAAAGAGAAGAGTTTCAAAAGTATAGAATAATAAAGCGATAAAAATCATCCCTGCTGACAATAGTAAAAATATAGTTGTTTTTGGTGAGATTGATATTTTTTTTAATGAAGGAGTAGGAACTTTGCTTACTAACATCAAAGCGATAAAAATAGTTAG
Source organism: uncultured Pelagibacteraceae bacterium (assembly GCA_902635225.1). GTDB lineage: Bacteria > Pseudomonadota > Alphaproteobacteria > Pelagibacterales > Pelagibacteraceae > Pelagilacustribacter. The sequence goes on along the minus strand of CACPNG010000002.1, from coordinate 5,109 downwards.
ATAAGGTGTGATAAATCGTAAATTGAGATCAAAATTAAAATTACTTAATTCATAAATTAATGGTATCAATATTATTAACCCTCCGGCAGGTGATGGTATTCCTTCAAAAAAATTATTTTTCCATTCATGATTATCGTCATGCTTAGTTATATTAAATCTAGCTAGCCTCAATACACAGCAAACAGAGTAAATTAAAGCGATAGCCCATCCAAGTTTTCCGTAAGAATTCAATTCCCAAAAATACAAAATAAACACTGGGGCTATGCCAAAACTGACAAAATCAGTTAACGAGTCTAATTCTTTTCCGAATTCTGATGTTCCTTTTATTAATCTTGCGATTCTTCCATCAAGTGCATCAAATATTGCCGCTAATAATATTAGAGTGACCGATAAACTAAAGTTACCATCGATAGAAAACTTTATTGAACTTATTCCAAGACATACTCCACCTAAAGTAAGTATATTTGGAAGAAGATATCTGGTTTTCTTTGATGAAACTATTTTAAATTTTTTATTTTGTTCCATTATTCAGATGCAATTAAACTTTCTCCAGCAACAACATTTTGACCAAGTTTGGCTAAAACTTTTTTATTTTTTAAATAAATATCTACTCTACTTCCAAATCTTATCATTCCTATTCTATCTCCTTGTTTCAAGTCTTGACCTTGTTCAACATCACAAACTATTCTTCTAGCAATCAATCCTGCTATTTGGACAATAACAATTTCTTCTTTATCTTTTTTGGAAATTATTTTGAAAAAATTTCTTTCATTTTCTTCAGAAGCTTTATCTAAAGATGCATTTAAAAATTTTCCCGGCTTGTAATAGATTTCTTCAACCTTACATGAAGTTGGCACTCTATTTACATGACAATTAAAAACATTCATAAAAATACTCACTCTTGTATATGAAGTGTTTTCAAGTCTTAGTTCCTCTGGACCAGATCGTTCTGATATATCTGTAATTAGTCCGTCTGCAGGACTTACTAAATAACTATCGTCATCAATAGGAAAACGTTCAGGGTCTCTAAAAAAATAATATACCCAGATTGAGATTATTATAAGCAATAAACCTATTAACTTAGAAAAAAACAGGGCTGCAAAAGTTAGTAGAACTGAAATAGCTAAGAATTTGTAGCCTTCTTTATGGATCTTTGGAAATATTGTGTTAAACATAATTTTAAGTTTGCTAAATTTTTCTTAATATGTATAAAAATTACAGTTTATCAATCTATTTTTTATGTCAAAAATAAAAGTAAAAAATCCAGTTGTTGAGTTAGATGGGGACGAAATGACTAGGATTATATGGTCATTTATTAAGGATAAGCTTATCAAACCATATCTAGATATTGACCTTAAATATTATGATCTTGGCATGGAAAGTCGTGATAAGACTAATGACCAAATTACTATTGACGCTGCTAATGCTATAAAAAAACATGGTGTAGGAGTAAAATGTGCAACTATCACACCAGATGAGGCTAGAGTAGAAGAATTCAAGTTAAAAAAAATGTGGAGATCACCAAATGGAACAATAAGAAATATTCTAGGAGGCACAGTGTTTAGAGAGCCAATTATCTGTAAAAATGTCCCAAAGCTAGTTCCAGGTTGGACAAAGCCGATCGTTATAGGCAGACATGCTTTTGGAGATCAATATAGAGCTACTGATTTTTTAATACCTGGTGAGGGTGATCTTGAAGTAAAATGGACATCTAAAAACGGTAAAGATAAAAAAGAATTCAAAGTTTTTAATTTCCCTGGATCTGGTACTGCATTAACTATGTATAACTTAGATGAGTCAATAAAGAATTTTGCCAGAGCTTGTATGAATTATGGGCTTAGAAGAAAGTGGCCGGTTTATTTGTCAACCAAAAATACAATTTTAAAAGCATACGATGGAAGATTTAAAGATCTTTTCCAAGAAGTCTTTGAAAAAGAATTTTCTGAACAGTTTACAAAAGCTAATATTACTTACGAACATAGATTAATCGATGACATGGTAGCTTGTGCAATGAAGTGGAACGGCGGATACATTTGGGCATGCAAAAATTATGATGGTGATGTTCAGTCAGATACTGTAGCGCAAGGATTTGGGTCTCTAGGATTAATGACGAGCGTTTTAATGACGCCAGATGGTAAAACTGTTGAGTCAGAAGCTGCACATGGAACTGTAACTAGACATTACAGAATGCACCAACAAGGAAAAGAAACTTCTACAAATCCTATAGCTTCGATATTTGCGTGGACAAGAGGCTTAGCTCATAGAGGAAAACTTGATGATAATAATGAACTTGTTGAATTTGCTAATAACCTCGAAGAAGTGTGTATTAAAACTGTCGAAAGTGGTTCAATGACTAAAGATTTAGCAATTTTGATCGATAAATCAACTAAATATCTTACAACAAATCAATTCTTAGAAGCTATTGATGGAAATTTAAAAAAAAAACTCAACTAATCATATTTGATATTTCTTTGAAAGCTTCTTCAATTTTACTTTTATCTACTCCTCCAGCTTGGGCAAAATCTTTTCTACCACCACCTCCGTTTCCGCCTAGGATTAATGATGCTGCTTTTACAAAGTCTACAGCATTATATTTTGAGGTTAGGTCTTGAGAAATTCCTACAGCTAAACCAACCTTATCTTCAAAAGTAGAAATACTAACTACAATTCCTGATTTAATATCTTTTTTCCCTTGATCAATTATATTTCTAAGTTCTTTTGGAGGAAAATCTTTTAAAATTTGTTCTCGAATAAATATATTTCCTATTTTTTTATCATTAATTATATTTTTGCTTTTATCTTTCTTGATACTTTCGATTTTTACTTTGTTAAGTTGTTTATTTAAATTTTTTAAGTTTTCAGATAAGTCTAAATTGTCAATATAATCAGGTTTAATTTTAAAATTTTGAAGTTCTTTTTTAACTAATTCAATTTCATTTTTAAGAATTAACTCTTTCTGAGACTTGTCTTTAATTTTAGATTTTTCATATTCATCTAATTCCTTATCTCTTAACGCCTCAACTCTTCTAACTCCTGATGCAATAGAAGATTGGCTAACAACTTTAAACTTACCAATTTCTTTAGTATTTTTAACATGGGTACCCCCACATAATTCTGTTGAGAAAAAACCATTGTTTTCCTTTCCCATGAAAACTACTCTTACTTCCACTCCATACTTTTCACCAAATAATGCAAGAGCGCCCATATTAACTGCATCTTTTGGGGTCATTATTCTTGTTTGTACATCTGAAGACCCTGCTATTATTTCATTAACAATATTATTTATTTTAATCATTTCATCTTTTTCAATAGGTTTATTATGACTAAAATCGAATCTTAGCCTTTCAGGAGAGACTAATGATCCTTTTTGCGTCACATGCTTCCCTAGAGTTCTTCTTAATGACTCATGTAATAAATGGGTAGCAGAATGATTAGCTTTAGAGTTATTTCTTTTTAAAACATCTATTTCTAAATTTACACTCTGCCCGATTGATATTGAGCCTTTTTCAATTTTTCCATAATGAACAAATAAATCTCCCATTTTTTTTTGAGTATCATTAATTTTTATTTTACATTCTGAGTTAAAAATATATCCTTGGTCTCCAACTTGACCACCTGACTCTCCATAAAATGGTGTTTGATTAGTTATTATTTCTACTTCGTCTCCAGTGCTAGCTGATTCAACAAATTTATCATTTTTTGAAATTTTGATTATTACACCTTCGGCCTTATCAAATTCATAACCTAAAAATTCAGTAGGATTGAGTTCCTCTCTAACTATAAACCACCTTTCTTCAACACTCTTATCGCCTGAACCTTTCCAATTAGCTCTTGCCAATGCTTTGCTTCTTTCCATCTCCCTCTCAAATTCATCATTATCTACTTTAATATCTTTACCTCTTAAAATGTCAGCAGTTAAATCTAAAGGAAAACCATAAGTATCATATAATTTGAATGCCTCTTTACCTGGAAGAGTTTTATTTTGGACTTTATTTAAATTTTCATCCAAAATTTTCATTCCTCGTTCAAGAAGTGAAGAAAATTTTTCCTCTTCATTTTTAAGAGTTTCGACTATTAATTCTTTTCCGCTAATTAGTTCAGGATAACTGCTTTTCATTTCATTTAATAAAATTTCAAAAAGTTTACAAAAAACAGGTTGTTTACTGCCTAGAGAATGAGCGTGTCTCATTCCCCTTCTCATAATCCTTCTTAAAACATATCCTCGACCTTCATTAGAAGGCAATATCCCCTCAGCAATTAAAAAGCTACTTGCTCTTAGGTGGTCAGCAATTACTCTATGACTTGCAATCGTTTTATTATTGATTGAAGTTTTTGTAATATCAGATGAAGCAGCCATAATTTTTTGAAAGTGATCAATTTTATAATTATCGTGAGTGCCTTGAAGAACTGCTGTCATTCTTTCTAGTCCCATACCTGTATCAACTGAAGGTTTTGGTAAATCAATTCGTTTATCTTTAGATAATTGTTCAAATTGCATAAATACAAGATTCCAAATTTCTATAAATCTATCGCCATCTTCGTCAGGGCTTCCTGGGATTCCACCTTTTAATTTATTACCGTGATCATAAAATATTTCAGAGCATGGGCCACATGGTCCCGTATCACCCATGGACCAGAAGTTATCAGATGTTGATATTTTAATTATCTTATTTTCACTCAGTCCTGATATTTTTTTCCATAAACTGGACGCGTCTTCGTCTTCATGAAAAACAGTAACTAATAATTTTTCTTTTGGTAATCCAAAATCTTTGGTTAATAAATTCCAAGCATGGTGGATGGCTTGCTCTTTAAAATAATCGCCAAATGAAAAATTTCCAAGCATTTCAAAAAAAGTATGGTGTCTAGGGGTATAACCAACATTTTCTAAATCATTGTGTTTTCCGCCTGCTCTCACACATTTTTGTGAAGTGGTTGCAGTTTTATAAGTTCTTTTTTCTAACCCAGTAAATACGTTCTTAAACTGAACCATACCTGAATTAGTAAACATTAGTGTTGGATCGTTATTAGGTACTAAATTACTTGAGTCAACAATTTGATGATTGTTTTTTTTAAAATATTCTAAAAATTTTTTTCTTACATCTGTAAGCA
>CACPNG010000001.1 GCA_902635225.1 uncultured Pelagibacteraceae bacterium | reverse complement strand
TAAGAGACAGCAAAGTAGTGGGTAGTTTTATTGAATTTTGTGGTGAAGGAGTTGAAAATTTAACTGTTGGTGATAGAGCAACTATTTCAAATATGGCACCAGAATATGGTGCAACAGCAGTTTTGTTTCCTGTAGATAAAGCAACTTTAAACTATTTGAGTATGACAGGAAGAACAGAAGAGGAAATAAAAATTGTTGAAGAATATTCGAAGTGCCAAAATTTATGGAGAAAATCTAATACTGCTCCAGAGTACAATCGGGTTCTAGATTTAGACTTGTCCACGATAGAGCCATGTGTATCAGGACCAAGAAATCCTGAAGATAAAATTGATTTAGATAAATTCTCAAAAGAAATTAATTCACATTCTAAAATGCTTTATAACAAAGATCTTAGGGATGACGAGTTCGAAGTGCCCACTCAAGGATATAAAATTAAAGATGCAGATATTATGATAGCTGCTATCACAAGCTGCACAAATACTGCAAATCCAAAAAATGTTATAGCAGCGGGTTTAATTGCAAAAAAATTAATTAACCTTGGTTTTAAGAAGAAAAATAAAATAAAAACCTCTTTTGCACCCGGTAGTAAAGTTACAGCTGAAATCTTAAAAAAATCTGGTTTACAAAAATATTTAGATGAACTTGGTTTTAATGTCGTTGGATTTGGTTGTACTACTTGTAACGGAAGTTCAGGTCCATTAGAAGAGAACTTAGCAAACACAATTGAAAAAGAAAAAGTTTTTTCTGTTGCAGTTTTATCTGGAAATAGAAATTTTCAAGGCAGGATACACCCAAATATAAGAGCATCTTACTTAGCATCTCCTGCGTTAGTAGTTTTGTTTTCAATACTTGGCTCAGTAAAAAAAGATTTATCTAAAGATGCTTTAGGAAAAGATACTAAAGGAAATGATATTTATTTTAAAAATGTTTGGCCGTCAAATAATGAAGTGAATAAAGTTATTGATCAATTTTATAAATCTGAAACTTTTAAAGAAAAGTATAAAGAAGTTAATGATGGTGGAGAATTATGGGAAAATTTAAATGTTTCAAACTCAAATAATTATGATTGGCCTGATAGCACTTACATTAAAAAGCCACCGTATATGAAGAAGGCTGAAAATAATGAAATTAAAGATATAAAATTGGCTAGACCAATTGTACTTTTAGGAGACTCAGTTACAACAGATCATATTTCACCATCAAGTGTTATCACCAAGGGTACTGCTGCATGGGATTATTTAACAGCGCTTGGGATTGACTCAAAAGATTTTAATAATTATTTAACAAGAAGAGCTAATCATGAGATTGTTGCAAGATCAACTTTTGCAAGTTTAAGGCTCCGAAATTTGATGACACCTAATCAAGAAGGAAGTTTAACTGTTAAATATCCAGAAAATAAAGTGAAGAGACTTTATGAAGTTGCAATGGAGTATAAAAAAGAGAATAAAGAGATAATAGTTATAGCTGGAGAAAATTATGGCTGCGGTTCATCAAGAGATGTAGCTGCAAAAGGTCCATTATTAATTGGAGTTAGAGCCATTGTGGCTAAAAGTTTTGAGAGAATCCATAGATCTAATTTAATTGGTATGGGATTATTGCCATTAGAATTTGAAAAAGGGCAAGGAATTGAAGAAATAGGAATACAAAGTAATGATCAATTTAGTATTTTAGGTCTCGATAAAATAAATGATAATCAAAAAAAAGTGCAAATGAAAATTCATAAAGAAACAGGAGATGTAATTGATATAAAACTAAATGTTAGATTAGATGTTCCTGAAGAAGTTGTCTTTTGGAAAAATGGCGGTATTTTACCAACTGCTTATAAGGAAGCTTAAATTTAATGAGCCAAAAATGGATTAAAGCTACTTACTATAGAGGTGGAACTAGCAAAGGTGTTTTTTTTCAGAAAAAAGACCTGCCCACTTCCGACCAAAATAAATTAAATGAATTATTTTTAAAAGTTATAGGTAGTCCAGATACAAATCAAAGACAGCTTAATGGGATGGGAGGTGGAGTATCTTCAGTATCAAAATGCGTAATAATAAGCCCTTCAGAGAGAGATGATGCTGACATAGATTATAATTTTATTCAAATTGCTATAGATAAACCTATTGCGGAGTGGAACAACAATTGTGGTAATTTATCTGGCGCAGTTGGTCCGTATGCAATTCAAGAGGGCATAATAAAACCAAAAGAGGGGGAGAATTTGGTTAGAATTTATCAAGTCAATACTGATAAGATTATACATTCAACTTTTCAAGTTAAAGATGGAAAGCCTTTAATAGAAGGAGATTACTCTATTGCTGGCGTTCATGGCGCAGGATCTAAAGTTAGATTAGACTATATTGAACCAGGAGGATCAGGAACAGGTAAACTTCTTCCAACTGGCAATGTAATAGATGAAATTGAAATAAAAGATTATGGAAAAATAAAAGTAAGCATTGTCGATGCAGCTACCCCATTAGTGTATTTACTTGCAGAAGATATAGGTCTTAAAGGAACAGAAACACCAGATGAACTTGACGCTAAAACTGACAAAATGAATTTAATTCAAAAAATTAGAAGAAAATCTGCACACATCATAGGCCTTTCAAATTCTGAAAATGAAGCTCCTATGAATACACCTCGAATAGGAATTGTAACTTCCCCGAAAGATTATGTAAGTTTAGATAAAACAAAAATTAGTTCCAATGATCAAGATATTACAACTAGAATGTTTTCAATGGAAAAAACTCATAAAGCTATAATGGGAACTGCAGGTGTAAATATTGGGGTTGCTGCAGCTATTGATGGAACTATTCCAAACAAAGTAAAAAGAAAAAATTCAGATCCTTTAGAGTTACGTGCAGGAAATCCATCAGGAATAATGACAGCAGGTGCAATAATCGAAAATAAAAATGGCAAGCCTTTTGCAAAATCTGCAATTTTTTTTAGAACTTTTAGACCTTTAATGAGAGGTGAAGTTTTAGTTTAAACTATAATAAATTTAAATTTTGTAGACCCAAGTAAATAATTCTTATTCCACCTAATAGTAAAATGATTGTTAAAACTTTTTGAAAGTAGTGTTTACCTTTTGAAATTAATACTTTTTTTCCAAAATAAGTACCAAAAAAACCTACAAAAATCATTGTCGCTACGAGTAGAATATATTCTTGAAAAGCAAAACCAATAAAAAAGAAACCAATTGATTTAAATAGGTGTTGTGAAGTCATGAATGCTCCATGAATTGTCACATGCTTTGTAGGGTTAAAACCCATATTTCTTATCAGAGTAGAAACTATTGGTCCTGATGCACCAAATAACATCGACATTATTGTAGTAGCGATACCCCCAACTAAAATATATTTTCTCCCTAGTGGCGGAAAAGTACCGAATAAAGAATATAATATAAATAAACCTACCCCAACTTGTCCTACTCCAGGAGATAGATAATCAACTATATTTGCTCCAAAAAGAGACCCCACTATTGTTCCAATGACAAAAGGCAAAATAATCTTTTTATCTAAATCTTTAATTGAAACAAAAATTCTTCCAAAATTAGAACCAAGCTGTACAAGCCCGTGTACCGGTATTAAAGCTGTCGTTGGTAAAATAAATGATAATCCCACAAGCATCAACATTCCTCCACCTAGACTAAGTGCAGTTGATATAAAACATGTTAAAAAATTAAAAAAAATTAAAAATATTGCACTGTTAATTGAAATCGTTTGAGGTAATAAAATAGAATATTCCATTCTACTAAGTTAAAATTTTTGAAAAATTTGGCTTCGTAAAAATATTTTTAATAAAATCTTTAACATTATTTTTTTCGGTTTCATTAATTTTAGAGTAATTGAGATTTGCATTAAATTTTTTATCAATATCATTTTCTGTCAAGGGTTGTTTTCTACCTCCTCTAAAACAAGGTTGATGTTCAGTGAATTTTCCCTCTTCTGTAATACAAGTCAAAGTTCCTGTATAATTTTTTGGATATTCATCATTTGGGTCAACTTCATACTCAACTTTGTTAGCTAAGTCTAAAATTTCTTTATCATTAATGCTTTTCTCATCAAATTCTTTTAATCCTGCGTCTTTTCTTATAAAGCCTACAGCAACACAGTACGGGACAGAAAATTTTGCAGAGTATGGTGTAGAAGGTTTCTTTTTTTCTTTAGAAGGCTCCCATAACCGATGTACTGTACCCTCTCCAACTTTTGCCTTTATAGATTTAATCTTTTTAAAGTCTTTTATTTTATCTCCTAATTTAATCGCACAATCTACAAATGGCTGAGCCATAGTTCCACAAGCAAATGGTTTAAAAGCCAAATTTTCTATTTCCCACCTCGAACCTAGAGAGTCAGTTAATTTAGAATAATCTCTTTTTACTTCTTTAATTGCAAAAGCGCTAAAGAAACCGTGATCACCCTCGAAAACAGTCCTAGGTCCATAAAAATCTGTTTGAGCTATTAAAACAGAATTTATCCCTGAGTTGGCAGACCATCCAGGATGAATTCTTTTAGTCCAAGAACCTTCTGCAAGATATTCGATAATTCCTGAAGTAAAACTACCGGCTATTCCTAATGAAGACACCATCTGCTTTTCAGTTAAATTTAAAACAGATGAAAGGCCAGCTGCTACACCAAAAGTACCGCAAACAGCAGTAGGATGAAAGCCTTGTTTATGCATGGCAGTTGGCGCAACCAAGGCTAATCTACACATTAACTCTGTACCTACAGCTAAACTTTTTAAAATCTGATCACCATTTAAATTAAATCTTTGCGCTGCAGCTAATATAGCCGGAATCATACAAGCTCCAACATGCATAGGATTTCCCTCGAATGTATCGTCGAAGTCTTCACCATGTGCAGCAGTACCCGCAATTATAGCAGAGGAGGAAATATCAAAGTCACTCCCATGTCCTAATGAAATAAATTTTCCTGATCCTTTATAAGCTTTGACAAGACTTTGAACATAATTTTCATTTCTAGCAGAAAGGATAATTCCACAAATATCTTTAATTAGATAATTTAAAGTCTTCTTTGACTTATCAGAAATATCTTTAGTCGATAAATTTTTTGCCCATTTAGAAAAATCTTCAGAAATTGTCATGGAGTATAACTACCACCATTCACATGAAGAGTCTGTCCATTTATATAATCAGCTTCTTTCTTACAAAGATTTGCAATGACTTCCGCTACTTCGTCTGGATTTCCAAATCTATTTTGTACCAAACTAGGTGTTTGAGGGTGGCGCAACCAGTGACCACTTAGTTTAGTTTCTTTGCTATCAAAATCTTCAATAAATCCAGGAACAACGCAATTACAAGTTACACCTTTCTCTATAAATTCCATACTAATAGCTTTTGTTAAACCAACTAAAGCTGCTTTTGAAGTTACAACGTGAGCTCTTTCTTTTGCCCCTATATGTGCTGATAAGCCACCAATATTAATTACCCGTCCCCATTTTTGTTTTACCATATAATTAATTAAAGCTTGAGCACATAAAAATGAAGCATCGACATTCACAGTCATCACTTTTTTCCAATCTTTATAATCTATCTTTTCAAAATGCTCGTGGATTCTCAATCCGGCATTATTTACAAGAACAGATGGCGTTCCTAGTTTTAAAGCCGCATCTTTAATGATATTAATTGTTTCTAAATTTGCTAGGTCCCCTGTAACGTAGTTTGATTTAATTTTAAACTTTTCAAGTAATTTTATTGTATCTTTAGCTTCCTCGATGCTTTTGCCACCAGTATGAATTAATATATTAAAACCTTGCTCTGCTAATTTTATTGCTGTTGATCTTCCAATTTTCTTTGCTGCGCCAGTAAGAACTGCAACTTTGTTTTTATTGAAATCCTTGCTCAACTTTTTGCAGCTAATTTTTTGCGGATTGTACCCCAGAAAGGTGTTGTAAGACTGATACACGTAAGAATTATGAAGAAGATAAATACTCCACTTTCAAAGAAATTGAAAAAATTACTCTCATAAATCACCATTGATTGAGTGAATGTTTCCTCTACCATTTTTCCTAATATCAGTCCCATTACGAATGGAGCTGGAGAAAATCCGTTTCTCAATGCAAAATAACCAATGATACCTGAGATTAGCATTACCCAAACATCAAATATTGCTGAGCTATATGCATATGATCCGATTAAAGAGAAAATAAACACTGATGGCCACAAAAATCTTTTTGGAATAAACGTTACATATGAAAAGAACTTAGCTCCCACTAAACCAATTCCTAAAAAGGCAAAATTAGCAAACAACATTGCGCCAAATATTGCATAAACTAAGTGTGGAGTTTCTGAAATCAGATAAGGTCCAGGTCGAAAACCGTGCATTACTAATGCAGCCAAAATTAATGCTGTAGTTCCACTACCAGGTATTCCTAAAGCTAGGGTTGGAACCATCGCTCCACCAGCTGCAGCATTATTGGCAGCTTCTGGCCCAGCGATACCTTCGGCACATCCCGTACCAAATTTTTCTGGTGTTTTAGAAAATCTTTTCGCTTCATTGTAACCCATCATTGCAGCTACAGTCGCTCCTTCAGCAGGTAAAATACCTATGAATGTTCCTAATCCGGATGATCTTAAAATTGTACCTTTTAATTCTTTTAGTTCTGCAATTGTTGGAAGTTTTAAAGCTTTCGCTGACATTCTCTCCACTGCAGCATTAAGTGTTTTTGATTGATTGAGTAGTTCGGACATCGCAAAAAGTCCTATTAGAACTGGGACAAACTTAATTCCTTCTGTCAATTCAGGAACACCAAATTCATATCTTTCTACACCAGTTGCTAAGTGTACACCTATTGTTGACACTAAAACTCCCATAGCTCCAGCTATTAAATTTCTTATAGATGATTTTCCACTCATTGCGGCTAACATAGATAAAGCAAATAATGTTAGACCAAAATATTCAACTGGCCCAAATTTAAGAGCTATCTCTGCTAATAGTGGAGTAGCAAACAAAAATATTACAATTGCAAAAATTCCACCTAAGACACTACAGATCGCCGCTAAACCAAGAGCTCTCCCTGGTTCACCTTTTTTTGCCATCATGTATCCATCTAAAGCAGTAGCTACCGCTGGTGGTGCTCCTGGTGCATTAATTAATATTGCTGTGATGGAACCACCAAAGGTTCCTGCGCAATATAGAGCAGCCATCATAGAAATTGATGCAACCGGATCTAGACTAATTGTAAATGGCATTAGTAAAGCTATAGCCATTGGAGAACTCAGTCCTGGTAAAGCACCAACTAATACTCCAATCAAAACTCCGCCAAAAATTAAGGCTAGGTTCTGTACCTCCATTAATAATTGAAAACCTCTTATTACATCTTCCATAATACTATTTAAATGCCTCCAAAATACCTGGGTTGAAATATAAACCTAAGAGTTTATTAAATAATAAGTAAACAAATCCAGGGAATAAAATTGAATAAATAATTACTGCAATATAATTCCTTTCACCCCACAGTAGCGGTAGTGCTAGGCAAGTAATAACCATTGTTACTACAGCTCCTAAAAATTCAGCGAAAGATACTATTGTTAATAATAGTAAAATCGTTAACCAAGTAATTGTTAAAGTTTTATCATCACGGTCTTTGTCAATTTTCGCTACTTTGTCAGGGGTTAATCTAAATTCGAAAGGTATAATTGCTACCAGCAAAAACATTATTGTAATCAACATTTTTGGAAATACATCAGCGTTAAGTGTATCTCCTAATATTGCTGGTGCTTCAGGAAACTTACTAGCCTCGTAATACATAAAGGCTCCGAACGCGACTAAAATTATCGCGAGAACTAAATCTTTTTTATGAACGAATCCCGCGCCCAAAGTTCTGGGCGCGAAATCATGTATTTTTTTTTGGTTAGACATTAACTAATTAGTTAAACCTAAACCTTTTAGAGCTTCTGCAGCTTTTTTGTAATTTTCTTTAAGTTGCTTATCCCAAACATCTGTACCAGCTGGGCTAGTTTTAGGGTCTAGAGATGCACCTTTAAGATAATTTCCAAAAGTTTCATGTTGCATAGCTTTTACCATACCATCAGAAAGTTCTTTTATTCTTTCTGGTGGAGTTCCTTTAAGTACAGCGTAACCTCTTGTAGTCACAACTTTAACTTCATGACCCATTTCGTACGAAGTTGGTACTTTTGGATAATCAGCCATTTTTTTGTCATGTAACAATAGAATTGCTTTAATTTTTTTATCTTCAATTAAAGCCGCTGCTTCAGAAGGGTTAAGTAATGAAGCCTCTACTTTACCAGAAGCCAATGCTTGTAAGCTTTGCGCTCCTGATCCAAATGATACCGCTTTGAAAGGCACACCAGCAGTTTTAGAATAGTTATACATTCCAATGTGCTCTGTTCCTCCAATAGATGCGATAGCAGTTACGATAGGTTTCTTTTGAGATCTTTTGATAAACTTTTTAATTGTGCTTAACTCTTTATTTTTAGCGTTAACAACAATAAAAGTTGGTTCTTCCATAGCTCTAGCAACTCCAACAAGATCATCGATCTTCATATCAGATTTTCCTCTAGCCATAGTATACAAGTGAGACTCTGTTAGAGCCATAATTGTACAACCATCTTTTGGTCTAGTTAAAGTGTAGTTTTGAGCTTTAGCTCCTGATCCACCTCTCTTACCAACAATTTGCATATCAGCAGCAAGAGTTCTTCTAGATCTAATAGACATCATTCGTGCAGTCGTATCAGTTCCACCACCATAAGAAGCGTGAATTACTACTTGGATTGGATTACAAGCCTCAGTAGCAAAAGTTCCTTTCTTATGAGAAGATGCCTCAGCATTTGAAGTTATAGCAAATGAAGCAAAAACAAGTGCAGATAAGAATGCAGATAAAGCAAAAAACTTTCTAGTTAATTTTATCATATCTTCTCCCATTTTGTTTGTTAGTTGTTATATATAATTGACAAAAGTTAACACGATATTAGACTTAAGTTCAATATGTAAAATGTCATTTCATATTATGAAATCATTCAAAATTAAACTTCAAAAACCTGGTACAAAATTAGAAAAACAAAATCAACTTGCATGGCTTATTGCGAATATGGCCGCAGAGGATTGGAATTTAACTAAAGAAATTTCAGACATGGTTGGTAATAGAATTATAGATAACGCAGGGGTTGCAATCGCTGCCTTGAATAATAAAGCAGTTAAAATTGCTAGAGCTCAAGCAATGAAGTTTGAAAATAATTATGGATCAACTCTTTTTGGTTTAGATCAAAGTAAAAAATATGATTGTCAGTGGGCTGCATGGGCTAATGCTGTAGCTGTAAGAGAATTAGATTTTCACGACAATATAATGGCCAAAGAGACTTGTCATCCTGGAGATTGTATTCCCACAATATTAGCTGTAGCTCAGCAAAAAAATTGTAATGGAGAAGAATTAGTAAAAGCAATAGCCACTAGTTACGAGACACAACTAAGGTTATCGTTGTCTATAGCCCTTAATCCTAACCGAATAGATCACGTTGGTCATTTAGGTCCAGCTATTACAAGTGGGCTAGGTAAACTATTAAAACTTGATACTGAAACGATTTACCAAGCAATACAGTGGAGTGCTCATACCTCAGTTTTTACAAGACAAGGAAGAAAAGGTAAGTTGTCAAGTTGGAAAGCATACGCCCCTGGATTAGTTGGAAAAAATGCAATTGATGCAATAGATAGAGCGATCAGAGGAGATACTTCTCCAAGTCCTGTTTGGGAAGGTGATTATGGAATTGTTCAAATTTTATTAAAAAAAATTAGCGAAGAGATTAAAATTCAACTTCCTGAGACCAATGAGCCAAGAGAGGGAATTTTAAATACTTTTACAAAAGAACATTCAGCTGGATATCACGGAAATTCGTTAATTGATTTAGCGTTTAATATGAGAAAAAAGATTAAAGACACAAAGGAAATAAGAAAAATAAATATATTTACGAAAGAGTACACTCACATAGTTATGGGAAGCGGAAGTAATGACAAAGAAAAATATAGTCCTGAGGCCTCAAGAGAAACACTCGATCATTCTGCAATGTATATATTTGCAGTAGCGCTTGAAGACGGTGAATGGCACCATGAAAAAAGTTACGCAGAAAATAGAAAAAAGAGGAAAGAAACTATTGATTTGTGGAATAAAATTGAAACGTTCGAAAGTGATGAATGGAATAAGAAATATTATGATGTGAGTGATCCTTTAAAGAAAGCTCAAGGGGCAAAAGTTGAAATTATATTAAATAATAATGATAAAATTACTGACCAATTAGATTATGCAAATGCACATCCTAAAGGAAAAACACCTTTCGTTAGGGAAAACTATATTAATAAGATGAAAAAATTGTTTAAAAATATTGTCGAAGAAAAAGAAGAAGAAAGATTTTTAAATTTGATTGATAATTTAAGCAATTTAAACCAAGATGAGGTAAAAAGGCTTAATGTAAATTGTAAAGAGGGTTTTTTGAATTTAGATAATAATAAAATTAAAGGGATTTATTAATGGACGTACAACAAGAATTAACTAAATATATTTCTAAAGCTTTAAGTAATGATTTGCCGAAAAAAACAGAATTTAAAACTCGGTTTCATCTATTAGATACATTAGTATCTATACTTACTGGTAGACTGCTGCCGCCTGGAAAAAAAGCTTTTCAATTTTCAAAAACTCAAGGTGGTGTAAAAGAGTCCACATTGCTCGGAAGCGATATAAAAGTTTCGGCAATTAATGCTGGTTTCTCTAATGGAATGGCTGCGCATGCTAATGAGACTGATGACTCAACAACAGAAGGTAGATTTCACCCAGGTTGTGCTATCGTCCCTGCTACCTTAGCAGTAGCTGAAAGAGAGAAATTAGGTAGTGAAGAAATCATTAAAGCAATCGCTCTTGGTTATGACATAGGTGTTAGAATTACAACAAGCTTGGGATATAAAACTCCTAAGACATCGATTTTTGCAACTCATAGTATCGGGCCAATATTTGGCTGTGCTGCTTCTGCCGGTGCTTTACTTAAACTGACACACGAACAATGTAATTATCTTTTGTCATACACCGTTCAACAAACTTCGGGTTTAGCATGTTGGAATAGAGATCCGGATCATATTGAGAAAGCATTCGTTTTTTCAGGTATGACAACTAGAAATGCAATTTATTCTGCTCTCCTAGCTAAAGAAAATTTTACATCAGTAACAGATCCTCTATTAGGTGAACGAGGTTTTCATGAGGGATTTGCCCATAATCCAAACCCAAAGCTAATAGTAGAAAAACTTGGAGAGAATTTTAAAATTGATACTGCTTCTCTTAAAAAATGGTCAGTAGGATCCCCAATTCAATCAATGATGGATGCTGTAGAATATTTATTAAAAAATAATAAATTTGATCATAAAGACATAACTGAACTAGTTGTGGATATACCGTCAGATAGGTATCACATTGTAAATGACAGAAAAATTTTATCAATAAGTGCTCAGCATTTAATAGCAGTGCATTTAATAAAAAAGAAAATGGGTTATGTAGAGGCTCATGATGAAAAATTATTTGATGATTCTGAGGTTGTGAGTTTAAGAAAAAAGATTAAAGCGGTTTCTAGCGATGAATTAGCGATTGCAAGGCCTGAAAGGCAATCAAAAATTAGAATAAAATTTAGTAATAATAAGGAATTATTTTACCACGCTAAGTCAGTTAGGGGCACTCCAGATAACCCAATGGATGAAAAGGATATTACGGCTAAATCAAAACGACTATTGGAAGTATTCAAAACAAGTCAAACTGATGATTTAATTGATCTAATTCTCCATAAAAATTTCACAGTAGATGAATTAGTCAAACTCTGTAATTTGAACTTAAAAGAGTAAATGGAGTCAAATTTTGATATAGCGGCACTATTTGCAAGTCTTGGTTTTTTAGAACTCTCAATTTTAATCTTAACTGCTTTTTTTGCTTCAGTTGTATCAGGTATTTCCGGCTATGGTGGGGGAATGACTTTAGGTTTATTAGTCTCTCCTTTTATACCTGTAAAACTTCTAGTACCTTTAATGTCTGTATTTGTTTTATTTTCTAACTTATCAAGAATGTATTATTACAGAAAAAATATTTTTTGGAAAAAAGGTTTTTACTTTGCAATCATTTCTACCCCTTTTTTAATAGCAGGAACAAATTTCTATGCAGCGGTATCAGAAAAAACATTATATTTTTGTTTGGGCTTCGGTTTAGCGTTTATTGTTATTTTAAGAAGAGTATTTAAAAAAATAAATTTAAACATTGGGTGGTTTGGTTTAGGGATAATGGCAATTTTTTATGGAACAATAAGCGGAGTAATATTAGGTCCAGGTTCTGTTTTGCTTACAGCTCTAGCTGCAAATGGTTTGGTAGGTGGACAGATAATTGGCACTGATGCTTTTGTAACATTAATCAATTGTACGATAAGATTAATATCTTTTTGGAATTTAGGTTTATTAAACTTAGATGCTTTATATGTTGGATCTCTAATCGGTTTAGTTTCTATTTTTGGATCTTATACAGCAAAAAAAATAGCAGATAAACTTGGAGTTAAGATGCATACAATCATTATTGAAGTTTGTGTAGTGCTTGGGGGTGCTGTAATGATCTATAGAGCTTTAACATTCTAGCTAAAAAAACCTGTTTTAAACAGATCGTTTTTTGACATTACTTTAAAGTTATTTAAATTTCTCATATGGCAAATATTTTAGATTTTTTTGGAAGAATTTTTATTTCAGCTTTGTTTTTAATCTCAGCTTACAATAAAATATTTGATATTGATGGATCGATATCTTGGATGGAAGGTTATGGTGTGCCAGGATTTCTACTTTATCCCACAATAGCATTAGAAATTATTTTACCATTGTTTGTTATTATTGGATATAACGCAAGGATATCTGCAGGCTTACTTGCAATTTTTTGTACCATAACCGCATTTTTGTTTCATTTTGATTTTTCAGATCAAGGACAAACAATTTCTTTTTTAAAAAACATTGGTTTAGCCGGTGGCTTTTTATTTATTGTCGTAAATGGAACTAAAGAATGGTCGGTTGATAAAGAGAAAAAATATGTAAGATTGTAAAAAAAACCCACTCTTAATAAAAGAATGGGTTTAATTTTTTAAAAAATTATTTATCTAAAATCCGTAAGATATTCTTAGCTGTAGAGAGTCAGCATCTGCTGAAACACTGTTAGTGCCCCCACCTGTTGCATCAATATTTATATCTTCAAAATCTGAATAAGATAATTCAATTTTTCTATTTCCGCTTCGCATTCCTAGACCTACTTGGTAACCATAAACATCTTCATCTCCGTAACTTGAGTTTGGAAGAGTCTCTGATGTTTTGATTGTTGCTAAGTGACCACCTAATAAAGCATACCAACCATTAGTACCCATTGGTATGTTTGTATAAAGAGTTATTAAGTCAGAAACATCTGCACTCGCAGTTCTTGTACCATCATCGTTTTCTGCAGCGTCATCGCCATCAGTGTCGGTTCTAGAACCACTTCCGATTTCAAAATCTACAGGTACATATGACAATCCTATTGCACCACCGTTATCTCCGGCAACTTCAATAAATATGTCTGCACCATAAAACATTTCGTCGAAAGATTTAGATCTGTTAGATGTATCAGCAGCAGTACCTTCTGTCTCAGTACCATCTGCACTTAGTTGACCAGCTATTAATCCGAAACCAAATTGAACTCCTTCAGCTTGCGCTAGAGATGTCCAAAATAAAAGAATTGAACCAGCTATTGAACTAATTATTTTTCTCATATTTAACCTGTATTAATATTAATAATAACTTGTATTTAAACGTTTAACCTAAATACGTCAAATTCAATTTATTCTTGTATTATTAAATTAGTTAGTATTAATGCTGTTTCTTGTGTTGCAATAAAACCACATATGCTACTTTTTAACAAAAAAACTCCTATAAATTTGCCATCCCACTATGAGAATTATGGTCAACATTATTATAAGTGTTAAAGGTCTATCCCATAAAAACGTCCATGATCCGTCACTAATTAATAGAGATCTTCTTAAATTTTCTTCCATCAAACCTCCAAGAACAAATGCAAGTATAAGAGGTGGCATCGGAAAATTATATAAACGAAGCACTGTTGCTATTACTGCAATACCAATCATTAAGTAAATATCGAAATTGTTAAAGGACATTAAATATACTCCAGTCAGTGAAAAGAATAAAATTAAAGGAATTAAAAAAGTTCTAGGTGTTGCTAAAACTCTAGCAATATAAGGAATTAAAGGAAGGTTAAGTATTAAAAGAACAACCATCCCTATGTACATAGACATAATCACAGACCAAAAAATCTCCGGATTTGTTTGATATAATCTTGGACCTGGCTGGATACCAAAGCCTAACAAAGCTCCAAGCATAACAGCTGTGGTTCCGCTTCCAGGTATTCCTAATGTGAGTAGAGGAACAAATGAACCAGAGCATGCTGCATTGTTGGCAGTTTCTGGAGCGGCAATTCCGTTTACACTTCCTTTACCAAATTTTTGCTTTTCCTCATCATTGACAAAGTTTCTTTCCATACCATAAGCTAAGAAAGATGCAATTGTTGCGCCTGCGCCTGGCAAAACTCCAACTATAAATCCTAAAACGGATGATCTTGGAATTGTAGTGACCATTTTTTTTGTTTCAGTTTTATCGAGTTTAATAGAACCCAACTGTGAAAGAGAAATTTGTTTTGCTGCTTTAGTTGGATCTTTAGCTTTAAAAATTAATGTCAATGCCTCAGTCATAGCAAAAGTAGCCATAACAACTAAAACGAAACTAATTCCATCTGATAAATTCATGTTATTAAAGGTAAATCTTGGAATATCTGAGAGAGTATCTTGACCAACACTAGCTAACATTAAACCTAGAACTACCATCATCATAGCTTTTAAAAAATTACCTTTTGATGAAAATGCTGCTACAGCGGTCAAACCAAGGATCATTAAACCAAAATAATCTGGAGATCTAAAAGATAAACTTATTAAAGATAAGCTAGGTGCTGCAATAAGTAAAAAAATTGCAGAAATAGTTCCTCCTGCAAATGAACTATAAGCAGCGATAGCTAACGCTTTACCAGCTTTACCTTGTTGTGCCATTGGATAACCATCGAAAGAAGTTGCTACAGTTCCTGGAACACCAGGTGCATTAATTAAAATAGAGGAAGTTGATCCGCCAAAGACTGCACCGTAATAAACCCCAGCCATTAAAATTAATCCTGTTGATGGATCAAACCCATAAGTAATCGGTATCATTAACGCTATAGCTGTCATCGGTCCTAAACCTGGGAGCATTCCAATAATTGTCCCAGCAAAACAACCAATCATTACCATCATTAAATTTTTAAATGATAAAGCAGTTTGTAATCCTATTAGTATTCCTTCAATCATCCCATTATTCCTAAGTATTTTAAAAAAGGATCACGTAGATAAATATTTAGTAGTCCGTGAAGAAGATACATAAATATTGCTACAAAAGGAAAAGATAGAGTAAATATCCAAATCCATTTTCGTTCGCCTAAAATTATGTAAGAGGCAACTAAAAAAATTGAAGTTGAAAGAAAATATCCGGCTCTCAAAATAGTTAAGCCATATAAGATCATTAAAATAACTAACCCTATAGTTTTTTTATAATCTAAAACTCTTAAATCAACATCAGTAGGATTTGTCTCTGGTAAAATAACGTAAAGTGCAGAAAAAACTAATCCAGCAAAACCTAAATAAATTGGAAATGTCTTAGCATTAAATGGTGCATTTTCATCAAAAGCAAAAACCTGTATTTGATAAGCTGTATATAAATAATAACCCGAAAAGATAAAGAAGAGCAGTGAAATTAATTTTGATGGACTAATTTTCACTGCTCTTACTTCAAGTTAACAACTAGATTACGCCTAGTTTTTTCATTAACGCTGTCATCTCTTTTGTTTGACCCTTTAAGAAACTGTCAAACTTACGTCCTGGGTTATAGATATTCACCCAAGCATTTCTTTTTCTTACTGCTTCCCATTCAGGTGTTTTTTGAACATCACCTAACATTTTTTCGATCTTCTTAACATCTGAACTTGGCATACTCTTAGGAGCAAAGAAACCTCTCCAGTTAACAAACTGAACATCGTATCCTTGTTCTTTCAAAGTTGGGACTTCTGGAGCATCACCTACTCTTTTAGGAGCTGTAATACCAATAATTCTTACTTGGTCTCTAGCACCCATTACTTCTCCCAAACCAGTTGAAAGAATTTGAGTTTCTCCTGATAAAAGTCCAGCTAAAGCTTTACCACCAGCATCGTAAGGCACGTAAACTACATCGTTAGGGTTTGCGCCAGCTTCTTGGAATGCAAGTGCACCAATAAGATGATCCATGCTTCCTCTTACAGATCCGCCAGCCATTTTAACTGACTTAGGATTTTTTTTGTAAGCATCCACTACGTCTTTAAAGTTTTTGTATGGTGAATTTTTAGCGACTGCAATTGCACCGTAGTCACCGATTACACCAGCGATTGGCTTAACATCTTTGTAAGATAAAACCCCAGATCCTTTAACATACCCTTTGTGTCTAGTGATTGATCTTAAAACTAAAGGTGTTGATTGAACTAGTACAGTTCCCTCAGGCTTTGAATTAATTATGTAAGATAGAGCTTTTCCTCCGCCACCACCTGACATATTTTCATACGAAGCACTTTTTAGAAAACCAGCTTTAGTTAAAGCCTCACCAGTTCCTCTAGCAGTTCCATCCCAACCACCACCAGCACCACCACCGATAATGAAGTGTAATTTATCGACTGCAAAACTAGTTGATGAGATTGAAGTTAAAAGAACAGTTGCGAAAACTAAGCTAATTAATTTTTTCAAATTATTAAACATATTATTTCCCTCTGTTAATTAATAAAAGTAGATTATTAAAATCAAATTATTAAAGAGAGTCAATAAGCTATTTTTTAGAATGATTCCAATTAATGAAAGAAAGTTCCTCTAATCCTCAGTAATTCTCTAGATAACCCAGAATGCTCTTTGAAAGCTTTTCTTCCATGAAGCCAAAAATAATTATTTGAAAAAATTGTAGATCCTACGGGTAAAGGGAAACTTATTTTATTTTTACTTTGCTCTAAGGCATCAGATAGTTTTTGTAAAAATAAACCTTGTTTCATATTTTTTGGTTCTGGAAATTGATCAATGTAGGAAATTATAGGTTTACCATTTTTATCCTTTGAAAAAA
This sequence comes from uncultured Pelagibacteraceae bacterium, assembly GCA_902635225.1. GTDB lineage: Bacteria > Pseudomonadota > Alphaproteobacteria > Pelagibacterales > Pelagibacteraceae > Pelagilacustribacter. Next base: position 82,833 of record CACPNG010000001.1, on the reverse strand, counting down.
CTGGGTGCTCAACTTTATAATCTACATTTTTACTTTTTGGTGATCCCCAAATAAAATCTTCTTGGCCTACAGGATCACTGCTAAGATCCTCTAAATGCTCCCAGTCGTCTAAATGTAAAATTACACTTTCTCCACCACTAACATTTTGCTCTTCCATTTTTGTCATTATTAACCAATCTGTTTTCTCTTTTACATACGTTCCATCAGTATGAAGATCTAAATTCGTATAGGCTTTTCTAAGATAAGAGTCGCTACTATCTTGGTGTTTGACATAAAACCTGGCATAATATTTACCTGTCATAGAATCAAAATTCGGATTACCAACTAAATAGGCAAGACCTGTCGAAAGCTTGACCAGAAAATCTTTATCAAATTTTTTATTATTAATATCAGGCTCTACGATCACCGTACCTGTGCTACGATCATTAAGAATTTCACTTAAAGTTTTACTAAGTGTATTTTGAAATACTTCATCTAAGCTTTTGGCAAGGCTAAATCTCGAAAATGGTTTGTATTCTAAAGACAATATTGAATGTTTTTTAAAAGGAAAAATCAATCTATCTAAGTCACTTTCATTTAACTTGATTACTCGAACTCTCTTAGAGTTGTTATGATCTGAAATCGAAAAACTCATTTAATTAATAGTGCCCATGATCCACAAAACAATAAAAATTGCTAATATTGGTTCCATTATTAATTTTACCACAAATTAGATGTTAGTCAAAAAACTAAGCAAAAATGCCGAAGCAATTGTAGGAATTACTAAATTTTTTTTTGATAATATAAATATTGAAATGCAGGTAAAGAATACTATTAGTCTCATTATTAATTCAGAGTCCGCTAAAACTCCGGCAGGGAAAATAATCATTCTTCCTAACAAAGCCGCCAAAGTTGAGTAAGCAACACAATTAAACCATTTAAAAATTTTTGATTTTACGCTCACTTTTTCAGATGTTAAAGCTCCCATGAATCTTGAGATATATGTTGCAATTGAAGTTGCTATAATAGCTAAAATTATAATTTGACTACTGGCCATTTTTTTCTCCGAATAAAAAGGCTACTGATCCAGCAATCAATCCTGCAAATAACAATGACCACTCAGAGGAAAATATATAAATAACTGGGCCTAATACTGTTCCTAGAATTACCGAGATGGATACAGCTAGGTTTTTCATAGCACCAATCATCATACAAAAAAAATAAATTGGATTTACGATAGCTAAGCCGATCAACATTTCTTTATTTAATAAATCAGCTGCTAAATATCCAATAACTGTCATAAGAATTGCGGTAAGCCAAGTGCCAGTACCTATACCCATCCAAAAATCTATTCGATATTTTGCATTTATCTTTTTATAAGATTCTTTTGCGATTAACCAAGAAGAAACTGCAAGGAAGTGACAAGATAAATAATATTTCCACTTTGGTTGCGATTTATGTTCAAGTAAAGGAAACAAAGAAACTGTCATTGGATAAAGTCTAAAATTTACTAGCCAAACTGCTAAAAAAATATTTATTACAGATGCGCCTAATAATAATGACTCCGCCATTACTAATTGACCGGGTAGTGCGTAAGTAAATAAACTGGAGGCAGCACTTTGTTGAATGTTAAAGCCTGCGTCTTTAAACAAAGCTCCTAGAGCAACAAAGCAAGCAGCTAAGGGCAAAGCTGGACTTCTGGCACCTTTTAAAGATTTTAACCCTGTAAAGAAAGCTTGTGAATTAATCATCCACCTAGGAATAATCTTCCTACGTCTGGATTTTTTAAAAGATCATCCCCTTTGCCTGCAATAGCTGTTTGACCAGACACTAATACGTAACCTATATCTGCAAACTCTAAACCTTTTTTTGCGTTTTGTTCTACAAGTATTATTGTTTTCTTCTCTGATTTTTGAAGATCTTCTAAAATTTCAAAAACCATATTTATATATTTTGGTTCCAAACCAATTGATGGTTCATCTACTAGTAAAACTGATGGCTTCATAACTAACGCTCTTGAAATTTCTAATAATCTTCTCTCACCACCTGATAAAACTTTTGCAGGTTGATTTCTTCTATTTCTTAATCTCTCATATTTTTGAAAAATTCTCTCAGCTTCTTCATAAGCCTCGTCTTGTTTATCTTTAATGTATCCACCCATTAAAAGATTTTCCTCCACTGTCATATCAGGAAATACTGAGTTATCCTGTAAGATATAAGCTATACCCACTTTACTAAGCTTCTGTGCAGGAGTTAATGTCGTAATTTCATTTCCTTCTAATTCAATTTTCCCATCAAATATATTTGTAAACCCATAAATGGAGTGAAGTATTGTAGATTTTCCTGCTCCGTTAGGACCTATTAAACACAAAGATTGAGCTTTACTTACTGTTAAATCAAAATTATGTAGGATCTCCATTTTTCCGTAGCCAGCATTTAAACCTCTTATGGTTAGATGAACGTCGTTAGGAGATAATTTATTTAAATCTTCTAAACCAGGTGCTTTACCTAAAACATCGTATTGATTTGCCATTATTGCGCCCCTAAATAAGCGTCAACAACCCGCTTATCATTTTTAATTTGATCTGGTGAACCTTCTGCTAGCATTTTACCGTGCGCTAAACAGAAAATTTTTTGTGCTAAACTCATAATTACTTTCATATTGTGCTCTATGACTAATAAAGTAATTCCATAATCTTTATTTATTTTAATTAATCTATCTATGATACCGTTAATTAAAGTTGGATTAATTCCAGCTGTAGGCTCGTCTAATAAAAGCATTTTAGGCTCATTCATCAAAGCCATCGCTAATTCTAGTAATTTTTGTTGTCCAAATGATAAATCACCCGCTCTCAAATTTCTTTTTTGATAAAGACCAACAAAGTTTAAAATATTTTCTGCTTTCTCAGTAAGTTCAACAGGTACTTTTGCAAAAATAAATCCTGAATCACTAGCTTTGTGACTTATTAGCATATTCTCTACACAATTTAGTTTCGAGTAAATTCTTGTTTGTTGAAAGGTTCTTAATAAACCAAGTTTAGCAACTGCTGGAACTGGCATTTCGGAAACTTCTGTATTATCAAAAACAATTGATCCTTTATCAATCGGATGAGTTCCAACAATAGAATTAAATAAAGTAGTTTTACCTGAACCATTAGGTCCTATTAAACCAACTATTGATCCCTGCTCTACCGAAACAGAAATATCTACGTTAGCTTGAACACCACCAAAAGATTTACTTACATTTTTAACTTGTAAAATACTCATTTTAATTCCACCTGTGCTTTACGATCTTTTTCATCTATCACTTCACCAAATCTTTCAGGATATTTTTCTCGCAACCAACCCATTAATCCCTCTGGGAAATAAACTACGATTACTACGATTAAAACTCCTAACGCTACATACTGCCAGCCTAATATTAACGTCCATAGTCCTTCTTTGAAAAAATGAAATAAAGTTGCACCAATTACTGGTCCCCATAAAGTTCCTTTACCGCCAAGTATTGCCATGAGAACCATAAATACTCCCATCTCTCTTCCATCAAATGCAACATCTGTTGAGTCTATATACCCAATTAGTCCACCCATAATTCCACCTGCAAGACCACAGAAGAAAGCTGAACACATCCAACCTACAATTTTATATTTCATAGTTTGAATACCCATAGCTTCCGCTTTATCCTCATTGTCTCTTATTGCATTTAAAATTAATCTAAATCTAGAACCGTAAATGTATTTAACAAAAATAAATGTTCCAACTAGTAATGCGAAACTTAAAAAGTAGAAGAATTTCCCTCTAGCTTCTGTGTCAACTATTTCAGCAGGAAAAGGTGGAGTGGTGAAACCTTGACCAGCTCCAATTATTTCTATTCCGCCAGCAATTTCACCTGCCGCGATACCTAAACCTAAAGTGCAAATGGCAAAATAGTGCCCTCTTAATCCCAAAATTGCATAACCTATAGCGCCAGCAATAACAGCAGGAACAATTGCTGAAACTAATAATCCGACACCTATTCCTTGAAAATATTGTGCCGTAGTATGAACAAATGTTTTTTCTCCACCACTTTCAGTCCACTCAGCTAGCGGAAAAAACATTCCCACTTGAACCGAGGCAGTTAAATACATTCCTAAACCATAGAAAAGAATATTTCCAAAGGTATTGTAGCCCATCTCTCCACCTTGTAAGTTCCAAGTCATTGCTAGAACAATCAAGACGCAAAGATATGTAAGCTGAACTTTAAAAGCAGAAAACAAATAAGGTGCTGCTAAACCTAAGATAATTAAACCAGAGTATAAAATTAAATCTTTTTGTTTCATTTTTAATGTTAACCCTCTTTAAAGTTTTTATAACGGTTATAAGTGCACCAAGTTCTTTTCTTAGATACTTTTTGTAATTTTTTATGAGAATATCTATCTCTCCATTTATAATCAGGGTTAGGCGCAATACCTCTTCCAACTTCTGCGGCCATAGCACATTTTAATTCGACCGGATTGAAAGGTGTATCTGAAGTTGGTGTTAAAAAAACCAAGTCTTTCATATCTGGGCAGGCAGGATCTCCGTGATCATATATACTACCCAATTTGTATTTATCACCACTCTCAGGTCCTCCAACGATTGTATTTCTAATATGACTACCTCCGTAATTTCCTTTGTTACACGTCCATGCAAAACCAGCTACGTGAGCTAATTCATGCAGTGTCATAATACTTCTTTTTGCTTTTACACCAATGTGTTTACTTTTTAAAAATATGTATCCATGATGAACGGATCCTTGACCACCATCTCGATGACCAACATCAGCCCATGTAAAATAAAGTTTATTTGGATCATTAAATCCGTTTTTAGTAAGAAAAGCATCTGGATAGTTCATTCCATAATTTCCTTTGAATTTTTTGTCTAATCTAACAAATGAAATATCTAGTTTTCCATCTTTTCTCATATCATATCTAAATTTTTGTTTACCTTTTGTCATTTTAAAAAATTTTTCATTCACTTCCATGAGTTCAGATTCCATTTTTCCATTAATATCCCACTCATTGTCTATGCTATCTTTATTTAACAAGTAAATGAAATGAACTTGCGGATCATTAGTTACATCTGGCTGATCTTTAAAAAATCTACCTGGTTTTTCATCAGCAAATGCAGATGAAACCATCAACAAAGTTAAAAATAAAATAATTTTTCTCATTTTAAATATTCCCTTTTTTTCGAAAGTTTAAATCTTCTGTAAACTAATATTAAAACTAGTAGTAAAAATACCGCGCCAATTCTAAATTCTGTCCCTAAAATATAATCAGCAAATTCCTCAAAAAGTCCTAGCCCCATCCCTGAAACCGCTACTGCAGGTAAGTTTCCAAGACCTGCAACGATAACTATCATGAAGGATCTTACTGTATATGGAAGACCTACATAAGGGTGAAGTGTTAGAGTTATTGAAATTAAAGCTCCTGCAATTCCGCATAGCGCAGCGTTAATTCCAAAAGTTGCAGCATAAACTTTTTCTGTATCTACACCTAAAATTTTTGCAGCTCTTGCATTTTGTGCCGTTGCTCTTATAGCCCTTCCAAGTTTAGATTTCCTCATATAAATAACTAAAGCTATTGCGTATAAAACACTAATAAAAGCTGAGAATATTTTTGAATTCGGTAAAGTTACTGAGTTATCAAATAACATTGTTGTTCCGTATTCAGACTGTGCAACAACTACGTCTGCACCAAAAATAAAATTCATTAATTGTTGGAAGACAATAGCTATTCCAAAAGTTGCTAATATTGAAATAAATAAATCTCGATCTACAACTTTATTAATTACAAGTTTGTAAAGTCCCCATCCCACAAAAAACATTATAATTGGAGAAATAATAACTCCCCAAGCAGGATGAATTCCCCAGAGATAAATAGTGTATGCAATATAACCTCCAAGAATAACTAAGTCTCCTTGCGCAATGTTAATTATATTCATTACGCCCCATTGAAGTGCCATTCCATATGCAATCAAAGCAAACAAAATACCTAAAAGAATTCCGTCCAGTGATGCCTGGACCATTAACATTGGAGCTTTAAAAATAAGAAAGTCCATAAAATTTCAAAACTTATAAAAGAAAAGCCCCTAGAAAACTAGGGGCTTTTCAAATTATTCAGAAGTTATTAGCTTCTTTCAGACCATTTCGGGATTGGATGATAGAACTTGTCAGAAGCCCATTTTGTAGGAGCTACTACTCTATTCTCACAATCATCGCCTTTACATCTTACTTGGAACAAGATCATTGGCTTGGCAACGTTTTGGCCACCAGGTCCAAATTTAATATTTCCATAGAAAGTTTGCATTTCTGTATCAACTAGCGCATCTCTTACTGCATCTCTATCAAAAGAATTTGCTCTTTCGAACGCATCTTTAAATACTAACAATGCTGCAGAAGACTCTGCTGATTGATATGGCGGGTCATATCCAAATTCTTTTTGGAAGTCTTTAGCGTATTTCTTACCAGAGCCAAAGAATTTATCTTTGTAAGATAAATTTTTGTGCCACTGAGAAGCACACAGCGCGAATTCTGATTTCTTTCCGTGTTGTTTAGAAAGTTTAGCAGCATCACAGTGTGTCATCGCTAACATAGGAACATCAACTTTCATTTCAGATATTTGTCTGATTGCAGTTAACGCACCTTTTGTGTGACCTGATACAACAAGCACATCTGGCTTAACAGCTTTTACTTTAGCCAATGTAGCTGCCATATCGTTAAGTTCTTTTGGTAGTTTGTCATCGATGATGATCTCAGATCCAGTTCTTTTTGCTGCATCTAAAATACCAAGTCTCACGTCTTGTGAGAAAGCATCTTGTTCAAATGCTTGAGCAATTTTTACTCCTTTACCACCGTTTTTTTCTACCGCTAAATCAATAGCTACTTCAAGGTATTGGTTAGCTGGTGATAACACCGCGAACAAATATTTGTATCCTTTTGTAAATAAAGATCTAGATGCACCATTCGCTTCAACCATAGGAATTTTATATTTCTCGGTTACTGGTGCAATGGCTTTCGTTAAACCTGAACTGTATGGTCCAAGCATGTAATGAACGCCATCTTGTTTAATTAGTCTTTCAGCTAACTGAGCGGCTCTTTTTGGATTTGATTCATCATCATAGTAAATGATCTCAAACTTATATTTCTTACCTTGTACTTCTACTCCACCCATTTTGTTAATTCTATCAACGGCCATGTTATAACCATTTTGAGTATGAACTCCATTTGAAGAGTATTTACCTGTAAGAGATATTGCAGAACCTAACACAATGTATTCACCTTCTACTTTTGCAAAAGAAGAAGTAAACGATACAAGTGCTAAAGTTATTGCTGAAAAAAATGTAACAAATAGTTTTGCTATTTTATTCATTATTTCCCTTCTTGTTATTAATTAATTAATTAAAATTGAATAATTAAAACAAGAAATAAAGTTTTTGACAACAGTTAGTATTAATTAAAAATTCTGTGTCGCAGCAATGTAAACTGCTAAAATTAGAAGAACACACGCAGAAATTGTATTTAATAGCTTTGGTTTGCTTCTTAACCATACTGAAATTTTCTCAGCTGCTAATCCATAAATCATTAAAGTTAAAAAATCTAAAACAACATAGGTAATTAATAAGATTAAAAACTGTGAAAGAATATTTGAACTGAAATTTATAAAACTTGGAAAAATAGTTCCAAAAAATAAAATCGCTTTTGGACTTAAACCTGCAACTAATAAACCATCTTTATAAAAAGAAAATGGTGATTTTAAATTTTGATCTTTAGAATGAAAACTTTTTATTTTCGAAGTAAAAGTGTCATAAGCTAGATATACAATATAAAATATACCTGCCCATTTAAGATAATAGAGCACTTGAGGATTATCGCTTAAAAATGATCCAATTAAAAAAACTACTAAAATAGCTTGAATAGTATTTGCAGATATATCTCCAAAAGCAGTCCACACAGATCTATTTAATCCATAGTTTAAAGTGTGTGAAACAATTACAACTCTGGGCGGACCTGGAGAAATAAATAAAAATAAAATGATTTGTAAAAATATTATATAGTCTGTTGGAAACATTTAATTAGTCACTATATATAAATTTATGAAGAAAAAAAGTTTTATCCCTCAAACAAGAGTTAAAAATCCTGAGCCAAAAGAAAAAGATGATAATTGGATTATTTGGGCTGCGTGGGCCGATAGGATAACTTTTGAGGAGATAAAAGAAAAAACTGGAAAGAATGAATCTCAAGTCATTAAAATAATGAGGAAAAATTTAAAACCAGGCTCCTTCCGTTTGTGGAGGAAAAGAGTGCACAATACTAGCATTAAACACAGAAAAAAGTTTCAATTAGGTAGAAAGAAACTTAGAGAAAAAATAAAATTAACTGATATATATTAATTATGAAAAAAGTTACAATGTATACTGGTAATCCTTGCTCATTTTGCGCGGCAGCTAAAGCGTTGTTAAAAACAAAAAATGTTGAGATAGAGGAAATAGATATTTGGGCAGATCCAGCAAATGCTAAAGAAATGCTCCAAAGAACTAATGGCGTAAGAACTATCCCTCAAATTTTTATCGGCGATCATTACATTGGTGGTAATGATAAACTTCAGGAAGCTAATAAAAATGGTGAATTAGATAAAATAATAGATGAAAAATGAGGAGAAATTTTTTAAAATATTTAAGCTTAACAATTTTTTCTTCTTTTATTCTTCCTTTAAACTCACTATTTGCTAATACAAAGAAAATTATCAATAAAAACCTTACAAAAAAACAAAAAGAAATAATGTTTAACGAGGGTACTGAAAGACCTTTTTCTAGTGATTTACTAAGAGAAAGTAGAAAGGGTTTTTATCATTGCGCTAATTGTGGAAATAAACTTTTTGCCTCTACTAGTAAATTCGACAGTGGCACTGGTTGGCCATCATTTTCAGAGGCTTTACCTGGAGCATTTAAAACTAAAATAGATTATAAATTTGGAATGAAAAGAACAGAATATCATTGTGCTAAATGCGGCGCGCATCATGGACATGTCTTTAATGATGGACCAACAAAAAGTGGTAAAAGATTTTGTAATAATGGTCTTTGTTTAATTTTTAAACCTGAATAAAATTATTTAATATCTTGAATAAAAGGCATTGCATCCCCTGCTCCAAGTTTAGTTGTAGATATTCCAGCAACTTTATTTGCGAATTCTAAACAATCTTTAATAGGTTTTTCTTTCAATAAACTGAAAGCTAAACCTCCATTAAAAGCATCTCCTGCTCCAGTAGTGTCAATAGCTTTTACTGCACTAGCTTTTAGATAAATTTCTTCTTTTCCATCAGAATAAAATAAACCTTTTTCTCCTAGAGTAATTATTACTTTTTTTATTCCTAAATTTATAAGCTTATCTGCTGCATGCTTTGCCTCTTGTTCATTAGTTATCTTTATGCCTGTATAAAATTCAGCCTCAGTTTCATTAGGTGTAAAAAAATCGATATTATTATAAAACTCATTTGAAATTTCAGAAGCTGGTGCAGGATTTAAAATTGTAGTACATCCATTTTCTTTAGCAGTTTTCAAACAATGTAATGTAACAACTTTTGGAACTTCTAATTGAGTTAAAAAAATTTTCGATTTTTTTATTAAATTAATTTGTTTTTCAATTTCACTTATCTTCAAAGAACTTGGGGCGCCTACAATTACATTTATTGCATTTTTTCCAGTATTTTGATCAACTAAAATTCCAGCTACACCAGTTTGTTGATTGCCATCTTGAATAATATTTTCTGTAGAAATTTTATTTTTTTCAAGAGTTTTAAGAGCTAAATCTCCGTATGCATCCTTACCAATTTTACTTATAAAGTTTGTATTTCCGCCAAGTCTGGCAATTGCTATGGCTTGATTGCAACCTTTTCCGCCTGGACCCACATTATATTTTTTTCCCAAAATAGTTTCACCTATTGATGGGATTTTAGGTCCAGAAAAACTTATGTCGGCAACAAAAATTCCTAAGACCGTTATTTCGCTCATTAACCAACCTTAGCGAGAATTGGAAAGGTCGTCAAAATATAATAACTTATTACTTGAATATAATTTGTGGTAATCAAGATGCCAGTAATTAAAAGAATAGCTCCGCCAGATTTTGTAATAGTCCCATAATATTTTCCAAAACCTTTTTTAGAATTTAAAAATCTACTCATATAGTATCCTGATAATATAAATGGAATGGCTAATCCTAAGGAGTAAAATGATAATAATAAAATTCCTTTACTAATCGTAGCCTCAGTTGCAGATAAAGCAATTATAGATCCTAAAACTGGGCCGATGCATGGGGTCCAACCGAATGCAAAAGCTGCACCAACTATAAATGGAAATGCATAATTATCTTTATAATTTGAATTAGTTTCAAATCTTTTTTCAGTATTTAAAAAAGAAAAATTTAAAAAGCCTAACATCTGTAATGAAAAAATAATAATTATTAATCCTGCAAAAATTCTTAATTCATTAGAAAAAAAAAGAAGCACGTTCCCTATTGCAGAGGCGGCGGCTCCAAGTGTTATAAAAACAAATGAGAAACCTAATGAAAAAAGAATAGTTTTAGTTAGAACTATTGATTTGTTTTTATCTATTTCTCCCAAATCTTTTCCAGTAATATAAGAAATATAACCAGGGATAATTGGAAGTACACAAGGTGTAAGAAAACTTATAAATCCAGCCCCAAAAGCAAACACAAGTTTAATGATCATATAACGTTTATATTTGCCTTTGAACTTTACCGCAATTACAATATTGGCTCATGATAATTAAATATGCAGGTTTTTTATTCACCCTTTTGTGGTCATATACTTTCATCAAGTCTCAAAGTATTTTTAAAAAAGGATCAGGTATTTTAATTACTTTATTTGTAACCAATATATCCTGGTTCACATTTATCGCAGCTTGCTTTTATGGACTAAAAAATTTTAGCTTTTACCATGCTTTACTTGGTATAGCTTTAAGTATTATTTTGGTTCAATTGGCTTTTTCTCGATTAACTTTATTCATCAATAACAAATTTCAGGATAAGAACACTCTTTTAAAAATAAAAACATTTATTGAATATTTAATTTTAATTGCAGTTGGATATTTTATATTTTTTTAAAAAGTATTAATTGTAGATAAAACTTTAAAATTTTTATCAGTGATGACTAGTTCACCAGATCTTGTTGTTTCTCCAGTTATTGCCAAGATAATTACATAATGCGTAACTAAAACTAGGTTTCCCCCTTTACCATTCCAACTATTTACATATTTTTTTAAGTCCTTAATCTGTTGTTTTTCATTTTGATCGTATGGCGGAGTATAAGTAGAATTTAACGCAGAAAATTCTTTGAAATTGCCAAAAGCATATTTTGCTGTATCTTTGCATCTACACCACTGGCTTGATAAAACTCTATCAATTTTAATTTTTTTTTTTCTAAAAAGTTTACCAATTTTTTTTGCTTGATTAATGCCCATCATGTCGAGATTTCTTTGAGTTTTACAATCATCAATTTTAAATCCTTTTGGGTCTCCGCCCCCAGGAGCTTTAGCATGTCTTATTAAAATAATTTTATCTCCATCCTGAGCTGGTTTCCAATTTTGTTCTAATGCGTGAGTATGAAATGAAATTAACGAGAATATAATTATAAGTAGGGAAATAATTTGCTTCTTCATGGTGGATGAAATGATAATCTTACAAACTTGTGCCGCCTTGGTCTAGAGGACATGACAAGAATAATTATAATTTTTTGATAAGTTGTATTAAAACACTTAATTGGTTTGTGAGTAACTACTCGCCTTTTGGTTTAAAAACTAAACAGATACCGTTGTTACAATAACGTTTTCCAGTAGGTTTTGGACCGTCATCAAATACATGACCGTGATGACCTCCACATTTTTTGCAATGATATTCGGTCCTCGGATAACCTATGTGCATATCTTTTTTTTCCTCAAATACACCAGGAATAGATTCAAAAAAAGAAGGCCAACCAGAACCACTTTCGTATTTAGTAGAAGACTCAAATAATTTTGTTCCACATCCAACGCAATGATAAGAACCCTCTCTTTTTTCCTGGTTCAATGGACTGCTGCCAGGAGACTCGGTACCCTCTTGTTTCAAAACATAATTTTGTTCTGGAGTTAAATTTGGATCCCAATCCTTATTCATCTTTTACTTTATCATCGACACCGTAAGGTCTAAAGTTACCTTTATTGTCTAGCTTGACTGCTTTAGCAGGGATTCCAACCATTGTTGCATTTTCTGGAACATCTTTCACAACAACCGCGTTAGCTGCTATTCTAGAATTATTTCCAACTTTTACTGGACCAATAATTTGAGCGCCAGAACCTATTACAACATCGTGACCAATAGTAGGATGTCTTTTCTCGTGACGTTGTTTTTCACTATCTATACTAGGAGAACTTCCTCCAAGGGTAACTGCGTGATAAATAGTTACATTATCTCCTACTTCAGAAGTTTCACCAATCACTACACCCATTCCGTGATCAATAAATAAATTTTTTCCAAGCTTTGCTCCCGGATGTATTTCTATGCCAGTAAAAAATCTTACTGTTTGTGAAATTATCCTAGCGATAAGATCAAAGCCAGCCTTGTAAAAGAAGTTAGAAATTTGGTGAAAGAAAACTGCCTTAACCCCTGGGTAAGTAAGAATGATACTCAGTATGGATTTTGCCGCAGGATCTCTTTTTTTAATAGATTCTAAATACTCGATCATAATATGTATATAATGACTACTTGAAAAATTTAAAGAAGAATATATACAAGTTCGCATGAGTAATTCATTTCATTTAGCCATCCCTGCGGGAGATTTAAAAAAAGCGGAAGCTTTTTACACTGATATTTTAGGGTGCAAAACTGGTAATCGTGAAGATGGTAAATGGGTTGATATAGATTTTTGGGGAAACGAACTTACTTTACACCAAACATCTATGAAACTGCCTAGAGAGAGACATGATGTAGATATGGGGCAAGTTCCAGTCCCGCACTTTGGCGTACATTTAAAAAAAGAAGTTTTTAATAAAATCAAATCTAATATTGAAGCCAATAAAATTAATTATATTGATAAGCCCTACACAAGGTTTGAGGGAACAGAGTTTGAACAGAATACATTTTTTATTGAAGATCCAAATGGAAATGTATTAGAGTTAAAGACTTTTGACTAATAACTCACCTACACTCGTAGAAAATAAAAGCCAATTAATTAAATATTTCACTGACGGAATAAAAGAGGATAATCAACTTAGAATAGGTGTTGAGCATGAAAAATTTCTTTTTAATAAAAAAGATCTCAAAAGAATTGATTATGAAGAGATAAAAAAAATATTTAAACTTCTACAAAATAATGGTTGGGAGCTTCAATATGAAAAAGACAAAATAATTGGTTTAAAAAGGAAAAATCAAAAGATTACTACTGAGCCAGGGTTTCAATATGAATTATCAGGTGCACCTTTTAAAAATATACATTTAGTTTGTTCAGAAAATAGTTCTCATTTCAATGAGTTGAAAGAAGTTTTTAACTCTGCCTCTATAACAACTTCATCTATTGCATACGATCCTTTTAATAAATTAATTGAGATCCCTAAAAGCCCTAAAGAACGTTACAAAATTATGACATCAGAAATGCCAAAAGGCGGGAAATTAAGTTTAGATATGATGTACAAAACTGCCGGTATTCAGATTAATTATGATTACACTTCTGAAGAAGATTTTGAAAAAAAATTTAAAATTGGAAACTATTTAGCTCCCTTAACTATTGCTCTTTTTGCAAACTCTCCTTTTAATGAAAACAAGCTTTCAGGTTTTTTATCTTATAGAGGAAAAGTTTGGCAAGAAACTAATAGAGGCGGAATAATACCTATTACTTTTGAAAAACTTAATTTTGAAAAATATATTGATTATGTAATCAATTACCCAATTTTATTTCTTAAAAAAAAAGGAAAATACTTCTCGCCTAATGGTCAAACTTTTAAAGACTTTTTAGATGGTAGTTTAAATTTTCTTAAAGGAGAAAAACCAACCTTAGAAGATTTTGAAAATCACCTAGGCACTATTTTTACTGAGATAAGATTAAAGCAAGTTATAGAATTTAGATCTTTAGATACATGTAATTTTGGCTGTATTTGTAACGGCCCCTCATTTTTTACTGGATTAATTTATGGATCTTTAGATGAGACTTATGAAATAATTAAAAACTGGAAAAAAGAAGAAGTAATGGATGCATATTTAAACGCGCCCAAACAAGGATTAAACACTTTGCTAAAAAATAAAAAATTAATTGATTGGGCAAAAATATTTTTGGATATTTCTAAAAAAGGCTTAGATAAAAGAAATGAGCTTAATAAAAGTGGAAAAAATGAGACAATCTACTTAAAACATATAGAGGAAATTATTAAGAATAAAAAAACTAGAGCAGAAATACTGATTGAACAATATAACAAAACAAAAAACTTAAACTTTTTAGTAAATCATGACGAAAATTTTAGCTATTCAGGGTTCTGATCTTAAAAGAGTAAATCTTAAAACAGATACGACTATACTCCTAGCTGCAGAAGCGCAAAAAAGAGGTTATAAAATATTTTATTTTGAACCAGAAAATTTAAGTTTTTTAAATGGAAAAGTTGTAGCTTTATGTAAGCATATTAAAATTCTTAATAGCAAAAAGAAATTTTACTCATTATTAAAAACGATCAATTTTAACCTTGAAAAATCAAAGGTCATTCTAATTAGAAATGATCCTCCTTTTGATAATCGTTATTTATATACAACGTTTTTGCTTAGCCATATTTCCAAAAAAGTAAAGATAATCAATAATCCATCAGCAGTAAGAAATGTTTCTGAAAAGCTTTTTTCTATTAATTTTATGAGGTATATGCCTCCTACTTTAATCAGTGAAAATCTTAATGAGATAAGGAATTTTTTTAAAAGATATAAAGCTGTTGTAGCTAAACCAATTAATGGTTTTAGTGGCAATAATGTAATTTTGTTTAAAACCTTTAATGCTAATAAAATTAAAAAATTAATAAAAAATCATAATCATTTATTTTTTCAAAAGTTTTTACCTGGAGTTTCTAAAGGTGATAAAAGAGTTTTTATTATAAAAGGAAAGGTTGTAGGTGCTATTTCTAGAGTGCCAAAAAAAGGTAGTATTTTATCTAATATGAGTAAAGGAGCTAAAGCGAACTTAACAAAACTAACAAGTAAAGAAGTTAATGCTAGTAAAGCAATAGGGAAACTTTTAGTGAAAAATAATATATACTTTGCTGGGATAGATTTCGTACAAGAAAAATTGATCGGTGATATTAACATTACTAGCCCTACTGGACTAACCGCATATAAAGATTTGTCAGGAATAAACCTTGCAAAATCGTTCTGGAATAATATTTAATTGATAGTTGACAAAATCCTGAATTTATTGCTATAAATTAAATAGCGCTGAGTTAAGGCAACTTGCGGGCGCTTAATAAATCCAGCTAAAGCGCAAAAGTCATTTAGACCACCGCTTTAGCCGGTGGTTTTTTTTTGGACCCAATCTAAAATTAAACCGGGTATTTGAACCATATTGTACACCTGGCATATGCCGAAGTACTAAAAAGGAGAAGATGAACAGAATTTAACTTCGTTCATTCTTCTCCAGAAAGACGGAGAAAAAATGAACGAAACAACAAGAGAAACAATAAGGGGGAAAATCAATGGCTGATTTTAAACATCCGGAAACTATTGGCTTACATGGTAGTGATTATAGAGCTGATCCTACTACAACAGCTGTAGCAGTTCCGATTTATCAAACAACTTCTTACCAATTTAAAAATGCAGAACATGCTGCAAATTTATTTGGTCTAAAAGAGTTTGGTAACATTTACACACGTATAATGAACCCAACTGTTGATGTGCTAGAAAAAAGAGTTGCAGCGCTTGAAGGCGGTGTGGCGGCATGCGCAGTTGGATCAGGTCAAGCTGCTTCAGCAATGTGTATACAAAACTTAGCACAAGCTGGAGATAACATCGTTGCTTCGACTGACTTATATGGAGGCACAGTAAACTTATTTAAAAATACTTTAAGACAACAAGGTATTGAAGTTAGATTTGCAGATCCTGCAGATCCAAAAAACTTTGAAAAAGTGACTGATGATAAAACAAGAGCTTACTACGGTGAGACTCTTCCAAATCCATACCTTCGTGTTTTTCCAATTAAAGAAGTTTCTGATATCGGTAAAAAAAAAGGTATACCTTTAATTATCGATAACACAGCTTCACCGGTAATATGTAAACCTTTAGCTCATGGAGCTGCAATCGTAATGCACTCTTTGACAAAATATATTGGTGGTCATGGTACTTCGATTGGAGGAATAATTGTAGACGGAGGAAATTTTGATTGGATTAAAGATAGAAAAAGACAACCTCTATTAAATGAGCCAGATCAAAGTTATCACGGTGCAGTTTGGGCAGATGCAGTTCCACAATTAACTGGTGCTAATATTCCATTTGTAATTAGAGCTAGAGTGGTTTTATTGAGAGACTTGGGTGCTCCATTAAGTCCATTCAACGCTTTTCAAATCATTCAAGGTTTGGAAACTGTAGCTTTAAGAATGAAACAACATTGTAGTAATGCTGAAAAAGTTGTTAATTTCTTAGATGGGCACAAAAAAGTTAAAAAAGTAATCTATCCAACTAATTACCAAGGTGAAATTAGAGATAGAGCTAAAAAATATATGCAAGGTGGTTATGGATCTTTGATAGGTATGGATCTAGGCACAAAAGAAGCAGGAGCTAAGTTTATTGATAACTTAAAAATGCTTTACCACGTGGCAAATATTGGTGATGCTAGAAGCTTAGCGATTCATCCGGCTACAACAACTCACAGTCAATTAACTGAGCAAGAAATGTTAGCTGCAGGTGTTACGCCAGGTTATGTTCGATTATCAATTGGTATAGAACATCCAGATGATATTGTTGCAGATATTAAACAAGCTTTGGCTGCATAAAAATAAACTAGGTGGTCCCAATTATTTGTTGGGGCCATCTTTTAAGAAAAAATTAATTTTACCTTCTATTATAAATAGTTGAATTTTTGGCTATCTTTTCAATCTTAGATATCTCTTTAATTATTTTTTTTGGATATTCTTTCGCAATTTCGGTAGTCTTTTCCATCATATTAGTGCTTTTAGACTTAATTTGTTTTTTAACAATCGTGCAAAATTCAGATCTTGTTATTTCAAACGAAGTAATACAGGTTTCTTTTTTTTTCTCAGGATTTTTTTCTTCTGCATAAGCAATAACGTGTTCCAATGGAGTTTTTCCTGTTTGTTTTTTAACTCCATAACTTACTGCTGAATTAATAGAAGACTGTAATATTTTTCCATTAGATGTGCCAGTACCGAGTAATGCTAAAGACTCAGCGCACCCAGTAAGTAAAAAAACCGTTGATAATAGAATTAATATTTTTTTCATGTTTGAAATTTGTTTTAAATGGTTCATATCTGCTTCATCTTTAATTAAAAGTTAATTGTGAGCGCATTAGTTTTATTAACACAACCTACAGTTGTCAAGATCTTAAATTGGCTAGACTGATTTCGTTTTAGATTAGTTAATCTAAGTACTTAATTTTAGATTTTTTATTTATTTTGGACTGAAGTGATGATGTAAGATCTTTTAAAGATTTTTCTTTTGATATTTCTAAGATCTTCGATTTAGTTATTTTTAATTGTGTTTTCACAATAGCACAAATTTCTGAGTTAGTTTTTTCAGCAAATGATAGGCAGGGCTCTTTCTTTTTTTTCTGTGGATTCATTTCTTCAGCGTATGTCATTACATGTTCCATCGCACTTTTTCCAGTTTGTTTTTTTACTCCATAATTTACTGCTGTAGAAAAAGCTGATTGTGTAATTTTTCCACCAGTTACTGCGGTAGAGGTAGGTCCTAATAGAGCTAAAGACTCTGCACAACCAGTTAGCAAAGTGAGTCCAAGCAAACAGCCTAAAATTTTTTTCATACTCCCTTTTATAATTTCCCCAATTTAAGCAGAGATTTGTTCGTTACAAAACAAACGAATCACTCAAAATGAGTTTATATATAATACAACCTGTAATGGAAGTGCTTTTCTATGAGATTATCCGTAGAGGCTTGTTTTCTAGACAACTTTCTAAATTTTCAATCATTTGCGGATAAAATTTTGAGTAATTCTCAGCAGTCACGTAACCAATATGGGGTAATAATAAAGCATTTGGAAAAAATCGAAGTTTATGGTCTTGTGGAAGAGGTTCTTTATCATAAACATCTAAACCAACACCAGCTATTTTTTCATCTTTTAAAGCATCAACTAAATCGTTTTCATTAATAATTGGGCCTCTCGAAGTGTTGATTAGAAAACAAGTTTTTTTCATCATTTCAATTTCTTTTTTTGTAATTAAGTTTTTATATCTTTCACCTAAGACTAAATGAATAGAAATTATATCTGAATTTTTAAGTAAATCTTCTTTACTCATAGGTAATACACCAAGTTCATTTGCGTGAGACAAATTTAGATTTTCACTCCAAGCACAAACTTCCATTCCAAAAGCTTTGCCTA
Organism: uncultured Pelagibacteraceae bacterium; assembly: GCA_902635225.1. GTDB lineage: Bacteria > Pseudomonadota > Alphaproteobacteria > Pelagibacterales > Pelagibacteraceae > Pelagilacustribacter. The sequence continues at coordinate 64,249 of CACPNG010000001.1, read as the reverse complement.
CCTTTGCAACTTGTGTTCCAATTTTTCCCAAGCCTATTACTCCCAACATTTTACCTTTTAATTCTGAACCAATGGTAGTCTGCCAATATCCTTGAAACATATTATCAATTTCTTGCTTAACGTTTCTCAAAAGGCCTAATATTAAAGTCCAAGTGATCTCAGCTGCTGGATTTGGATTTATTTCAGTTCCACACACCAAAATACCTTTTTTTTTCGTTTCTTCTAAATTAATTGAGTTATTGCGCATACCTGAGGTCATTATATATTTAAGATTTGGTAAATTTATTAATAAATTTTTTGTGATGGGTGTTCTTTCTCTCATAATAAATAATGCATCAAATTCCTCCAAGGCTTCAATAGCTTCATTTTCATCGATGAAAGCTTCATTAAAAATTTTAAAGTCAAATTTTTTCTTAAATTTTTCTATATCGATAATCTCTTCAAAGGCACTTTGATAATCGTCCAGTACTGCAACTTTAATCATTGAGTTTTCCTATTTGATAAATAAATACCAGATATAATAAAAGATGCTCCAATAAAATGGAATAATTGAAATTTTTCTTTGAAAATTATAATTGCCATTAATGCACTGAAAAGTGGCATTAACTGGATAAACATCGATGATCTATTAGGCCCTATTAATTCTATAGCTTTTTGCCAACAATAGTAAGCTGCGATCGCAGGAAAGATAACTACATAAATTAAAATAAATATAAAAGCTTTATTAATTTTTACATCTAATCCGATTGATTGTTCATATAAAAATTGCGGAACTAAAAATATTAATCCCACAGTTACCATGATTTGGATTAAAGAAAATTGAGATAATTGAAATTTATTTTTTTTGAGTAAAGTTGAATATAATGACCAGCTCAAAACACAAACTAGCATCCATATGTCTCCTTTATTAAAACTTAAAGAAATTATTTTTTGAACATCTGCATTTGATATAATTGTTGCAACTCCAAATATTGACAAAAACAATCCAGATAATTGAAACATATTTGTTTTTTCAATTTTCATAAGTGAGGAAAAAATTATTATCATGGGTGGAATAGCAGCCAACATTAAAACTGCGTTTATAACTTGAGTAAAATTTAAGGCAAGGTACACGACAGAATTAAAAGTGCTGATTGATAATATTCCCATGATACCAATGGCAAAAAAATTTTCTTTAATATAGTTTTTCTTTGCTACAATTTCTTTTATTGTGAAAGGAATTAAAATAAACCATACCATGACCCATCTTAGAAAATTTAAAGTAAGAGGTGGCACCTCAAATAAAGTAGCAAATTTTCCAACAATAAAGTTTCCTGACCAGAATAAAGCCGCAAATGTAAGAAAAGTATAAGCTAAATAATTTTTTGACAAGAATTTTCTAATTAAATCTTTTTGAACTGTAAGGAGATAAATCTAAATTTGTTTTTTCTCCAGCAACAATACCTGATACGATTTTGCCTGTAATAGCTCCCAAAGTCCAGCCTAAATGTTGATGGCCAAAAGCATAGATGATGTTTTTATTTTTTAAAGATGGTCCGAGTATTGGTAGAAAATCTGGTAGCGTAGGCCTGAATCCTAGCCATTCATCCTCATGAGCTCCCAGTTGTGGAAGAAGTTCTTTCGCACATCTAATTACATAATCAATTCTTTTTTTTGATAAAGGATTTTCAGTTCCGCCGAGTTCTACAGTGCCTACTGCTCTAAGTCCTTGATTCATTGGTGTCATTCCAAAACCTCTGTCTAAGAAGATTACCGGTCTTGAAATCAATTTTTCTTGTCCTTTAAAATGTACGTGATAACCTCTCTCGGTATCTAATGGAATTTTTTCTCCTAATTGATCTGTAAACTGTTTGGAGAAAGCTCCTGAAGCTACCACAGATTTTTCAAATTTATATTCTTCTTTCTCTGATCTCAGTATAGTTTCATCATTTTTAGACTGTTCAACGCTTTTAATATTCGTTTGAATAAATTTTCCACCTCTTTTTAAAAATAATTTGAAAATTTGTTTTAGTATTCCATGTGGATCTCTAGCGTGCATAGCGGACTCATATATAATACCAGCATCAAAAACTGGATTCAAATTAGGTTCTAATTCTAAAACTTCTTTTTGTGATAATAGTTTTTGCTTAATTCCAAGTTCATCCCGAACTTTTATCTCTAAATTTCTACTTTTAAGATTTTTATTTGTCCAAACATAAATTATGCCTTTTTTTTCAACTAATCCATTTGTATCTATTTCTTGGAAAATTTCCTCATAGGCATCATTTGACAGACTAAGAATTTGATGCATATTTTTAGCAGTATGCATCATAGATTTTTTATTGCAGTTTTTTAAATAGTAAAAAAACCAATTTATCATTTTGGGGACGTAATTCCATTTTAAGGCTAAAGGTCCATAAGAACTAAATAACATCTTTGGAACATCAAATAAAATATCGGGGCGATTGAGTTGTAAAACAGCGTAAGGTGAAAAATGTCCAGCGTTTCCATACGAAGCTGGTTTAAAATCTTGAGATAAAGGATCTTGACGGTCGAAAATTGTGACAGGTATTCCTTTTTTTATTAGTTGCAAACCTGTACAAACGCCTTGGATACCAGAACCTATTATTCCAACTGATTTACATTTATAATTTTCCATTAGGAAATTATATTTCAATGTTCAAAGAAATAGTAGTGCGGTAGATTAGGCTAAGGCCTCTTTATTAACAACTTCTGGTCTTTCCTCTGAATTTTCTGAAGGGTCTTTTTTATCTTTCTTCTTAAATAAGAAGTCACCTGTTAGTGTAGATTTAGATTTATTTGTTTTTTTGATATAGCCATCTATATCTGCACCATTCTCTGTTTTTAAATTGTTTCCAAATTCAATATCGCCTTTTACAGTCCCTGTTGCACCAATAACTACATCCTGGCCTGAAACTTTTCCATCAAGATGTCCGTGAATTTCAACGTGGTCACCTTCTATTGTGCCAGTGATAGATCCAGTTTCTCTAATTATAATCTCTTTGGAATACACCGGACCTTTAATTAATCCAGCCACGTCTATAGCGCCTGAACTATTTATAGTGCCCTCAATGCTAACCGTTTCACTAATTAAAGATCTTTCTGAGTCTGTAAGTTTTTTTTTCTTATCACCAAACATATTATTTTCATAAATTAACCACCAATTTACATATTATACAAGATGATAATAAAATCAAATTTGACCAAAATAGGTTTAATTAACTGGGGTATCTTTATAAATTTTACAAGACATTGCTATTCCTAAACCTAACATTATAGCCATCATTGAGGATCCACCATAAGACATGATAGGTAATGGAGATCCAACAATTGGAAGTAAACCAAGTACCATCATCATATTTACAACCACATAAATGAAAAATGCGGTTGCAAAGCTATAACAGTATAATTTGCCAAAGTTGCTTCGTGTCACGTTTCCAATTTTAACTATTCTCCAAACTATTAAAGCATATAGCAGTAAAATGAAAAGTGATCCAAAAAATCCAAATTCTTCAGAAAACAGGGTAAATATAAAGTCGGTATGTTTTTCTGGCAAATAATCTAAATAGCTTTGTGATCCTTGTAAAAAACCTTTTCCGAATAGTCCGCCTGAACCAATAGCAATTTTAGATTGAATGATTTGATATCCAGCACCAAGAGGATCTCTTTCTGGATTTAAAAAAGTTAATATTCTCGACTTTTGATATGGTTTTAAAAATGAAATAGCTATTGGTAATAAAGCAAGAAAAGCAAAACCAGAGATCGCAAAAAATTTTACCCTTACCCCAGCTAACCAGGCTACTGTTATTCCACCAGCAGCAATTAATAGAGATGTCCCTAAATCAGGTTGTGTTGCAACTAAAATTATTGGGGAAATAAGTACTACAACAGGTAAAAAAAGATATCTAATCTGGTTTATATTTTCAATTGAAACTCTGTGATAATATTTAGCTAAAAACAAAATCAGTCCAATTTTCATTAATTCAGACGGTTGAAGATTCATAAAGTATAAATCAAGCCATCGTTTTGAACCTGATGAAGTCAAACCAAAGTATTTTACTCCAAGTAATAAAATAAAAAATAAAATATATATTAGATAGCTTTGGCTATGCCAAAATCTAATTTGTATAAACGAAACAACAAAAAACATTCCAAAAAAAACAAAGAATCTAAGAATGTGGCTATTTGTATGATATTTAAATTCTCCTCCATCAGTTGAATACATAGCTAAAATACTTAAAAGTCCGAGTATAAAAATAGAGATCACTAAAACGTAATCTATAGATAGAATTTTATCCTTTAAACTTAAAGAGGATTGAATTGATCTTGCTCTAAACATTAGACAGATTCTCCTATTAAACTGTTAATTTTTTTTCTTAATTCGTGTCTTTCTAATACTTTTTTAATAACTTTTTTTGCTATTGGAGCCGCTGCTTTTCCTCCAGATCCTCCATGTTCTACTAAAACACTTATAGCGTATTGAGGATTGTTGTAAGGAGCAAATGCTACAAATAATGCATGATCCCTATCTTTATAAGGGAGACTTTCTTGTTTAACCTCTGCCTCTCGCTGTGCCTCTGTAAATCTTTTTATTTGAGATGATCCTGTCTTGCCTGCAAATGTAAATTTTTTGTTTTCCCACCGATGTCTATAAGAAGTTCCTCCAGGTTCATTTGAAGATGAAAACATTGCATCTTTAATCAAATTTATATGCTCTTGATTTTTAAATAAAGGTTTTAATTCAAAATTAGAAAGCAAAAGATCTGTGGGCAATGGATCATTTGGATTTTCATTTTTATATTTAATATAATCTCTCAATCTATTATTTTTTTCGTCAAAAATTATCCTTGGTTTAATCTCAAATCCTCCATTAGCAATTTGAGCTGTCATCAAACATAATTGTAAAGGTGTACTTTGAAAATAACCCTGACCAATACCAGAATGTAGTGTCTCTCCAAGGTACCAATTTTGTCCAATAAACTTCTTCTTCCATTTAGTATTAGGAACAACGCCAGCTCTTTCTTCAATGAAGCCATTAAGTACTTTTTTCCCTAATCCAAATTTTTTTGCTGTTTCAGATAGACGGTCAACTCCTAATTTTCTAGCAACTTCATAAAAGTAAACGTCACATGATCTTTGTATTCCTTTTCTCAAATTTACTATTCCATGACCATCCTTTTCCCAGCAGTGAAATTTTTCTCCATAAAGTTCAATTTTCCCTTTGCATCTAAAAGTATCTAAGGGTTTAATTACTCCGTTTTCTAAAGCACTAAGTGCGACCAAAGTTTTGATAGTAGAACCTGGTGGGTATAATCCTGAAATTGTTTTGTTTGTTAATGGTCTTAATTCATTTTTAATTAGATCATTCCAGTATTTTTTATCTAAACCATGAACAAATTCATTTGGCTCAAAACCAGGAGACGATACCATAGATACTATGTCTCCATTATATACATCCATTACACATACTGCTGCAGCCTTATCTTTTAAAAGTTCATTTGTGTACTTTTGAACTTCAAAATCCAATGTAGTTTTGTAACTTTCTCCTGCTTGACCTTCGTTAATTTGAATTTGTTTTACTCTTTTTCCAAAAGCATTCACCTCATATCTTTGAAATCCTATTTTGCCAATGATCTTTTCATCAAGTTTTCTTTCTAGTCCAGTTTTTCCAACGCTCATACCGGGCACATGTAAATCTTTTAAGTATTTTTTCGTTTCAAGGTCTTTTACACTTGCTTGTGAAACATAACCTAAGATATGCGCCGAGGAATTATCCGGATACATTCTTGCAACTGATACAACTGGCTTAACCCCCTCCAATTCATGTAAAAATAGATTTAATCTCGAAAATTCTGACCAAGTTATATTATCTGAAACAATTATAGGTTCCCATGGTTTCTGTTTAGCTATAACTCTTTTTAAATAAACCAATCTATTATCTGTTAAATTTAAAATTGTTTTTAATCTTACAAAAAGTTTTTCTATATCTTTAGAATTTTCAGGTATAAGGTGAACTTGGTAAACCTGCTCATTCGATGCTATTTCTTTATCAAAAAAATCCTTTATTACTCCTCTTTCAGGTGCCAGTTTCCATTCTCTGAACCTATTTTTATCAGATAGAGTTTTGTATTTTGATCTTTCGTTAATCTGTAAAGTCACTAATCTACCAATAATGCCTACCATTACCACCGCTTTAGCTGCACTAAGCAAAAACATTCTACGACCAATTAACTTTGATTTAATAACTGTATTACCTGAACTTGGATTAAGCATCGCGATTTCCTATTAATGACATTTGATAAATGTTGAACAAAAACCAAAATATTGGAAACATAAAAAGAGTAAAAAACATGTTATATCCAATTTTTGAATAACTAAATTGTAAATCTGAAAAGTTGTTTATTAGTGAAAAAAATAACAAATTTGAAAATATCATCGCCATAAAAAAAGTAAACCAGTCTGAAGCTATTGTTGTATTCACGCTTTTATTTCTTACGTAAGTTCCTACAAAAATAATTATTAAATATGACAGTGAACTTATACCCAAAGGGAAACCCATAACAACATCATTAATTAAACCTGCCAAAAAAATATGACCGTTAGCCATTATCTCTGGTCTTTTTAAAACCCAAAAATAAATTAAAATAATTTGAAAATTCAGAGTAAAAATTTCAAATATTTTTTCAAGATTTGTATCTACTTCACTAATACAAAGATAATACAAAAGTAATAATGGCCCAGCATTGTAAATTTTATTAAATAGAGAAGTTTTTGCCATTATAATTTTCCTGCATTTTGAATGCTTAAATTTACTGTTACGAAAGAAAGTTGATTGGGATCAACAAATAATTCAACTTCTCCATCTAGGTTGGTGATTCCAATTGGAGTACCTGGAGAAAATATTCCATCTTTACCTGAGGCAAATACATTTATCTCATCAATAATTTTATAATTCTCTGGCAAATATTCTAAGGTTGGATTACTTGTACCACTACCAGAAAGGATTGCTTGTGCACCTTGGTCAAGTGTGACAGGAATACGACTATTTAAATCATTCAATAAAAGAACTCTTGAAGATAAATAATTTGTCTCAACTATTCTTCCAACTAAGTAGTTATTATGAGTAACCGGCATACCCTTCATTATGCCTCTACTAGTGCCTTTATTAATTATAATTGATTTTAAAAAAGGACTATTTTTATCTACTAAAACTTTTGCGAGGACAATATTACTAAGATTTTTATTAAAATATTCTGTTTCTAAAATTTTTTGTAAGTTTTTGTTTTCATCTGACAAAAATTCTACATTAAGTTCAAGTGATTTATATTTTTCTATCTCTGCTTTTAATCTTTCGTTTTCTGCTTTAACATTTAAATAACTAGAGAAATTTTTGCTTGCTTGAGGAAAAAATCTAGTTGGCGTAGAGGCTAAAAAAGTTATCCGATAAACTACATCATTTAAAAAACCTCTTACAGGCTTAGTAAACTTTGCTCCATAAACATCTAGAAAAAAAATAATTAAAGCTAAAAAAATTAACGATAGTACAGAGAATTTTTGTGCTCCACCTCTTTGAAGAAGAGCCGAACGAAAAGCTATGCTAAAATCATCTCTACTAACTGACATTTATTCATCTGCAGATAAATTAGTACTCTGATAACATTGTAGAAAACAATTCTTCGTTTTCTAAAGCTCTTCCAGTTCCAATAGCAACACATGACAAAGGGTCATCGGCAATTGTTACAGGTAAACCAGTATCTTGAGAAATTAATTTATCTATATTTTTTAATAAAGCTCCACCACCTGTAAGCACTAATCCCATATCAATTAAGTCTGCGGATAATTCAGGCGGAGTATTTTCTAAAGCTTCTTTAATGCCACCTAAAATTTGATTTAAAATTGGCATTAATGCTTCGCAAGCATCTTTTTCTGTAAGTTCAATCTCTTTTGGTGTTCCTGACCTTATATCTCTACCTTTCATTAAAAAAGTATTATTCGAAGATGGTATAGCTGTACCGATTTCTTTTTTAATCTTCTCAGCTGTAGAGTCTCCTATCATTAAATTCATTTTTTTTCTCATGTAGGCTATTATAGATTGATCCAATGCATCTCCGGCGACTCTTAAAGATTTTGAATAAACTACTCCACCTAATGACATTACTGCTATCTCAGTTGTACCACCTCCAATATCAACAACCATCGAACCAGTAGCTTCTGAAATAGGTAATCCTGCTCCAATCGCTGCTGCTATTGGCTCCTCAATTAATTGAACTTTTCTTGCTCCAGCGGCTAATGCTGAGTCTTGAATAGCTTTTCTTTCCACAGGAGTAGAGCCAGTGGGGACACAAATTAAGATTCTTGGATTTGCAAAAGCATTTTTTTTATGAACTTTTTTAATAAAGTGCTTAATCATTTCTTCAGTAACCACAAAGTCTGCAATTACTCCATCTTTTAATGGTCTTATAGCTGAAATATTTCCTGGTGTTCTCCCTAACATTGTTTTTGCCTCATCTCCAACAGCTAATACAGATTTTTTTCCTGCATCCTCAATTACTGCAACAACCGATGGTTCATTTAATACCACTCCTTGATCTTTAAGAACAACAAGAGTGTTTGCTGTACCTAAGTCTATAGCCATATCTTGTGACCAAAGTGAAGTTAATCCTGTTAAACCTTTAAACACATTTTCCTTTCTAAATTTGAACGCTTAGATTTTCATCATCTGGCGCTGTTTTTTTTCTTTTTATTATTAGTTTGTTTAATGCACTTAAGTAAGCATTGGCCGATGCCACAAGTGTGTCCGTATCAGCTGCTTGACCAACTGTAGTTTTGCCTTTCTCTTCTATTCGAACGCTAACTGTTGCTTGCGCATCTGTACCTTCAGTGACAGCATGAACATTATATAATAGTAGTTTGACATCATGTGCATAGAGTTTTTTAATACATTTAAATATTGCGTCCACTGGACCATCACCAGTATCAGAGGCACTTTTAACTTCACCAAAAACTTCTAATGTCATTTCGGCTTTTTGTGGTTCTCCTGTTCCAGCATATACTTTTAAAGATTTTAATTTAATAACATTGTCTTCAGTTACTAAACTGTCATCTACAAGAGCAGCTATATCTTCATCATAAATATGTTTTTTCTTATCTGCTAAAATTTTAAATTTACCAAAAGCGGTATTTATGATGTCATCAGTAACATCAACATATCCCATATCTGACAATTTATCTCTAAAAGCATGTCTACCTGAATGTTTTCCCATTACCAATGAGGTTTTTTTAACTCCCACACTTTCGGGTGTCATTATTTCATATGTGTTTCTATTTTTTAACATTCCATCTTGATGAATTCCTGACTCATGTGCAAAGGCATTCTTACCGACAACAGCTTTATTAAATTGAACTGGAAAACCAGTAGCGTTTGAAACTACTTTGGAAGCTTTGCTCAAAAGTTTAGTATTAATATTTGTAGTGTAAGGCATTAAATCATGTCTCGTTCTCATAGCCATTACTACCTCCTCTAAAGCAGCGTTACCAGCTCTCTCTCCAATACCATTTACAGTGCACTCAATTTGTCTTGCTCCAGCCATAACTCCTGCTAAAGAGTTAGCTACTGCTAAACCTAAATCGTTGTGACAATGAGTTGATAAGATTGCTTTATCAATATTAGGTACTTTGTTTATTAATGTTTCAATAATCTTTTTAAATTCTGAAGGAACTGTGTAACCTACGGTATCAGGTATATTAATAGTTTTGGCTCCACATTTAATTGCAAGTTCAACTGTCTTGCACATATAATCCATATCTGTTCGTGTTCCATCTTCGCATGACCACTCTACATCATCAGTAAATTTTCTTGCATAAGTAACACTTTCTTTAATTGCTCCTAAAACTTCTTCTGGAGACTTATTTAATTTATGCTTCATATGTAGCGGGCTTGTAGAAATGAAAGTATGAATTCTGAAATTTTTTGCATGCTTTAATGACTCATGACATGCATCAATATCTTTTTTTGTCGCTCTAGCTAATCCAGCAGGTATCGAACGTTTTAAAGTTTTACTTATTTCTGTAACAGCTTCGAAATCACCTGGTGAGGCTATTGGAAAACCTGCTTCAATCACATCAACACCTAACTCATCAAATACTCTGGAAATTTGTAATTTTTCCTCTAAGCTCATCGACGCACCTGGAGACTGTTCTCCATCTCGCATAGTTGTATCAAATATTATTATTCTATTTTTATCAGTCATAATTTATAAAAATTTAAAGCCTCTCATATTACAATCAAAGCTAGAATTTGCAAATAATTATGTAGTTCAAGTTAGTGTTTTGGACTCAGATTGGGTTAATTTTTATCTTTATCGACTAGTTTATTTTTACCAATCCAAGGCATCATAGCTCTTAGCTCTTTACCAACCTTCTCAATTGGATGTTTTGCTAATTCTTGTCTCATTTTTAAGAAGTTTTTTTGACCAGATTTATGCTCATCCATCCATTGTTTAGTAAACTTGCCCGACTGAATATCTTTTAGAACTTCTTTCATCTTTTCTTTAGTTTTATTATCTACAACTCTTTTACCAGATACATACTCGCCATATTCAGCTGTGTTTGAAATAGAATAATTCATATTTGCTATCCCACCTTCGTAAATTAAATCTACAATTAATTTAACTTCATGAAGTGTTTCGAAGTATGCCATTTCAGGAGGGTATCCCGCTTCAGTAAGAGTTTCGAAACCATTTTTAATTAATTCAACTAAACCTCCACACAAAACTGTTTGTTCACCAAACAAATCTGTTTCACACTCATCTTTAAAAGTTGTTTCTATGATACCAGCCTTACCACCGCCAACAGCCGAGGCATATGATAATGCTAAATCTTTTGCTTTTCCTGAACTGTCTTTGTGAACTGCCATTAAACAAGGAACTCCCCCTCCTTTTTGATACTCACTTCTAACAGTATGTCCGGGACCTTTTGGAGCTACCATAAAAACATCTAGATCTTTTCTTGCATTAATAAGATCAAAATGAATGTTTAAACCATGAGCGAATGCTAAACTTGTCCCTTCTTTCATTCTTTGCTCAATGTGATTTTTATAAATTTCAGATTGAAGTTCATCAGGAGTTAACATCATTACTACATCTGCCCATGCAGCTGCATCCGATAGGGACATAACTTTTAATCCAGCGCTCTCTGCTTTTTTAATACTTGATGAACCCTCTCTTAAAGCTACAACTACTTCTTTTACACCGCTATCTTTTAAATTTAATGCATGTGCGTGACCTTGGCTTCCATAGCCAAAGATAGCAACTTTTTTATTTTTTATTAAATCTTTATTAGTGTCTTTATCGTAATAAGTTTTCATAATTAACTAAATATTTTTGAACCTTTTGTCATCGCTACCGCGCCTGTCCTAGAAGTGCTTATAAGTCCTAAACTTTTTAAATCAAGTGCTAATTTATCAATCTCTGCTCTCAACGCAGTTACTTGTATTACAACAGATTTCTTTGTTTTATCAAGGATAACAGGATTAAATTTTTTACAAATTTTTTTAACTTTTTCAATTTTTTTGGTATTTCCTAAAATTTTAAACATTGCCAATTCTCTAAATAAAATATCTTTTTCGCCTCGTTTAAAATCAGCTACTTTATGAACAGGTACTAGTTTTTTAAGTTGTAAATTAATTTGCTCGATTACTTGTGGTGTACCTTCAGTAACTATTGTTATTCTAGAAATATGTTTTTTTTTATCTACTTCTGCTACTGCGAGAGACTCAATATTATATCCCCTGCCAGAAAAAAGTCCTGCAATTCTTGCAAGAACTCCTGCTTCGTTATCTACCCATACTACAATAATGTGTCTTTCAATTTTTCCAATTTTACCCGGGATACTATAAGCAGATTTAGATTTAGCCATTAAACTAAAACTTTCCCTTCATCAGAAATTTCTTCTTCTTCTTCAGGTCCTAAAATCATCTGATTGTGAGGCTTGCCTGAAGGTATCATTGGAAAACAATTTTCTGCTTTATCAACTACACAGTCAAATATCACCGGCCTATCAATACTAATCATTTCTTTAATCTTTTCATCTAGCTCACTTGGTGTTTTCGCTCTAATACCAACACAACCATAAGACTCTGCAAGTTTAACAAAGTCTGGTAAAGCGGCTGTATAGCTTTCAGAATAATTCTTTTCATGTAAAAGCTCTTGCCATTGTCTAACCATTCCCATGTATTCATTATTTAAAATAAATATTTTAATTGGTAATCTATATTGTACAGCAGTAGACATTTCTTGCATTGTCATCAAAACCGATGCTTCTCCTGCAATGTCAACAACTAGCTTTCCAGGATTTGCAATTTGAACACCGATTGCAGCTGGAAGCCCATACCCCATTGTCCCTAAACCTCCAGATGTCATCCATCTGTTAGGCTTATTAAACTTATAATGTTGGGCTGCCCACATTTGATGCTGGCCTACCTCAGTAGTAATAAAGGTATCTTGATTTTTTGTTAATTCATACAATCTCTGTACAGCATGTTGAGGTTTGATAATTTTATCACTATTAATGAAGTTTAAAGATTTTTTTTCTCTCCACTTCCCAATTTGTTCCCACCATTTTGAAGTTTTTTGTTTATTAGAGTTCAAAAAGTTCTTATTTTTCTCTTTAAATCTCTTAATTAAAGATTTTAAAAGTTCAGTGACATCGCTGATGATTGCAAGATCAACTTTTATATTTTTTCCAATTGAGGATGGATCAATATCGACGTGAATTTTTTTTGAGCCTGGTGAAAATTCATCCACTTTACCTGTAATTCTATCATCGAACCTTGCTCCAATATTTATCATTAAGTCACAATCATGCATTGCATTGTTTGCTTCATAAGTTCCGTGCATACCAAGCATGCCTAGAAATTGTGGATCGTCTCCAGGATATGCTCCAAGTCCTTGCAATGTAGAAGTAATTGGGAAACCAGTTAATGAAACTAGTTCTCTTAAATATTTACTAGCTTCCGGGCCAGAATTAATAACTCCACCTCCTGTATAAAAAATAGGCTTTGAAGATTTTTTAATCAGATCTATAAATTTATCCAAATCTGAATTAGATAATTTGCGAGTTGCTTTTCCATTAAGTTTTTTCTTTAAAGTATTTTTTAAGAATTTATATTTACCTTTTTTAAATTGTATGTCTTTTGGAATATCAACTAAGACTGGACCGGGTCTACCAGTAGTAGCAACTTCAAAAGCTAAGTGTAAAATTTTAGAAAGATCGTTTACATCTTTTACTAACCAGTTATGTTTTGTACACGGTCTTGTAATTCCAGTTGTATCACACTCTTGAAATGCATCAGTGCCAATCAAGTGTGTTGGTACTTGTCCAGAAATACAAACAAGTGGGATTGAGTCCATGTAAGCATCTGTTAAAGCTGTTACTGCATTTGTAGCGCCAGGCCCTGATGTAACCAATAAAACTCCCGGCTTTCCACTTGACCTTGCGTATCCCTCTGCGGAATGTCCTGCACCTTGCTCGTGCCTGGCTAAAATATGTTTTATTGATTTATGATTTTTTAGTTCATCATAAATTGGTAATACCGCACCACCAGGATAACCAAAAATATATTCTACCTTTTGATCCTCTAGTGCTTTAAAAACAATTTCTGCTCCACTCAATAATTTTGGCATATATACAATCTAGCCTAGAAATGAGTTGCGTCAAGTTTTAGCTTACAACTTTTAATGATTTTTTTAAAAGATTTGAGAAATTTTTCGAATATAGCTTATTCCAATTCTTCATATGGCCTCTGGCCCAAGTATTTTGTCTTTTTGCATATTGTCTGGTCTTTATATTTATAAGTTCTTTGCACTGCTCTAAAGAGATAGATTTGCTCAAAAAATCATTAATTTCCTTCACGCCTATAATTTTATTTGCTGATAAATTTTCATTTATTTTTAAGGCATTAAATCTTTTGACTTCACTAATACATTTTTTCTTAAACATTTCCTCTGTTCTAAGAGAGATTTTTTTAAGTAATACTTCTCTAGGCATATTGATAAAAATCTTTTTTATTTCAAAATCCGAAAAATCAGATTTTGTATTTAGGAACCAATCATATAATGATTTTTTTGTCTTAAGTTTTACTTCGTACGCCCTTTGTAATCTTTGAGAGTCCGTTCGAAGTATTCTTCCTTTGATTTTTGGATCAAGTTTGAGCAGTTGATAATAGAATTTTTTATAACCAAGTTTTTTAAATAAGTTTCTTACTTTATTTCTGGTTTTAATATCAATGTCAGGTATTTTACTTATGCCCTTTGTAATTATATTAAAGTAAAGCCCAGTACCTCCAACAATTATTGGCACTTTCCTTTTTTTTTTACAGATATTAATCTTTTTTTTTACTTGTTTGAGCCAATCACCAGCTGAAAAATGTTTTTTTACAGTAATAATTCCGTAAAGATGGTGTTTAATTTTTCTAGTTTGAGCTAAAGTTGGTCGTGAAGATAAAACAGAAAATTCTTTAAAAACTTGCATACTATCTGCGTTAATAATCTCACCATTTATTTTTTCCGCTAATTTAATTGCTAAATTTGATTTTCCTGAAGCTGTAGGTCCTGCTAAGAGTATTAACTTTTTAAGCAAAACTAATTTATTTTAACGCCTAGATAACGTCTTTGATTATTCTTATTTATGACTGTTAATAGTAATGTTTTCTCACCTTTTTTAAAAAAACTATCAACTGACTTTTTTAAATCTGAAGTCGATTTTATTGGAGACTTTTGAACTTCAATTATTATATCATTTACGCTCAAAAGATTTATAAGCGGGCTTCTGCTGGAAATTTCTGTAATTACAACACCAGAAGTTTTTTTATTCAAATTTCTTGAGGTAATGTCTTCGCTATTTAAATCTCTCACAGCTATTTTTAATTTATCAATATCTACAACTTTTTTTACTGTTTTTGTTTTCTTATCTTTAAATTCTTCAGAGGACTCGAGTCGTCCAATAACTAATCTTTTAGATATAAGTTTTTTGTTTCTCCAAATTTTTAGCTCTACACTTTTTCCAACCTCTGTAGAGGCAACGACTTTTGGTAGAGTTCTCATTGTATCAATTTTTTTGCCATCAAAATTTAAAATTATATCGCCTGCTTTTATTCCTGCTTTATCTGCGGGACTATTTTCACCTACACTAGCAACCAAAGCACCTTGAGGTTTTTTGAGTTTTTCCACCTCAGCAATTTCTTTTGTAACCTCTTGAATTCGAACTCCTAACCAACCTCTTTTAGTTTCTCCAAATTTTATTAATTGGTTGATTACGTTTGACGCTGCATTAGCTGGTATAGCAAATCCTATTCCGATTGAACCCGATTGGCCCGGAGCAATAATTGCAGTGTTGATCCCAATCACCTCTCCTTTAAGATTAAATAAAGGTCCACCTGAGTTACCTTGATTTATAGAAGCATCGGTTTGAATGAAATCATCATATCTTGTAAGATTAATATCTCTGTTTCTTGCAGATATAATTCCAGCAGTTACTGTTCCACCTAAACCAAAAGGATTTCCAATTGCAACAGCCCAGTCTCCAACCCTTGCTTTATCAGAGTCACCAAAACTTACAGGTGTAAATTTATCTTTAGTTTCCATTTTTAAAACTGCTATATCCATATAAGGATCTGCACCAACCACTTTAGCTTTAAATTCTTTATCTCCTACCCTTACTAAAATATCATCAGCTCCAGAGATTACATGATTATTAGTTATAACTGTTCCTTTTGTATCAATAATAAATCCTGAACCCAACGAAGAAGCTTTTCTCTCTGTAGGTCTTTCAAAATCTTTAAACATTTCACCAAATGGTGATCCTGGAGGGAATTGAAAAGGAAATTGGTTTGTAGTTGTTCTGACCGTTTGAGTTGTAGAAATATTAACAACAGATGGCATTAGTTTATCTGCTAAATCTGCAAATGAATCTGGAACAGGTTTTGAATGTACAAAAGAAAAATTAATTACAATTAAAAAAAATAATATTTTGCTTACTAATTTCATCTAACTTTTTATATACCAAATTATTAAAAAACCGATAATCAAAAA
Source organism: uncultured Pelagibacteraceae bacterium (assembly GCA_902635225.1). Lineage (GTDB taxonomy): Bacteria > Pseudomonadota > Alphaproteobacteria > Pelagibacterales > Pelagibacteraceae > Pelagilacustribacter. The sequence goes on along the minus strand of CACPNG010000001.1, from coordinate 48,161 downwards.
AACAATTCCTAGAATTCTTAATTTATTCTCAGGAGTATTTTTAATTAATTCTAATATGCTTTTAATTCTTGACGGGAAAATGGCTAAAAACAGACCTTCCACAAAAAAAATTAATCCAATTGCGATAATAAACTCACTCACAAATATTTTAAATTCTTACCTTTTTATAGCAGGCTTCACAGACTTACCAAAAAACTTAAAGAATTCACTATCAGGTGATAAAACGAGTGATGTCTCGCCTCCAATTAAAGCTTTTTCATATGCTTGCATTGCTCTGTAAAAAGCAAAAAACTGTGGATCTCTTCCGAACGCATCAGCAAAAATTTTGTTTCTCAGGCCATCACCCTCACCTTTCATAATTTCTGATTTTTTATTCGCTTGAGCTAAGATAACGGTAACGTCTTTGTCTGCTGTCGATCTAATTTTTTGAGCTATCTCTGCACCTTGTGCTCTAAATTCCTTTGCTTCTCTCTCTCTTTCTGTTTGCATTCTTTTATAAATCGCTTCACTGTTTGCTGGAGGTAAATCAGCTCTTTTTATTCGAACGTCAACGATATTAATTCCAAAATTCTTTGCCTCTTCGTTTACTTGAGATTGGATTATCTGCATCTGTCTTGCTCTATCTGTAGATAATAACGTTGCTAGTTCTTGAGTACCTAACACACCTCTGATTCTGGAATTTATGATTGTAGATAACCTAGATCTTGCTACTCTTTCATTTCCAACTGAAATATAAAACTTTAAAGGGTCTACAATTTTGAATCTCGCGAAAGCGTCAACAATTAACCTTTTTTGGTCAGCAGCGATAACTTCTTCTGGATCATTATCTAGATTTAAAATTCTTTTATCTAAATAGACAACGTTTTGAATGAAAGGTAATTTAAAGTTTAAACCAGCTTTAGTTACAATTTTTTTAGGATCACCAAATTGAAGAACAATTGCTTGGCTTATTTCTTGCACAATAAATAAAGATTGGAAAATCACTACACCAATTAAAATTATTGCCGGAACTATAAATTTAACACCTCTCATTAATTATTGCTTCCTTTTTTTAATTCAGGCAATGGTAGATAAGGAACAACTCCTGAACCAGATTCTTTATCTATAATTACTTTGTCTATATCTGCTAAAACTTTTTCCATTGTTTCCAAATACATTCGCTCTTGAGTAACTTGTTTTGCATCTTTATATTCATTATAGATGGCTAAAAACCTGCTAGCCTCACCCTCAGCTTTTGCAACAACTTCTTTCTTATATGCTTCTGCTTGTTGTAAAACTTGCTCAGCTTCACCTCGCGCTCTCGGTATAACGTCGTTAGCGTAAGCCTCGGCTTCGTTCTTTGATCTTTCTCTATCTGCTCTAGCGGCCTGTACATCCCTAAATGCATCAATAACTTGTTCAGGTGGATCAGCTTGTTGTGTTTGTACTTGAGTTAATTGAATACCTGAACCATATTCGTCTAAAATTAATTGAGCTATTTCTTGTACCTCAACTTCTATTTTAGACCTACCTTCTGTTAAAATATTTTGAATTTTATTTTTTGCTATGACTTCTCTCATTGCTGTCTCTGAGGCAGCTTTAACTGTTTCAACTGGACTTTGAATGTTAAATAAAAATTTTTGTGCATCTTTTATCACCCAAAAAACTGAGTAATTAATATCTACTATATTTTCGTCACCCGTTAACATTAAGCTTTCCTCTGGGACGTTTCCAACTCCAGATGATCTACCTGAGTCACTTGCTGGCCTGAAACCAACATCTACTCTATTAACTTTAGTTACTTTAGGGGTTAATACTCTCTCAAAAGGTGTTGGGAAATGATAATGTAATCCTGGTTGAGTAGTATTTACGTATTTACCAAATCTTAAAACTACACCTTGTTCATCTGGTAAAACTCTGTAAAGACCACTTGCAACGTAAAGTAATGCTATAATAATTAAACCTATAATTATTGGTCGAGAGCCTCCTGATTTTCCGCCAGAAAACTTATTAATGGTTTTTTGAAAGTTTTTTATAACATCGTCAAGGCTAGGTGGGTCTTGTCTAGATCCTGATCCATTTCCACCAGGCGAACCTCTTCCTCCGTCTCCACCTGGAGGTGCTCCCCATGGTGATTGGTTGTTTAAAATCTTGTCTTTGAAACTCATGACACTTTATATAGTGACTTTTATCCTAAAAACAAGATAAGAAGGAGCGCTATAATGTCTAAAACATTTGATAAAACTGAAGCATGAGCCAAAAACCTCCTCCAAAACAATTTATAAAATCGCCAATTAAAGGCACAAAGTCAGTAATAATGATTTCAAGTGCAAAAGGTGGGGTTGGTAAATCCACAGTAGCAGTTAATCTTGCTTATGCCTTACAACATTTAGGATTGAGAATTGGAATACTTGATGCAGATGTTTATGGACCGTCTTTACCTAAACTTTTAAATTTAAATGAAAAACCCAAGAGCGAAGATAATAAAATAATAATACCTTTAGAAAAATTTGGAGTTCAATGTATGTCTATGGGTTTACTAATTGATGAACAAACGCCAATGATGTGGAGAGGTCCAATGGTTATTAGCGCCATTAAAACAATGACCCAAAAGGTCTTGTGGAAAGATAGAGATGTAATAATAATTGATATGCCGCCTGGCACAGGTGATACTCAATTAACTTTTGTACAAGAGGTAAAAATAGATGGGACAATAATAGTTTCTACACCTCAAGATCTTGCTTTATTAGATGTAAAAAGAGGAATTCAAATGTTTGAAAAAACTGGAGTAAAAATTTTAGGACTGTTAGATAACATGAGTTTTTTTGAAGGTGATGATGGAAAAAAATATAAAATTTTTGGAGAAGGAGGTGTTGAAAAAACTGCTAAAGAATTTGACAAAGAATTCTTAGGATTCTTACCTTTAAATGAAGACTTAAGAACTTCAGCTGATAACGGAGAACCTTTGACTTATTCAAAACCTGATCACAAAATTTCTAAGATATTTATAGATATGGCTAAAAAAATTAAACAATCTTTTCTGTAAAACCAAAAGATGTCATCAATTCGTTCCACTCTCTTTTTGAAAGACCTGAGTTTTCATGGGATACTTTTTTACCTTTTGCCATTTGTTGAATAACTTTTTTTCCCTTAGCAGAGACATGCACAGCTCCTACTCTATAATCTAAAAAAGCTGCATGGGTAATTGGGACCCACTTTTTTACAGTATCGAGCATTGCTTCAGCATAAACTCTTATTTCATATTGCGCATGGCTATCAGCTCTTAAAAATAAAAAGTTTAAAAGGTTTAATAAATCTGTCTTCCAGTACCATTGAGTGTAAGAATTTAAGGTTAAATTCATTCTCGCAAGTTCTCTTGCTAGGCCAGACTTGTTTTCATCTATAGTAGACCCGTCATATCTTTCGTTAAGCATCTTTTCATAATTATCGTAAGTCCTAGTTGCATCATCTTTTAAAATTTTTAAAACTTCATCTGCTTGCTCCCCGGTTATCAAATCACCTCTTCCTTGACGATTAGAAGTTGATTGAGCCGAAAGCTGATCTTTTGTAGGAATATAAAACTCCTTATCTAAAATTGAATATCTTGCAGAATATTCATTTACGTTGGCTGTTCTATGTCTAATCCATTGCCTTGCTATGAAGATTGGAAGTTTCACATGATACTTTATTTCACACATTTCAAAAGGTGTTGAATGCCAATGTCTCATTAAATATTTAATAAGACCTTCATCTGTTGAAACTTTTTTAGTTCCTTTTCCATATGAAACTCTTGCAGATTGAACTATAGAACTATCATCTCCCATGTAATCTACCACTCTGACAAATCCATGATCTAAGACCGGTAAAGCCTCGTAAAGAATTTTTTCTAATTCGGGAGAGGTAACTCTTTTAGTAGTATTTTTTTGTGATTGTTGGTCGGCAATTTCTTGCTTTTGTTCATTTGTAAGTTTCATTTTTGAATTAATTATTGAATCTCTTAAAAAGAGTTTTATATTAATAGTGTTGGTTTTCCAACTATGACGATAAACGAATTTCGTAATAAACATCACGGACGTGGGGGCAGTACCCACCACCTCCACCATTTACAACTTACGGGGGTGAATTAGGATCGACGGGTGTCTAAAGGCTATTCTTTCGTACGAGATGGTTCCGACGTAACGGGCTAATTTACAAATGCAAATCAAAAATTTGCACTTGCAGCTTAATTAACTTAGTTAATTAAGTTACGGGGTCTTGGGGCACCTGGCAACAGAACGCCCCTTCAATTTAAATATTTATCTAAAGTTTTTTTATCTGAAACGACAATAAAATCATCAAAGTGAACTACTTGATCTGGGTATCCTGCTCCACTTGGATCAGAGTCTCTATAAATACCTATCCTCACATAACTAGCATAATAATTCCCTTTCCAATCAAAAGTAACCCCTTCATAATTCATAATTAATTTATTATTTTTATAAACTTGGACGTACCCATCACTTTTTTTTGAATTTTTTATACCAATTTTAAATGTTGTCCATTCACCTAATTTTGTAATATCCAAAGTTTTTTCTAAACTTAAATTTTTGCAATATTCTGGTTTTTGTTTTTCACTACATTTAAAAATTTTTTTCTTATTTTCTCCCCTTGCTTTTGTTTCATATAATTTCCAATTATTATCTATTTTTAAATATTTAACTCTTATTCCATGCTTTTTTGTTTCTGCTTCATTCCATTTTGTAGTTGCAATTCCTCCAGTATCACCACCAAGACCTAATCTTTTACCTTCATCATAAAATCTAATACCCAATAAGGGACTTTTTTTCATATTATCAAAATTATTTTTAAACTGATTTATTAAAACCCTATCGTTAATATGTGTGAAATCTTTAGGAAATCGTAATTTGAAACCATACCATATTTCTTTATTTAAACTTCTTTTACCTTTTGTTTGAAATTCTGCTCTTTCTGTTTTGAAATATTTTCCCTTATTCCAACCATGTTTAACTGTAATTTCTAAATACTTGTTACCATCGTTATCTTGTCTAATTTTAAATGGTTTCTTGCCTTTTCCTTTATCATTAATTTCGTATTTTCTTAGATTTACTTTTCCAACTTTTTGGTCTTCAAAATTATCATAAAAATTCCATGGTGATTTTGTTTTTTTATTTACATAATCTGGAACAGGAACTTTTTCCCAACTATAAGTATTAATTGGAAATGAGAAAATTAAAAAAACTAATAGTAAAACTATCCTCATAACTAAAGAATATAAGAATATTTTTAAAACAAATAAATACATTTATTTGTTTTAAAAAATTGAAAAATCAACGTTTCTTTCTTCTTTTTAATTCTTCAATTTCTTTTTCAAGTTTATATTTTTCTTTTTTATGATCTTGATGATCTTCAACAAGTCTTGCATATAAAAATGGTATAAAGCCAAATGAAGCAAAAGATAAAATACCGAACATTAACGCTGCAAAACCTGTAGCGTTAGTGATGCCATATCCCATAACACCGTAGAAGATTAATACTAATATCCCAAAACCACCTTGGCTCATTGGACTCATCATAATCGAACACACTGGCGATCACAATACGATCACACCCAGCAAAGAAATAGCCGTTTTTTATGATCTAGAATTGTTGTATAACGTTAAAAGGTTAAGGGCACCTGGTAACAGAACGCCCCTTAAAATCTTTTAAAATTTTTAAAAATAAATCCGTATATTAAAATATTAATAACTATCAATGTTATGCCAAGATATATCTGAATGTTATTAGTTAAGCCCTCGGGATAAATTATTAGATAAAGATAGTTGTTAATAAAACCATTAGAATAAGTTTCCAACTCAGCTTTATCTAAAAACCAATTTTCTAAATATGTTAATGGGCAAACAGAATTATTTAGTTCTATATAAATTCCCCATAATAATGCAGGAAGATGAATATACAATATTTTTGAAAAAATAAAGAAAAGCAATCCACCAAAAATAACAAATAAGATAAAGATTAAATGTGCAATTAATGTAAGATTTGCAAACAATTCATACATTTAATATATTAACTAAAATTATAGGCACCTGGCAACATAACGCCCCTATTTTTTCTCTTAAATAAAATTTTATTTATCTAAAGTTTTTAAATTCTAATTCGTAGATTCCTTCGTTATCAAATGAAACATAAAAAACATCATTTTTTTGGAATACTACATTATCAGAGTTCAATCCAAAGTGTCTTAATCTTTGGTTAATTAAAAATTTTTCTAATGATATTAGTCTGGAGTCATTTTTATCAACTAATGCAATAAACAAAGACATGCCCCTCAAACTAAGTATCAACATACAATGGTTTTCCTTATAATAATTTTTTAAATTTGATGGACAATTCCCTATCGATGACGGCGCAATAGAAGGTAAAAATGTGAAGATTGGACTAATAGTACTATTGTTTCTCTTTAAAAAACCTTTGCCATTATTATACAATGTTCCATAAGATACTATTGGCCAACCATAGTTTTTACCTTGCTCTAATAAATTCAACTCATCTCCACCTTGAGGTCCGTGTTCGACAGAGTAAATTTTTTCCTCTATTAAAGTTAAGCCTTGGGGATTTTTATGACCTTTAGTAAAAATTTCTAAGTCCTCTTTTTTAATCGACTTTAATTGATCAATGTTTAAATGTTCATTTTTAAATATCAAGGTTTTACCAAATAAACTTTCATTTATTTGTGCTAGATTTCTTATTTTCTCTGAATTCCACTCGGGTGCTCCTATAGACAAAATTAAATTATCTCCATAGTTTATGAATGCTCCACCTAATCCATTAAAATCAACATTTTCAAAGTCAGGCAAACAATCAGTCTCTAAGATATTTTTTTTTAGATCCAATGCGTAAATTGATGCGTAATAGCAGTTTGAATTTTTTTTAGAAGATATCAGGGCATAATTTTTACTATTTTTTTTAAACACACTTTTTACTCCGCCATTATTTTCAAATGTAACGTTGAAAGGCATTGACATCTTAATTGCGTTATAATCAATTATTTTAATTCCATCTTGAAGAAAAACTTCAAATTTTGCTTTATTATTATCATCTACTTCTACGTAAAAACTTGCTGTCCTATCATCGTACTCTAAAACTTTTCTGTAAGTTAAGTCAAAAGAGTTTCCTTCGACTTCCCCAATATTAGTCAAATTTTTGCTAGTGTTTAAATTTTTATTATTCACATCTTTTTTTAAAAAGCCTTTTATATATTTTTTTGGAGATTCAACTAATTCTGGATTTTCATATCCTAAAAAAGTAAATAGTAAAGCTATCAATATATATTTTAATAAATTCATGAATTATCACCCTTTTGAATATAAATTTATTAAACCGATAAGATATATACTGGCTAATCCAGTGTTCAAGGCAACTAAAGATTTTTCATTCCATATCCAAGAAATTATAGCTAATCCACTGTTGCCTATTAAAAAAATATAACAATATAATGGATAAAAGCCTAAAGCCGCAGTTGCGGCACCCGCTAAAATTGTTAATGTTGAGCACCATGCCCAAAATTGATGGGGTTTTGGTTTCAATTTTTTCATAAAATTTAAATCTCCTAGAAAATATACTTATCTATCATATAGATGATTAAGCCAGCAGCTATACCTAAGAGGATCCAGTGATAATTATCTTTTATCATGCAACAAATTTATTTAGATTTGGTTTAAAATAATTTGGCCCCTTCATAACTTTACCTTTATCATCATAAATTGGTTTGCCATCTTCACCTAACTTACTCATATTTGAACTTTGAACTTCTTGAAAACATTTATCTAAATTAATTCCAAATGCATGTCCTGCACCATAAGTTACATACAAAATATCAGTAAGAGCGTCTGCGACCTCTTGTATATCTTTGTTATTAATCGCCTCTTTTAATTCAGATAATTCTTCACTAATTAAATCATATCTTAAAGAAGTGATTTTATCGCTTGGAAATTCAGCTTTTTCTTTTACTTCTTGGCCAAATGTTTTCATGAATTTTCTAACACTATCAAAATTACTCATTTCTCGTCCTTTATGTTTTATAATTGTCTTGTTAAAGTGTATTATATCAAAGAATCAGAGATGAAATATAGGACAGAATTTGACAGTATTGGAAAAATAAAAGTGCCTGGTGATAAGTATTGGGGTGCCTCAACTGAAAGATCCAATAAATATTTTAATATCGGTGATTTTTTAGTAAGGCCATTAGTTATCCACTCAATTGCAATTATTAAAAAAGCAGCAGCCATAGTGAATACTAAAAATAAAGACTTAGAGCCTAGATTGAGTAAATACATCGTCAAAGCCTCTGATGAAGTTATCAAAGGTAAACTTGATAAACATTTTCCTTTAAAAGTATGGCAAACAGGTTCGGGTACTCAGACAAATATGAATGTTAATGAGGTCATAGCTAATAGAGCTATACAATTAATGGGGGGCAAAATGGGTACAAAAAAACCCATTCATCCTAACGATCACGTAAATAAATCACAATCAACTAATGACGTATTCCCAACTGCTATGCATATTTCGATTGCTTTAAAAGCAAGAGAGAAGCTTTTACCCTCGCTCAAATTATTAGAAAAAGAACTAGCAAGAAAATCCAAAGAATTTAAAAAAATTGTTAAAGTTGGAAGAACTCACTTACAAGATGCAACTCCTTTGACTTTGGGACAGGAGTTTTCAGGTTATCATACACAATTAAAAAATTGTATAATTAGAATTGAGGCTGCCTTAAAAGAGATTTATTATTTAGCGCAAGGCGGAACTGCAGTAGGCACTGGTCTCAACACAAGAAAAAATTTTGATAAAAAAATTATCAGAGAAATAAGCAAAATAACTAAACTTCCTTTTAGACCGTCTAGAAATAAATTTGCATCTTTAGCCGCTCATGATGAAATCGTAAATTTTTCAGGTTCTTTAAACACCACTGCAGTATGTTTAATGAAAATAGCAAACGATATAAGATTTTTAGGTTCTGGACCTCGGGCAGGATACGGTGAATTAATATTACCATCAAATGAACCTGGGTCTTCAATAATGCCTGGTAAAGTAAATCCAACTCAATCAGAAGCTGTTACAATGGTATGTGTTAAAGTAATCGGAAATCATAATGGTATCACTATGGCCGGCTCACACGGACATTTCGAACTTAATGTTTTTAAACCGCTTATTATTCATAATATCCTACAATCGATAGAAATCATGAGTGACTCTACAAAAACCTTTGCTCTATACTGTGTTAAAGGCATAAAAGCTGATAAAAAAAGAATTAAATATCTTTTAGAAAATTCTTTAATGCTCGTTACAGCTTTAGCTCCAAAGATTGGTTATGATAAAGCTGCCAGTATAGCAAAAATAGCCCACAAGAATGGTACAACTTTAAAAGAAGAGGTTATAAAATCTGGTCTTATAAACGAGAAAGAATATAATCGAATAATGAGTCCTATTAAAATGACAAAACCTAAATAACTAAGAAATTTCTAGAATAAACTCTTTTATATTTTCTTTATTAAAATTTATAAATAAATTTTTTTCAAAGAAACTATTTTCAAAGATGTTTTTGTAATATTTTAAGTCTTCAGCTGACGCTTGATAATTATTCATTTTTATATAATCAAAATTTACTTTATTTTTTAAAATATTAAGTTTACCTTTTAAACTCAAATTAAAAGGCTCGTTTTTTGTTTTATAATTAATATCTAACTTCTTTAAAAATTTTCTCTTATCCGGTGAAACAATAGAACAGTCAAAATCAAGAATGGGAAAATCTTCTAATAAATTTACTTCTCCTTTACAAATCGTATTACTATTAACAATTGATAAGATTTTTGAAACACTTAATCTTCCGATTTCTAATTTAGTTTTCAAAGAAATATTGTTTATTAAGTTATTACTAAATTTTTTTGGCTTATAATTAATATTTATTTGACTATTTATTTTTTTAATTAAATCTTTAATAGAAAATAATTTGGATAAATCTAAATTTGAAAATATCTCTGGTCTCAAATTTCTAATATTTGAATTAAGAATTATTTCAAAAAAAGGATTAATTTTTAAATTGCCACTACCATCAAAAGATAATTTTCTATCTCTAAAAAAAAGATCTTCAATTTTTATAGAATTGTTATCATAAATAAAATTTAGTTTTAAATTTGAAGTTAATAACTTAGTTTTTAATTTACCTTTTTTACCGGAACTATCTTCAAGATTTTCAAAATCTACCTCAGCGGAGACTCCTGTATTTAACAGTTTAAATTTTAAATTTTTATATTTATCTGAAAATGTTATCTTAAATCCCCTATCGAATATCTCGCCATCTATTATATTTCTTTTAAAACCATAATTTTTGAAATTGATACTTCTAAGATTAATAAGATTGATTTTATCATTTTGAACTTTTAAAACTAAATCGCCTAAAAATAATTTATTCTCTAAGCTTAAAAGTTTTTTGACTAGTCCACTTAATTGATTAGCATCTATTTTAACTCTACTTTTATTTAATTTAATTTTATTAATTTGAAATTTGCTAAAGTTATAAACACTCGGAAGACTAGGATATAATATCAAATTATTAATTTTGATTTCAATGTCATTAGAAAACAAATTTCCAGAAGAATTTATAAGTTGCAAATGAGGGGCTGGTAAAGGTTGGTATTTTATCGTTTCAATTTCATTTATTTTTAAACCATAAGATTGAAATAATTGACCAGTTATAAGAATCTCTTTTTTTTTATAATCAAAAAAATAAGGTATAATTAAAAAAAGGAATGTTGCGACAAAAAAAACTACAAAAATATATCTTATAAAAAAAATAAATTTAAAAAATATTGAAAATTTGTTGTGAATTATTTTGTAGATTTTATTTAACATTTTTTTTATTTTTGTAACTAGTATATAAATGAAAATTTCAAGTTATGAATAGCATAGTAAAATTAATAGAAAAATTAAACAAAGAACAAAAAGATGCAGTTCTTAGCACTGAAGGACCTAATTTAATTGTTGCAGGTGCCGGCTCAGGTAAGACAAGAGTTTTAACAACAAGATTGATGCATATTATCGATAAGAAAAAAGCATTTCCTAATCAAATACTCTGTGTCACGTTTACAAATAAAGCTGCAAAAGAGATGCAAAACCGAGTTATGCAGCACATAAAGGGAAGTTCAAGCTCTATACCTTGGCTTGGAACATTTCATTCCATAAGTGTGAAGATTTTAAGAAGACATGCTGAGGCTCTTGGTTATAAGAGTAATTTTACTATTTTAGATACAGACGATCAAAAAAAGCTTTTAAGGAATATAGTTAAGGCCGAGGATTTAGATGCTAAGAAATTTTCTCCTCAATTGATCTTATATCATATAGATCAATGGAAAAATAAGGGTTTGTTGCCTAAAGATGTAAAACCTGAAAGATCAAGCTCAATTTTGAAATCGATACTAAAAGTTTATGAAATATATCAAAATAAAACAAAAGATTTAAATGCTTTTGATTTTGGCGATTTGATTTTATTTTGTGTGAAACTTTTTGAAGATCATAAGGATATTAAAGAAATTTATAATAATAATTTCAAATATATATTAGTTGACGAATTTCAAGATACTAACTTTATTCAAAACAAATGGTTAAATTTATTGGTCAATGAAAAAGAAAATATTTGCTGTGTAGGAGATGATGACCAGTCAATTTATAGCTGGCGGGGCGCTGAAATTAAAAATTTTCTAACTTTTGATCAGATTTATAAAAACTGTAAAGTTTTTAAATTAGAACAAAATTATAGGTCAACAAAAAATATATTGGAAACTGCTTCGAATTTAATATCGAACAATTCAAATAGGGTTGGTAAAAAATTATGGTCGTCGGCGACTCAGGGTGAGTTGGTCAAACTGAATTGTTATAGATCAGGAAAAGATGAAGCGCAGGGTATAAGTGATATAATTGAAAAAAAAATTAAAAATAAATATTCATTAAACGATACAGCGATTTTAGTCAGAGCAATCTATCAAACTAGGGAATTTGAGGAAAGATTTCTTCAAGTCGGTATTGGTTATCGAGTTTTAGGAGGTATAAAATTTTATGAAAGAGCAGAAATAAAAGATGCAGTTTCATATTTAAGAATCGTAAATCAAAAATTCGATGATTTGGCTTTAGAAAGAGTTATTGGCTCGCCAAAAAAGGGGATTGGGGAAAGCACACTCAATCTAATCTACAATTTTGGTAAAAAAAATAAATTATGTTTAGAGGATACTATAATTAAAATTATTGAAAAAGGAGAATTTAAGCCAAAGATTAAAACTACACTTAATCAACTTATCAAGATGATTCAAAAATGGCGTAAAGACTCGCATAGTATGAAGCATCCTGATTTACTTAAATTAATATTAGATGAGTCAGGGTATTCATCAATGCTCAAAAATAAAAAAGATTTAGAAAATGAAAATAGATTAGAAAATTTAAAAGAGTTATTACGAGCTATGCAAGATTACGACAACTTACAAGATTTCTTAGAGCATGTTGCTTTGGCTACTTCAATAGATCAAGAGTGGGAAGGAGCTAAGATCAATTTGATGACAATGCACGCGGCTAAAGGTTTGGAGTTCGATGTTGTATTTCTTCCTGGTTGGGAAGAAGGGCTATTTCCTCATCAAAAATCTTTAGAGGAAAAAGGAGACTTTGCGCTGGAGGAAGAGAGAAGACTTGCTTACGTTGGGATTACAAGAGCAAAAAAAGAAGCTTATTTGTCTTTTGCAATGAAAAGAGCATATCATGGAGATTGGATGGACTCATTGCCATCAAGATTTGTTAATGAAATACCTGATGAAAGTGTTGAAAAAAATGAAATGAGTGAGATTGAGAAAGATGAATTTGAATTTAATCAAGATAATTTCGTAGACTTTGATGAAGGCTACAGAAGCCCTGGATGGGACAGATTTAAAAAAAATAAAATGCTGAAATGGAAAAAATAAGTAAATTAAGAAAGATTTTAGATAAAGAAAAAATTGATGGTTACTTAATTCCAAAAAATAATGAGTTTTTTGGTGAGTACGTTCCTGATTTTAATGACAGGCTAAATTATATTAGTAACTTTTCTGGCTCTTACGGTTTTGCTTTGATTTTAAAAAAAAAGAATTATCTATTTATTGATGGAAGATATACGCTACAGGCAAAAAAGCAAAGCGGAAATTTTTTCAAAATAATTACTTTTCCAAAACAAATGCCTTTTGACATTTTAAAAAATAAAAAATACTTAATTGGATTTGATCCTAAATTATTCACCCAAAAAACTTTTCAAATATTTTTTGGAAGAACTAATTGTAAATTTAAACCGTTTTATAAAAATTTAGTCGATGAGATTTGGAAGAGAAAAATTCAAAAAAACAAGAAAAAATTTTATATATTACCAGGCAATTCAGTAGGTAAAAGTTATAAGTCTAAAATTAATAAAGTAGTTTCTTATATTAGAAATAAAGGTGCAGATTTTCATTTTATTTCTGCGAGTGAAAACAATGCTTGGTTACTAAATATTAGAGGGAAAGACTCAGATTATTCCCCTATTCCAGACAGCTATATTTTGATTGATAAATACAAAAAAGTAAATTTTTTTTGTGATTTAAGAAAAATATCTTTATCTTTTAGGAGAAAATTTAAAAATATAAATTTTACGGAATTGAAATTAACTAGTGAGTTTCTGTCTAGAATTAATAGAAAAAAATTTATAATCGACAAAAATACTTGCTCTATTTACTTTAAAAATACGATTTTAAAAAGAAATAAAGTTTTGGATTTTCAAGATCCGATATATTCGTTAAAAGCAATTAAAACAAAAAAAGAAATAGAGAATATAAAATTGGCACACAAATATGATGGAGCTGCCCTAACAAAATATCTTTTTTGGCTTAAGAAAAATTTTAGTAAAAAAAAAATTACTGAAATCAGTGGCTCTGATAGACTCTATCAATTTAGAAAAAAAAACAAAAAATTTAAATTTTTAAGTTTTCCAACCATTTCTGGAACAGGTCCAAATGGTTCAATAATTCATTACAAAGCTACAAAAAAAACAAATAGAACTCTGTCAAATGGTGACGTTTATTTAGTAGACTCTGGAGGGCAATATGAGTTTGGAACAACAGATGTAACAAGAACAATTTCGCTCAACAATTCAAATAAAAGAGTAAAGAATATTTTTACAAGAGTTCTAAAAGGTCATATTGCAGTTGCTGATTTCAAGATTAAAAATGGTACATCTGGAGCAGTAATTGACACACAAGCGAGAAGATTTTTAAAACAAATAGGTCTGGACTATTCTCATGGAACTGGACACGGAGTAGGTTACTTTCTTAACGTTCATGAAGGCCCACATGCTATTTCTAAAAACAACAAAATTAAACTTCAGGAAGGTATGGTCATTTCAAACGAACCAGGCTATTACGAAAAAAATAAATTTGGTATCAGAATTGAAAATTTAATATATGTAAAAAAAGAAAAAACTCGAAAATACTTTGAGAATTTAACGCTTGCTCCAATAGATAAAGATTTAATAGATAAAGATATTCTTAGTTATAAGGAAAAGAAATGGATTAACAAATATCATAAAAAAGTATTTGATAGCTTGAAAGATGCGATGAATAAAAGTGAAATTTTAGATCTCAAAAATGCTTGCTCAGCTATTTAAAATTTTTTCCCATTCTTTTTCTGTAATTACTTTAATCCCTAAATTCTTGGCTTGATCTATCTTTTTTTTTGTAGGTTTTGAGTTCCCCACTATTAAAAAATCTAGTTTTTTTGATATCGACCCTAGTACTTTTCCTCCTTTATCTTCTGCGATTGTTTTTGCCTCGGATCTACTTATTTTTTTAAATCCCCCAGTAAACATAAGTCTTTTACCAGAAAAAATACCTGATTTTTTTTTAAATGTAATTTTAGTTATGCTTAATTGATCAATTAAGTTCAATATTATCTCAATATTTTTACTATCAGAAAAGAAAGTGTCAATTGACTCTATTTGTGTTTGACCTATTCCGTCTAAATCAGACAAATTTTTTAAAATTGCCGCTCTATTTTTTGATTTATACAAGTTAGAAAATTGTTCAATTGAAACAAAAAAAGAAGCCAAAATTTTAGCATTTTCTTGGCCTATATGTCTTATGCCTATTGAGTAAATAAATCTGTCTAAGCTAATTTTATTTGATTTATTAATTGCTTTTTTTAAATTCTCCACAGATAATTCACCCCAACCTTCCAGAGATTTTATTTTTTTGTAATTCAATCGAAATATATCACTTGGCTCCTTAATCAAACCTAAATTCCAAAATTGATCGATCACTTTTTTCCCTAAGCCATCGATGTTGAATGCTTCCTTAGATACAATATGTTTAAGTTTTTCCCTTGCAGTGAATTTACAATCATATCCTTTAATACATCTTCTTACTGCATCCTCTTTTTTAGTGTTTTTACTTATTTCTTTTATTGTAGTTGAGCCACACAAACATTTATCGGGAAAAATAAATTTTGTGCTACTTTTTCCTCTTTTTGAGGTATCAACATTTAAAACTTGTGGAATTACATCACCTGCTCTCTGAACTAGTACAGTGTCACCTAATCTAATGTCTTTTCTTTGAATTTCTTCCTCATTATGTAATGTTGCGTTAGATACCACAACACCACCTACTGTGACTGGTTCAACTTTTGCTACAGGCGTAATTGCACCAGTTCGCCCTACTTGAATAATAATATCTTTAATTTTTGTAACTGCTTTTTCTGCTGAAAATTTATACGCTATGGCCCATCGCGGAGAGCTAGATGTAGATCCTAATCTTTTTTGTAAATTTAAATCATTTACTTTAAAAACTAAGCCGTCAATATCATAATCTAAAGAGGATCTTTTTGCGTCAATTTCATTATGTTTTTTCTCTATTTCATCAATGTTTCTAGTGATTTCCGATAATGAATTTACAGAAAAACCCCAGTTAGATATTTTAGATAAAAATTCTGATTGGTTTGTAAATATCATTGGTTCAATTGCACCAAATCCATAGGCAAAATATTTAAGAGGAATCTTTGAAGTTTCTCGAGGATCTTTTTGTCTTAAAGATCCTCCTGCAGCATTTCTTGGATTAGCAAATTTTTCTTTTATCTCAAAAAAATCCTTTTTACCTATATAAATTTCACAACGAATTTCAAGCAGCCTAGGAATATTATCACCTTTTATTTTTTTTGGTATTTCTGATATTGTTTTAAGATTTTCTAAAATATCCTCACCAGTAATCCCATCTCCTCTAGAAAGACCTTTGACTAAATTTCCATTTTCATAAACCAATGTTGCTGAAATCCCATCTATTTTTGGCTCACAATAAAACTCGATATGATTTTCATTATAATTTAGATAGTTTTTTATTTTTTTAATAAAATCAATCATATCTTTTTTATCAAAAGCGTTTGATAATGACAGCATTGGTTTTAAATGTTTGATTTTTTTAAATTTATTTGCTGGTGGAGATCCAACTAAATTTTGAATTAGTTTAAGATCTTTTAAAAACTTATATTTCTCTTGTAAATCAATAATCTCCTTTTTAAGTTCGTCGTATTCCTTATCTGATATGATTGGATCATCATTATTGAAATAGTGTTTATTATGTTTCTTTAATTCATTTATTTTTTTTTTAAAATTTTTCGTGACATCGGTTTTATTTATCATTCAATTTATTTAATTTTTTTTATAATTTTTTTATACCAGCTATCATCTTTTTTAATAATTGGGTTTTTTGTCAATTTATAATCTTTATTTAAAATTTTATAAGATTGTTCAAACCATTCACTAGAATTATAATTATATCCCAAAATATTAGCATATTTTTTAGCCTCATTTTCTAAACCAAGGTGATAATGAATTTCAACCAAACGATGGAGCGCTTCCTCTATAAAAATAGTTTTATCATATTTGTTTACAATAATTTTTAGTCTCTGAATAGCAGGTACCCATTTTTTGATTGAAATATAATATTTTGCAACAAAAAGTTCTTTAGCGGCAATTTGATTTTGAATTAAATCTTTTTTAAACTTTAAATCTATTGCGTATTCAGTATTTGGGTAATTTTTTAGAAAAAAATCTATTTTTTCATCCGCTTGTAACAAGGGTTTTAAATCTTTTTTTTCATCACTAATTTGCTCATAATAAATTACAGCATGAAGGAAATGTGCATAAACTATATTTTTATCTGCCGGATATGTTTTAAAATACCTTTCTAAATTTTCAGTAGCTTGCTCATAAAAATTTAATCCGTAAAGTGAAAAAATAGACATAATTGCTGATTTCGCTGCAAAATCTGTTTCTTCAAAATTTAATTCTGCTTCAGTGAATTTTTTTTCTGCAAAAAAGAAATCGTTTCTTTCGAATGCAGTAAGACCCTCTTTATACAACTCATATGGATTTGTTTTTTCCAGTGGCTGATAAATAACTTCTTCCTGGTTTTTGGAGCAAGCACTAAATACAATTAAAAAAAATATAATAATAAATATTTTTTTAAACATATGAAATTAATATCAGATTAAAATTAAAATTATATGTTAAAAATTTTACTTATGCGCTAACGGCTAATTTTATTGACTGCGAATTGTCAATCTTTTTTGAAATGACATCATCTTTAAGCTCAAAAACTTTAACAGATGATTTTGAGTCCAATAGTTTTTTTAAAAACATATTTGTCAAAGAGTGGCCACCCTGATAACAATTTACTTTCCCTAGCACTCTGAAGCCTGATAAAAGAAAATCTCCAGCTAAGTCTAAAATTTTATGATTAACAAATTCCTTCTCGTTTCTTAAGCCTTCATCATTAAGAACTTTATCGTTATCTACTACGATTGCATTTTCCAGTGAACCGCCCTTCGCTAAACCCATTTTTTTGATTTTTTGTATATCGTTAAATAAACAAAATGTTCTTGACTCACAGACATCCTTTAAATCGTCGATTTGAAAATTAATATTATTACTCTGATTTCCTATAATCTTATTATCATAATTCAATTCAAAATTAACTTCGAATGACTGGTTGTTAGGTTCTATAGAAATATTTTTTTCACCCTCAACTAAAGAAACCTTATCTAAAATTTTAAGATATTTTCTTTTTTTGTTTAAAGTTTTAAGTTTAGTTTTTTTTAAAATTTCTAAAAAATTTTTTGCTGATCCATCCATTATTGGCACTTCTTCGTTATCTATCTCAATTACAACGTTGTCAATCTCTGAAACATAAAGAGCTGCGAGTAAGTGTTCTACCGTTGATACTTTTACTCCTAATTTATTTTCTAAAGTAGTGCATAATCTTGCAGATGAAACACTTTTGTAATCTGCCAAAATTATATTATCTTTTTTTAAATCTACTCTTTTAAAAATTATACCTTGGTCCTCTTTTCCTGGATAAATAGTCATTTTAGATTTTTGTCCAGAATGAAGACCAATGCCACAAAATGTAAGTGGTTTTGTAATAGTTTGCTGATAAATATTTAACATCTTGAACTTTATATCTAACTAAGCTGTTTCCCTTAAAACAACTAATGTTTCTAAAAAAAACAGTATTTAATTAAATAAAAAATTAAATAATCTTGCCATTATTGACCTTTTTTCGAGGATAATCGGAACGGCCTCTTTTTTCCACCCAAATTGAACAATATCGTTTACATTGTTATAAAAATTTTCTGTCTCATCATTATCAATAACACTCAAAGAGCAATTATATTTATTTGAGAAAATTAGTTTAAAAGAATTAATAAATTTTTGAAAAATTAATGAGTCGTTAAGCTTTAAAAAAATTGGTATTTTTTTCTCTAAAAAGAATTTTGTATTTATATTTTTGAACAATATTATTTCAGATAATTCTTCTATTCTCGCTTTTGCAATATCTTTTATAAGTTTTTTACTTATTTTACGATAATTATTGTCTTTGAAGAAGTTTTTTTCAACTAACTCTTTTAGATTATTTTCTGAAAAATCTGAATTAATCAGAATGCTTTTAATTATATCAGTCTTTAAGCCTGTTATTTTTGAGATATCATTGATGATCAAATTCGATCCAAATTTAAAATCTTGAATATATTTTAATGATGAATTTTCAATAAAAGTAAGTTTTGAATATTCTTCGCTTATTTCAATTTTAAATAAATCATTTAAATTTGTGTCAGACTTTATGAGCGTGGCTCCCTCAACAAAATTTTTGGAGATGATTTTTTTAATTTTCAAGTTGCACTCACTTAAAACTTTCTTAAGATTGTTATAATCATTATTGTCTATCAGAAAAAATGATAATTCATGATAATAAAAATTTCCAAATAAACCGATTGGTAAATTCACCATTTCTTTATCATCAAGAGTAAATTTAGTATTAAAAATATGTAGTATAGTTTTTTTATTTTCAATTTCGTTTATTTGAGATTTCAAAAAGTTTAAAATATAAGTAATATTTTCTTTTAATAGTTGAGATCCATTTAACTTTTTAAATCCGGAAAAACTTATCAAAGAGTGATTAAAATTATCAATAATTATTATAACTTCTTTAAAAACAAAATCTAAATTCTGTTCTAATGAATAAATCTTTTCTTTAAAAATTTTTAAAACTAAATTGTAATCGATGATTAGTTTATCTTTTATTCCTTGAATAGGAATGTTTTCTTTAAAAATGATTTTTGAATAATTGTCATCAATCCTTTCAACTACTACAAAAATAAAATTAAAATTATTTATTTCTATAAACAAATTAATAGGATTAATTTTCATAAATTATTTTAAAATAATTTGATTATTTATTCTATAATCAAAAATTTTATATTTTCCAAAATTTATGTTGTTTTTAAAATTAATGAAATTCTGCAAACTTATCTCATAGTTTTTAATAGGTAATTTTATTATTTGATTGTTTTTTGTGACAATATCCCATCTTTTAGACTCAAATAAATAAAATGTTTTAATTTCACCTAATGGAAAATTAACCTTTTTCAATATTTTATAAAAATCTGAGAAGCTTCTATAGTCACCAAACACCAGAGGCAAATTGCTTAATTCATCTATTTCAATAAATTTAATAGCTTTACCATTTTTAGTATAAAATTTTTTTTCTGTTTTATTTTGAATAATTGCAATAGGAATATGTTCGTAAACCTTTACTTTTATTTTATTTGGAAAAATTTTTTTGACTTCAAAGCTATCAATAAAATCTATTTCATTTAATTTTAATTTAATATCTTTTTGGTTTAGTAAAAAAAGATTGGTTTCGTATAAGAATAAGAGTTTATTTTTTATAATTTTTTTATCAATGAATTTATTATTTTCAATAAAAATTTTCTCTATATTTAATCCAAAGTTTAAATCTACACTCTTATGAATATTATAAGTGCTTAGTAATAATAAAAGCACTGAAGCAAATAAAATTCTTTTTTTCATTTATTGATACTTGCATCTAATAAAATCTTTTCCACTAAATCATCGAAAATTATTCCATAGTGGCTGGCAATTTCAGGCACTAAAGAAAGACTTGTCATTCCTGGTTGTGTATTAAGTTCCAATATATAAAATTTATTCTTATAAAATTTAAAATCAGTTCTTGTAACACCTCTGCATCCTAGAGTTTGATGAGCTTTTTTTGCTAATTTTAAAACTTTAGAATAATTTTTTTTGCTAAGTCTTGCTGGCATGATGTGTTCTGTTTTTGCAGATTTAGTATACTTTGCCTTATAATCGTAAAATGATCGTTTTGGAACAAGTTCGATTGCACCTAATACATTATTGTTGATTACTGCAACTTGTATTTCCTGACCTCCGATATACTTTTCAAACATTAATTGGTTATACTTTCTGAATAGAAATTTTGAAGATCTATATAAACTTTTGAAATCTTTAATAATCTTTACACCTAAACTTGAACCTTCGTTAATTGGTTTTATAACTAAAGGAAAATTAATTTGTTTTTTTGTTACTAATTCTTTTAAATTTTTATTATTGTGTTCTTTTTTCGTTAATGAAAAATATTTTGGAGTTAAAATTTTACTTTTAGTGAAAAGATCTTTTGAAATAATCTTATTCATAGCATTATATGAACTTACTACGCCAGAGTGGGTATAAGGTATCTTTAAGTATTCAAAATAACTTTGAGCAATGCCGTCCTCCCCACCTTTACCATGGAGCGCATTAAAGATTACATCTGTTTTCAATTTATTGATTAAATTTAAATTTTTAAACTTTGGGTCAAATATCGAAACATTGTAATTTTTTTTTCTAAGTGCTTTAATACAAGCTTTTCCACTAGCTAAACTTATTTCTCTCTCGCCCGAATTTCCACCAACTACAACTAAAATATTTTTAAATTTTCTTTTAATCACCAACTATTTTGATCTCTAACTCTAAATCAATTCCTGTTTTTTTGTTCACAGTTTCCCTAACTTTATTAATTAATTTTTCAATATCAGAGGCGTTTGCCTTCCCATTATTTACAAAAAAATTACAGTGCTTTTTAGACACTTCAGCATCGCCTTCTTTAAAACTATCGCAACCAGATTGTTTTATTAATTGCCATGCTTTTTGATTATTGTTAAAATTTTTAAAAGTGCTTCCACATGTTTTAACTTGACTAGGTTGGGTAAGTTTTTTTTTCTGAATAAAATCGTTCTGTTTTTTTTCTATAATTTCTTTTAGTTGTTTTTTTCCTTTTAGTTTTACAGATGTTATGACTAACTCATTAGGTAAATTTGATCCTCTATAAAAAAACTTAATTTCGTTTCTTTTAATTTCTCTTTCTTTACAGCTTTTTAGATCAATAACTTTCATTGATACTAAAACTTTGGAAATATCATTTCCGTAGCAACCGCTATTCATGATGATTGCTCCTCCCAAAGAACCAGGTATACATGATAGAAATTCAAGATTTCCAACACCATTATCTTTTGCGAAATTTGCAACTTTTCGGTCTAAGGCTGCGGCACCAGCTTCTATTGTGTTCTGTTGAACTAATTTTATTTCTGAAAAAGGTAATCCAAGTTTGATAACGACTCCTCTAACTCCTTTATCTCTAATAAGTAAATTAGAACCAGCCCCAAGTATTGTTAATTTTAATTTATGTTGTCTGTTTTCTTTTAAGAATTCAATTAGTTGTTCTTTGTTTCTGGGTTTAAAAAAGTATTCAGCAGGGCCTCCTAAATTAAACCAGCTATAATTTGAAAGTTTTATGTTGTTAGAGATATTTTCACTAAATTTTTTTATTAGTTCGTGATTCGATCTCATATGATGGTTTTGAGCTCCTTCATCCATTTTGAAATTGATCCTGCCCCCATTCCAATAATTATCTCATTATATTTTAAATTCTTTTTCATAAATTTATTTAGATCATTTTGACTTTTAATAATGACCACTTGTGTCTTTGATAATTTAGAAATAGATTTAGCAAAATCGTATTGATTGTATTTTCGACTTTTTCTCTCTCCAGCCTCGTACAGAGGACAAAGAAGGACTGTATCTGAGTTTTTAAATGATTTAGCAAACTCTTTTTTTAACGATAGGACTCTTGAATATCGGTGAGGTTCAAAAACTGAAACTATTTTTTTACTTTTATAAACATTTTTAACCCCTTCTAAGATAGATCTTATTTCCGTTGGATGATGAGCATAGTCATCATAAAATTCATTTGTATTTTTTGAAAATATTTTGGTCATTCTTCTTTGTACCCCGCTAAATTTTTTTAATGATCTTTTTATAACATTTTTATTTACACCTAAATTGAGGCATACAGCTATAGCTGCGGATGCATTTTGAACATTATGTTTTCCTAATAATTTCAAATGAATATTTTTAATTTTCTTATTTTTTTTTTCTAAACTTTTATAACTTAAATCAAAAATAGTGTAACCTATTTTGTATCTAATATTAGAAATTTGATAATGTGCATATTTACTTTGGCCATAAGTAATAATATTTTTATTTTTAACCCGACTTAGAATTTTTTTCAGATTTTTATCATCTATGCAAACTATTGACTTTCCTGTGGGAGGTGTTTTTTCTATAAATTTTATGAACGAGCTCTCTAAGTTTTTAAAATTTTTATAATAATCTAAATGTTCATTGTCAATATTTGTTACTACTGAATAATTTATGGGCAGTTTAAGAAAGCTACCATCGGACTCGTCAGCTTCGAGTATAGCCCAATCTCCTTTTCCCAACTTTGCATTACTATTAAATGAATTTATAACACCTCCATTGATTATAGTTGGATCTAATTTTTGATCTGTCAAAATTTTTGAAACTAATGATGTTGTAGTTGTTTTTCCATGAGATCCCGTAATAATAATATTTTTTTTAAGAGAAACAACATCAGCCAAAATATCAGCTCTTGGATAAATTGGTATTTTTTTACTTTTAGCATATTTAATTTCGTTATTATTATTTTTAATTGCTGAAGATTTAACTAAAATTGTAGAATTTTTAATATTTTTTTTTGAGTGACCTATGTAAACTTTTATCCCTGATTTTGAGCAAGCAGTTGTATTTTTATTTTTATTTTGATCACTTCCCTGAATTTTAAAACCCATATTTTTCATTATGAAGGCTAAACCACTCATACCTATGCCTCCAATGCCTACAAAATGGATTAATTCTTTTTGTCCGAGATTAATTTTTTTCATTTAAAATTTTATTCAATACTCCATCGATATTCTCGTAGACATGTTTGTCAGAATATTGTCTTTGATTAGCGCTAATTTCATCTAATTTTGACATATTTTCGTGAATTTCTTTTAAAAGATTATATAGCTTATCTTTTAAATCTTTTTCTTCAACTAAAAATGAAAAATTTCTATTTTTATAAAAAGTAGCATTTTTTAATTGATGATTATCTACTGAGGATGGAAGTGGTATTGATATAAAAGGAATATTTGCATTAGTTAGCTCAGCTAATACAGACGAACCAGATCTAGTTATTGCTAAATTTATTTTTGAAAAGAATTTAATCATATTATCATTAAAATTAAACAACTCATGTTCGATATTAAATTTTTTATAAAAAGAGCTAAGTTCCCGATTTTGGTAAGTTAAACATTGTTGAATTATCTTGATTGAAATTCCTTCATCAGAACATTTTTTAAAAATTTTAGGTAAAATTTCTGCAAATATTTGGGCGGCCTGACTGCCTCCAAGAACAAGAATTTTTAGTTCTTTTTTTTTTATCTTCAAATCTAATGAAAAATTTATTATTTCTTTTTTAATAATATTTCCAACTTCGATGGTCTTAAAATCATATTTTAAACTAATTCCCTCTAATTTTTTATTAGAAACTAAAATTTTTTCAGCAAATGGTAGTAATTTTTTATTTGCCCTTCCAATAATTAAATTATTTTCATAAATGACGAATTTAATTCTCAATATTGCTGCTGCAATACAAATCGGAAAAGATGCATACCCTCCCATTCCAAAAATTATATTAGGCCGATTGTATATCAACAATATCAATGATCTTAGTATTGAATATAAAATTAATAATAAAGAAAATATAAATAAAAAAATATTTTTTTTTATTAATGGTGATGAAGGGAAAACTAAAACGTTTTTTTTATCTGTCTCTTTAAAAAATTTATAACCCCTTTTATCTGTTACAATTGTAACATTGTAATTTTTTTTAATCAAATTAGATGCTAAGTTTATGCCAGGAAATACATGTCCACCTGTTCCCCCAACAGCTATTAAAGCTCTAATCTTTTTATTCATAGATATTAATTTTATTTTTAGTGTAATTCAAAATTACTCCAGCTAAAATTGCACTCCCAACTAGAGATGAACCACCGTAACTTAAAAACGGAAGTGTCATTCCAGTCGTAGGTATTAAATTAGTATTCACACCAACGTGGATAAAAGTTTGAAATATTAATAACGTTGCTAAACCACAAAGAGAAATTTTTACTAGTTGATCTGTTTGATGTATACAATTTTTGATTATTCTAAACGAGATAAATAAAAATATTAGAATTATCATAATCGAAATTATCGATCCATATTCTTCAGAGATAATTGCTATAATATAATCTGTATGTGCCTCGGGAACACTCTCTTTCAAAATTCCTTCTCCCATTCCTTGCCCAGTTAATCCACCAAGTTTTATTGCATCCAGTGCCGAAGAGGATTGAAATTTATCGCCTTTAGTAGGATCAATAAAAGATACCAAACGGTCTAAAACATATCCAAATTTATCTGGCAGAGAAATTAATATTAAACTCAAAGAAATCAAAAAAAGTGAAAAAAAACTTAAAATATAAATTAAGCTCACTCCAGAGACAAATACAGTAGCTATCCAACTTCCAACTAGTAAAATAGATTGACCAAGATCTGGCTGGTCAATTAAAAGGATTATAACTGATGATAATAACAAAAAACTTAAAAAATATTTTATTTGAGAATTTTCAAATTTTTCCAGAGTTAAAATCTTTACTGAAACTAAAATAAAAAATGGTTTTAAAATTTCAATTGGTTGTAGTCTAAAAAAATAAAAGTCTATCCATCTTTTTGCTCCTTTTACTTCGACACCTATCATTGGCACTAATGCTAAAAGAATAAATGACAAAATGAATAAAGGTATAATTATTCTTTTCAAAATATTGGTACTAATAATTGAAATTAAAATCATGATTGCCAATGCTATAAATGTAAAAATTAAATGTTTTGAAAAAAAGAAATAGTAGTCTTTATTTAACCTCTCCCCAGCTAATGATGAGGTTGATGAGAAAGAAAAAAATAATCCAAGAGAGAATAAAATTATGAAAGAGACAAAAATTTTTTTATCAATATTTCTCCAATAATTTGATAGATTTGCCCTAAAAATATTTTCTTGCATATAACTTACTTAGTTTTTTAAATTCTTCACCTCTTTTTTCAAAATTTAAGTATTGATCATAAGAAGCAGAGGAGGGGCTTAATAATACTGTGGTATTTTGTTTTTTTAAATTCCGTATATCTTTTAAAATTCTTAAAATTGATTTTTTAATAGTCCCAGTTTCATAGAATTTAATTTGGCCTTTTATTTGTTTTTTAAAAAAATTTGTATGTTTTCCAATAATGTAAGATCTTAAAATATTTTTTTTAAGACCGTTCAAAATAATCTTATCATTTTTCTTTGGTATTCCTCCAAGGATCCAGAAAATATTTTTTGAATTTTTTAAAGCAAATTTAGTCGATTGAAATGAAGTTGCTTTTGAGTCATTTATGAAAGTGCAATTCTTTCTCTTCATAAAAATTTCATACCGATGTGGTAGACCGACAAATGTATTTAAGGAATTAAAAAAAGACTTTTTGCTAATTTTGAGAAGTTTAGATAATTCATAAACAAAAGACATATTTTCATCATTCATATTGAGTTTCAGATAATTGTTTTTAAAATTGGGTTTTAATTTGATGTATCTTTTTAAGTTTGGGACAATTAACTTCCCTGATAATCTTTTTTTTTTAAATAAATCTTTATAATTTTTATTTACTAAAGCAAACTGGTTTTTATTTTGATTTTCAAAAATTTTAAATTTAGAATTTATATAATCTTTCATATTATCATGCCAATCAAGATGATCATTTGTGATATTTAATAATATTGCGTAATTAGGGTAAATAAATTTTGAATATGAAAGTTGAAATGAGGAAGCTTCAATTATAATAGTACTTTTTTTTTTTATCTTCAAACTTAGAACAGGAGAGCCAATGTTACCACCTAGAACGGGTTGAAATTTATTTTTTTTGAGAATATGTGATAAAATTTTACATGTTGTAGACTTGCCATTAGTTCCTGTTACTACAATACTTTGAGAAAATTTTTTTACTAAAAAAAAGAGATCAAGATCAGTAATTATTTTTTTTTTAAATTTAATTAAGTTATTTTTATTTTTAGATTTTGTTAAACTTACTCCTGGACTTAAAATAATATAATCTACATTTTGTAAAGTTTTAGCTAAATTTGATGTTCTTTTATTTTTGTACAAGTCTTTATTGTGATCATCCCATACCTTAAAATTTCGTACATTATTTTTGAAAAAAAAATTTACTACTGATTTTCCTGTTAAGCCTAATCCATAAATTAAAAATGAAATGTTTTTAAGATTTTTTTTAGAGATCATCAATTATCTTAACTTCAATGTTGCTAGACCTACTAACGCAAGAATAATAGCAATTATCCAAAATCGAATTACAATAGTAGATTCTGCCCAACCCTTTTTTTCAAAATGATGATGGATAGGCGCCATTTTAAAAATTCTTTTTCCAGTTAATTTAAAAGATATAACTTGGATAATGACTGAAACTGTCTCTAAAACAAATAAACCTCCAATAATTGCTAAAACTATTTCATGTTTTACTATAATCGCTATAGCTGCTAAAGAACCTCCTAAAGAAAGAGAGCCCGTATCACCCATGAAAATTTTTGCTGGAGGTGCATTATACCAAAGAAAGCCTAAGCATGCTCCAACAATTGAACCACAAAAAATTGATAGCTCACCAACGTCTGGAATGTATTGAATTTGTAAATACTCTGAAAAAATTGTATTTCCAACAACATATGAAATAAGTGTAAAAGAAAGTGCGACTAGCATTACTGGTACTGTAGCTAAACCATCTAGTCCATCAGTTAAATTTACCGCGTTAGATGCTCCGATAATAACAAATAAACCGAAAGGAATAAAAAATATCCCCATTTCAAAAATTAAATTTTTAAAAAAAGGAAAATAAAGATCAAATAGATATTCATGAGCAGAGTATTTTACCAAAATAAACAGTGCCAAAGCACTTATAAAGAGTTGTCCGGTAAATTTATACTTTGATTTTAAACCACTTGAATTCTTATGTTTAATTTTCAACATATCATCAAGCAGACCTAGTCCGCCGAGACTTAAAGATACAAATACTAATGTCCAAATATAAATATTATTTAAATCAGCCCAAAGTAAAGTACTTAGAGTAATTCCGATTATAATTATTACTCCACCCATAGTTGGAGTGCCAGATTTTTTGACAATATGATCAATAGGACCGTCTTGTCTTATTGGACCTGTAATCATTTTTTCAGAGAAAATTTTAATTAAAGGTCCTCCAATTATAAAAACTATAATTAAGGAAGTCATTACCGCAAGACCTGTTCTAAAAGTCAAATACTTAAAAACATTTAAGAAAGAATATTGATCAATTAAAGAGGTAAAAAAATGAAATAGCATTAATAACCCTCTATAATTTTTTTAGATAAATGATTTAAACCAGTAGCATTAGATCCTTTGATCATTAAGTAATCATTATTAGCTATAATATTATTTAAAGTAAAATCCATGTCTTCCTCTTGTTGAAAGATATTCCCACGTTTTTTTTTAATAAGATTTTTATATGTAGTAAGAGTATTTTCACCTTTAATAAACACTTTATCTATATCTGAATTGTTAATAACTTTTGATAAATTTTTATGCAACATCTCAGATTTTTTACCTAGCTCAAGCATATCACCTAATATTAGATATTTTTTAAATTTCTCTTTTTTTATGGAGTGAAAATTTTTGATTGCGTTTTTAACTGAAAGAGGATTCGCATTATAACTTTCGTCAATTAATTTAAAATTTTTTTTATATCTTTTTACATTGTAAACCTTTCCTCTTCCTTCAGATGGTTGAAAGTTTGTGAGTCGAGAGGCTGACTCAAAGAAGTTTAAATTTAAAACTTTTAATAATGTTAGTGTTGCAAGAATATTATAAATATTTAGATTTTTTATTTTAATTTTTATAATTTGATCACAAACTTTCAAAGTAAGTTTTTTTTCTTTGTTATTTTGTTTAAAACTTATAGGATAAACATCAGATTTTTTACTAATTCCGAATGAAAGAACTCTTAAATTTTTTAATTTCGCCCTTTTTTTTAAATAATTAAAGTAATTATCATCTCGATTTAAAATCAAGGTACCATTTTTTTGTATATTGTTAATTATCTCACCTTTTGCTTTTGCAATTCCATTCAGATTTTTAAAATTTTCAATATGTGCCTCTCCAATATTTGTTATTATGCCTATATGTGGTTTGATTAGTTTTGATAGAGAGTGTATTTCTCCTGCTTTACTCATTCCTACCTCAAAAACAGCAAATTGATGATCTGTATTCAATTCTGATAAACTTAAAGGAACTCCTAAATAATTATTAAATGACTTAGGCGAACAAAAAGTCTTTCCAAAAATATCTAGTTGATCTTTTATCAAATTTTTTAAAGAGGTCTTACCTGCACTTCCTGTAATTGCAATAATTTTTGCTCTAGATTTTTCTCTTTTTTGTGATGCAAAATTATCTAAAAAATTCAATACATTATCAACTTTTATAGTTCTCCTTTTATATTTTTCGATATTTTTGGAAGAAACTATGTATTTTCCTCCCTTTTTCAAAGCTTCGGATACAAATTTTGCTCCATTATTATTCTTTCCTTTAATTGTCAGAAAAATATTATTTTTTCTTATTGTTCGTGAGTCTATCGATAGCCCATGAAAATTTTTTACAGCTATTTTCTTTAATTTTTTTATTATTTCTTTATTCTGTTTAAAGTTGAGTATTTGATTAGATATTTTTTTTTTAGTTATCTTTAAATTTTTAATAATCTGTTTATCTGAAACATTGATAATATTATTTTTATAAATTTGCTGACCTTCATGACCTTTGCCTGCAACTAATATTATTTCATTAGGCTCTGCATTTTTAATTGCAGTTTTAATTGCTTTCGCTCTATTAGCAATATTAAAACAATTATTATTATAAATATTTTTTATAATTTCTCTCCTAATTTTTTCTGGTTTTTCGTTTCTGGGGTTGTCATCAGTGACATAAATATTTTTGCAATGAGTATTTGCTACTTTTGCCATTAATGGTCTTTTTTTAAAGTCCCGATCTCCTCCACATCCAAATACTAAAGATAAATCAGAGTTATAAGAATTCTTTAAAGCTATTATAGATTTTGATAATGCATCGGGTGTATGCGCAAAATCTACAAAAACTTTGATATTGTTAGAAAAAGTTTTAATTAGTTCCAATCGTCCATTTATATCTTTTATTTTTTTTAAAGATCTAAAAATTTTTTTTTCCTTCAAGTTACATTGTTTGGCTGCTTCAACAGCCATGGATAGATTTTTTATTTGAAAATCATTAAATCTATTTCCAATTACTTTCTCTAGTTTGTTTTTAGTTTTACTAATATCAATTAAACGCAGTGATCTCGATTTGGAAATTTTTTTTAAAATTGAATATTCCTTAATAGATTTGTCAAGAATAATTATTTTTTTTGGGGAAATAACATTTTTAAAAAGATGCATTTTTGCA
This sequence comes from uncultured Pelagibacteraceae bacterium, assembly GCA_902635225.1. Lineage (GTDB taxonomy): Bacteria > Pseudomonadota > Alphaproteobacteria > Pelagibacterales > Pelagibacteraceae > Pelagilacustribacter. The sequence goes on along the minus strand of CACPNG010000001.1, from coordinate 17,819 downwards.
TTAAAATATGCTTTCATTGTTTTATGATAATCAAGATGATCTTGGCTAAAATTAGTGAAAATACCAGCCTTTAAATTAAGATGTTCGAGTCTTTTTTGCTCTAAGCCATGACTCGAAGCTTCAATAATAACATTGTCTATTTTTTTTCTTTTTATGTTATCTAGATATTTATGTAGTAAAATTGTATCTGGCGAGGTTAGATTAGATTTAATTATTTTTTCTCTAAGTTTAATCCCTAAAGTCCCTATCGATGCGACAGGAATTTTATTATATTTCAGAATCTGAAAATATAAATCTGCTACAGAAGTTTTTCCGTTTGTTCCAGTGACTGCGATAATATTTTTTGGTTTTAATTTATAATATTTTGAAGAAATTTCACTTAATGAATATCGGATATCAGAAGTTTTTAAAACTACAATGGATTCGTTTTTATATTTGCAGTTTTTTGAGCAAATTATTACAGATGCGCCTCTATTAACAGCTTCGTTTATAAATTTTTCTCCGTTAGACGTATAACCTTTGATAGCAAAAAAAATGTAATCTTTTTTTACTTTTTTACTGTTAGTTGCAAGACCTCTAACTTTAATTCTTTTTTTTTCTATTGGTAGATTTTTAATTAATGTTTTCAGCAACATAATGATTATTAAAATCTTTACTTTTTATGGCTAAAATTGGTCCAATTTTCTCTATAATTTTGCCGGCTACATATACTGAATTCCAGCCTGCTTCATTCCTAGTCCCTTTTATTTTCAATCCTCTATATTCATAAATTAGATCTTTAGCTACCTTTGGATTTTCGAGCATTACTAACAAAGCGTATTTTGGTTTTTGTGATGGAAATATGGATATAAAAGTGTTCAAATTCTCATTCTTATTTTCATAATTTTGTGAAGTCCCAGTTTTTCCACCAACATAATAGCCGTCTATATCTGCTAGACTCGCAGTGCCATCTTTATCAGTGACGACTTTTCTCAAAATATTTACAATTTCAAGACTTGTTTTTTCTGAGATTAACTTTTTGTTTTTATTTTTTTTTGTGTTTTTTATTAAATTAGGTTGGATTATATTCCCACCATTAGCTAAAGATGCGTATACTGTAACTGCTTGCAAAGGAGTAGTGGTAATTCCATGACCAAAAGAAACTGTTTCTAATTTACATTTATTCCATTTAAACTTTATTGGATTACCAACCTCTTCTAACTGTAAATCTGGGCTTTTAAGAATTTGTGTTCTATCTATAAATTGTTTAAATTTTTCTTCACCGATCTTTCTTGCAATTAATAGAGTTCCAATGTTTGATGATCTTATTAAAATTTCTTCTACTGATAAATCTTTTGGAAATTCTTTAATATCTGAGATTTTATGATTAGAACAATTTATTGACCTAGGTATATTTGGTATAATTGTATGTGGTTTAACAATATTGCTATCTAAAGCTAATGCAACTGTAAAAGTTTTGAATATTGAACCGAGCTCATATACACCTTTTGTGATTTTGTTAATATATTTTATATCTTTTAGATCTTCTCTTAAATTTATATCAAAATTTGGAAGCGAAACTAAAGATAAAATTTCTCCAGTATTTATATCTATTAATAATGAGCCGCCGCCAGTTGCTTGAAAGGTAATAAGAGCTTTATTTAATTCTTCGCTTATTAAATGTTGTATGTTTGTATCTAAAGTTAATTCTAGTGGTTCATTTTTTAAACTTTCATTTTTTAATTCTTTATCAAAGTATCGCTCAACACCAGAAATTCCATAATTATCATAATCGACTTGTCCTATTACGTGACTAAATAATTTTGAGTGTGTATAAATTCTAGATTGAAAAGGCTCAAAAATTATACCCTTTTCACCTAATGCCCATAATTTTTCTTTTTCAGATTGTGTAATACGTTTTTTTAAGTAGAAATATTTTTCTTTATTAAGGTTTTTTTCTATTTGTTTTACTGAAAGCTCAGGAAAATTTAACCTTAATTTAATTAAAAAATTTTCTTTATTTTTAATAAGATTAGGGTTTATTGCAGCATGAAAAGATTTAACATTCCTTGATAATAAAATTCCATTTCTGTCTACAATGTCACGTCTTAATAAATTAAATTTTTTTGAAATATTATTTTGATCATACAACTCTAGATCATATAGTGATACATGCAAAATACGTATACTAAAAATTAATATTAATGAAAAAAAAAGAAAAAAAAGTAAATATAATCTATCTTGAAAAAAATTATTTTCTTTAAAATATTTATCTTTTTTATTTGTTTCTAAATAGTCCTCAAAATAAAAACTAGTTTGATTTTTATTGAAATTTTTATTTTTTTTGTACTTTTTTTTCATCTAAAGTTTTCTGCATTACATGTTTATTTTGAATATTTATAAAATTTTCTATACTTAGAAATATTTTTGAATATTCCATATGAATATATTTTTTTATTCCTAAATGCTCAATTTTCTTTTCGATCATTGAAGGAGACGTAAGATAATAGTAATCTAGTTGTACTTCATTAAAGTTTCTTTCATTTTGAGCGTTAGCTTTTGTTAAAATATTTATTTTTTTTTCAAGTTCCCTTGTTTCATTTTTTATCGCTGATGTTCCTATTAAAAGAAAGGAAAAAAAAATAATTGAAATAAATATTTTAAGTTTAGACATTTATTGCCTCTAAATTTAAATACTTGTTAAATTTTTTAATTAAATCAGTTGGAAAAATAAATTTTTGGTTACTTCTAGTTGCGTATCGTAATTTTGCTGATCGGGAGGGATTATTTTTTTTAATTTCATTTTTGGATGGTTTTATAGCTTTATGCGAGTAGTTATCAAATAAACAAAAATTATCATTTTGAGTTTCAGGTAAGTATCTAGAAGGTTTGGATCTATTTTTAGAAAAATTTTTAAAGAAATATTTTATAATTTTATCTTCAATAGAATGAAAACTTACAATTAATATTTTTCCCCCAGGTTTTAATATTTGAGACGCTTTTATTATCCCATTTATAAGCTCAGTAATTTCTTTATTCACAAATATTCTTAAAGCTTGGAAAGTTTTTGTACTTGGATTAATTTTAGGTGAAAAATTTTTCTTTTTACTTTTTTCAATGATATTTACTAACTCATCTACTCTTGTAATTTCTTTTTCAACTCTAGCTTTTGCTATATTCCTAGCAATTTTCTTTGCATCTTTTTCCTCACCTAAAATTCTGATAATTGACACTAATTGTGACTCTGATAAATTATTGATTACATATTGTGCCGACTTATCTGTAAGTCCCATTGTCATATCTAAATTTTTTTTTGATTTAAACGAGAAACCCCTATCGAGGTTATTAAGTTGTATAGATGAGAGTCCAAGATCTAGAATAATTGTGTCAACATTCTCTTTTCTTAAGACTGTTTCCATTTGACTAAATCTTAATTGATAAAATTGAAATCTATTTTTAAATTTTTTTTTAAATTTGTTTGCGATTGAAATAACATTAGAATCCCTATCAATAGCTATTACCTTTGTTTTTTGAAATTCAAGCAATGCTTTGGAATAACCGCCGCCGCCAAAAGTACAATCAACAAACAAACCGCCTTTTTTTGGATTAGAGATTTGAATAATTTCACTCAACATCACTGGAAAATGGGAAAATTCCAGTGATGAAGTTTGTGAGTTCATTAATCTTCAAATTTATCATTAAAACTTTTGTCTTCTTAAAAATGCAGGAATTTCGAAGTCTTCATCCTCGCTTGTATCTTGATCAAATAACTGCTCTGCGCTATCTGTATGAATAGTATCCTGTTTTTCCACTTCCTCATGCGGTTGATCATCTGAAAAAAGTTTTGGGGTATATTCCTCTTCTTTAGTAGATTCAAACTTGTTATTATTTTCAAGAGTGAAGTTATCATCTTTAGTTTCGTGATTATTTTCTATATAAGATGCACTTTCAATCGACACTCCAGTTGGAATTTCATCAGTATTACTTTGATTTAATAAAGACTCCTCTTTTATCTTGTTTTCTTCACTGCTCTCAAAACTATCAATAATTGCACTTTGATCCTCACTATTTTTAATTTCATAACTTTCATCAAGTTTTAAAGCTGTAGCTCCATCAATAGAATTAACAATATTGGGTTCAAGGTTGCCTTTTGAAAACAAATGATCTGAAAAATTATTATTTGTTCCATTAGACCCTCTCACCACGTTTAAAACCGGCTTTTGATCAGTTGCTAAAGTAGATCCTCTTAAAGATGTAGCTACTATTGAAACCCTTATTTTGCCATTCATATTTTCATCTTTAATGGCACCAAATATCAACTCAGCTTCGGGATCGACCTCAGCTCTAATCTTGTTTACTGCAGCGTCAACTTCAAACAGTTTGATGTCACTTCCTCCAGTGATATTTACGAGCAAACCTTTCGCTCCTTGTAATGTATATTCATCAATTAAAGGATTGTTTAAGGCTAACTCGGTTGCTGCCATTGCCCTATTTTCTCCATCTGCCTCTCCAGTCCCCATCATAGCTTTACCGCTAGAACTCATCACTGTCTCTACATCGGCGAAATCAAGATTAATCATACCTGGTCTTACCATCAAATCAGTAATGCTTTGAACCCCGTGTTTCAATACATCGTTAGACAAAGTAAAAGATTCTTCAAAACCTGTAGACTCATTTGCTATTTTAAAAAGATTTTGATTTGGTACTACTATTGCGGTGTCTAAATATCTCTTAAGTTCTTCTAGACCAGCAACTGCTCTTCTCATCCTTTTTGGACCTTCGTAAGAGAAAGGTAAAGTAGTAACTCCAACTGTTAAAATATTCATCTCCCTGGCTGCTCGAGCTATTACGTGTGATGCACCTGTACCGGTGCCTCCTCCCATGCCTGATGCAATAAATACCATGTTGCTTCCTTGAATATAATTTACAATTTCATTAATTGACTCATCTGCTGCGGCTTGCCCAATATCATGTTTGGCGCCTGCACCAAGTCCTTTTGTTAAATTCATTCCTATTTGAATTTTTGCGTGAGCTTTACTCATTTTAAGGTCTTGAGCGTCAGTATTCACAGCAACAAATTCCACTCCTTGCATACCTGCTTCAATCATTGCATTAATGGCATTTCCTCCAGCTCCACCAACTCCAATAACTAAAATTCTCGGCTTAAGTTCTCTAAGTTCTCCACCTCCAACATTTATAGTCATAGCAACCTCCTTTTATTTATTTTCCCATTTTAAGTTAGATCTATTTTGAAAAGCTTTTTTTCTTGCAAGTAATTTAAACTTTTCAAAATTTGTTGGTTCCCAGATTTGAAATGTTTTTCCAAGTCCAACGAATAATACATTATTTTTAATTTTCGCGTGTTTAAGCAATTTTTCTGATATGGAAACTCTTCCTTCTGTGTCGAATTGATGGCTTTCACTCTCAGATAAAACTGAAGTTGCAAAATAGTCTCTTTTTTCCTCAAAAGGATTAAGGGAATCTATTGTGCTTGATAATTTTTCAATTCTATCTTGTGAGCAAGCTTCTAAAGCGGAATGATTAAATGAAGGATAGCTTATGAAACCATTATATCCCAGTGTATTTAAATATGACCTAAAAGTTGCTGGCACTGAAACCCGACCTTTCTTGTCTATTTTGTTCTCGAAACTTGATAAAAACATATTTTTTAAAAAACTCTTTTTTATTATAATTTTTCAAATCACCCTCCATTATGGGATTATTTGGGATAGTATGGGTTTTTAAAAAATAGTCAATAAGATTGTATTGGTATAAAAAGCACAAAAGTAGAACAATATTAATGGATTTTGCTAGATAATCTGTAAGCCGGGTTCTGTCATTTAAGATGTCATTTCTCTAGGCTTAAATTCACACTTAAGCTCAAGCGGTTCACCCAGAGGACTAACTAAAGACAGTTTTTTGCTTTTAAAAGCTTTGTCCTCTCTATTTGACCTTGCTCCCAGTGGGGTTTGCCATGCGTTTTTTGTTACCAAAAAACCGGTGAGCTCTTACCTCGCCGTTTCACCCTTGCCTTGATTAGGCGGTTTATTTTCTGTGGCACTATCCCTGAAGTCACCTTCGCCAGTTATTAACTGGCACTGTGTCTTTACGGAGCCCGGACTTTCCTCTGTTAAATAAATTAACAGCGACAATCCAATTATCTAGCGAGAGATTTTTAACCAAAATTTAAGGCTTTTTCAAGATTTTAGGCATGGTAGCTAAATAGTAGCTAATTTTAAGGGTTTTTTGATCTAGGTTTCCCGAAACCATGTTGGGTAAAAATCTTAGTTGAAATGCTTTAATGATTTTTCTATCCCTTTTAATTGCTCTTTTTTTTAATGAAAAATATCTGTAACCAATTTTATAAATATTGTTAAAAAAATTGTATCTTTTATTATTTTTTTGTAATTTTATGTTTTGAAGATTTTCTTTATACCATAGACCCAAATTGTATTTACTCAATCTTTGCCATGGAAAGTTTTCACCTGGATCAACTTTTCTAAGTGGAGCTATATCAGAGTGACCAAGAAAATACTCATCTTTAATTTTATATTTTTTTTTAAGATATTTACATAATGTTATTAAGCTTTTAATTTGAATATTAGAAAATTTTTGATAACCAAATTCATAACCTTTATTCACTAGCTCAATTCCAATCGAATATTGATTTAAGTTGCTGAAATTTTTCCATTTTGACTTTCCTGCGTGCCAGGCTATCTTTCGGTCGTGAACCATCTTAGTAATTTGGCCTTTTCTGTTTATTAGGTAATGAGAACTAACTTTTTTATTCGGATCTTTTAGTCTTTCGATCGATTCAATTTCAGATTGCATTCCGGTATAATGAATAACTACGAATTTTATATCCTTGAGTTTTCTAGTTTTTTTAGAGTAATTTGGCGATAAATCTATTTTATTTCTCATTATTAATATAATTAGACCTAAATCATAACAAAATTCAAACTTTTTTAAGTTACAATTTTTATAGCATATATCGTAAATTTATATATATAGCTTATTTAATGACTTCAAAAAAAATAATTAAATTACTTAGCTTATTGTTAGTGATTTCAAGCTTATCCTCAAAACTATATGCAGCTGATGAATGTTTCGAGAAGGCCAGTAGATCAATCTTTAAATTTAATATGGCTCTAGATAATGTAATTATTGAGCCTATAGCAAAAGGTTATAATAAACTTCCAAAACCACTTAAAGAAGGAACAGGTAATTTTACAAACAATATTTCAACTTTACTATCAATTCCTACCTCTTTACTTCAAGGAGATTTTAACCAATTTGTAAATTCAACTGGAAGTGTATTAATCAATTCTACAGTTGGAATTTTAGGATTTTTAAATCCAGCTGAAAAGATGGGATTAAAGTCAAGCAAAGAGGACTTTGGACAGACTCTAGGTTCTTATGGTTTAGGGCCAGGATGCTACTTTGTGCTTCCTATTTTAGGTCCTACAACAATAAGAGACACTGTTGGCTTAGTGGTTGATAGTTATTTAGATCCCTTTGCACATATTACAATAAGGGAAAAAGAATTATTTAATATCTCAGGAAACAATTTGGATTATTACTCTGTTAAAGGGGCTACTGCGGTTGATTTTAGATCAAATAATATAACAAATTTCGATAGTTTGGAAAAAAACTCATTAGATCTCTACTCATCTTTTAAAAGTATTTATTTACAAGATAGGTCAAACAAAATTAGAAATTCCTCTAGCGATCAAGACGATTGGGGCAATTTAGAAAACTAAGATTAAGATGAACAGGGTTAAAGTTTTTCTAACTTTTATTTTTTTAATAATAAATAGTCCGCTATTAGCTTACAGTTCTGATCCAAAAGAATTCGTTCAAGAACTAGTTACTGAGGCAATTGAAAAATTATCCGATAAAAATTTAACAAATGATGAAAAGGCCAAATTTGTTGAAAAGGTTGCAATAGAAAACGTTGATATCAATGCATTAGGTCTTTATACGCTTGGTGAATTGAGAAAATCATCTAACGAAAGTGACTTGATGAACTATCAAATTGCATTTGAAAAATATTTTCTTAAAAGTTTGACTTCAAGACTTACAGATTACTCTTCAAGTAAATTTGAGGTTGTTGAGTCAGAAAAAAAAAGTGCTACTTATACAATTGTAAAATCAATTATTAGTCCTGAAAATGGCGGCCCAAATATAAAGATAGATTGGCGAATTTTTACAAAAAATCCTGAAAAACCATTAATTAGAGATTTAATAGTAGAGGGTTTGAGCTTAGCACGAACCCAGAAAGAGGAATTTTCATCAATACTAAGTTCTAATAACAATGATATTAAAATTCTGATAAAAAAATTAGAAGAGTTTGTTAAAGGGTAATTTTGGTGGGCCCGCCAGGACTCGAACCTGGGACCAATACATTATGAGTGTACTGCTCTAACCAACTGAGCTACAGGCCCTTTATAGATACTTACAATAGAAACAATTACTTTTCTAGAAAACTTTTTAATTGTTTAGATCTACTGGGATGTTTCAACTTTCTGAGTGCTTTTGCTTCAATTTGTCTAATACGTTCTCTAGTTACAGAAAACTGTAATCCTACTTCCTCCAGAGTGTGGTCTGTGTTCATTCCAATCCCAAATCTCATTCTTAAAACTCTTTCTTCTCTCGGAGTAAGAGATGCTAGTATTTTAGTAGTCGACTCACTTAAGTTAGATTGTATGGCAGTATCTAAAGGCTGTAACGCATTTTTATCCTCAATGAAATCTCCTAAACTGCTGTCCTCCTCATCGCCCACTGGAGTTTCTAGTGAAACAGGTTCTTTAGCAATTTTCAAAACTTTTCTAACTTTTTCAAGTGGCATTGCAAGTTTTTTTGATAATTCCTCGGGAGTAGGTTCTCTTCCAAATTCACTCATAATTTGTCGCTGTGTTCTTACTATCTTATTAATTGTTTCTATCATGTGAACAGGAATCCTAATTGTCCTTGCTTGATCAGCAATTGATCTTGTAATAGCCTGCCTTATCCACCAAGTAGCGTATGTTGAAAATTTATATCCTCTCCTATATTCAAATTTATCTACAGCTTTCATTAAACCAATATTTCCCTCTTGAATAAGATCTAAAAATTGTAACCCGCGATTAGTATATTTTTTTGCAATTGAGATTACTAATCTTAGATTGGCTTCTACCATTTCTTTCTTTGCAATTCTTGACTCTCTTTCTCCCTTCTGAATTCGGCTTACAAGTTTTTTAAATTCTCCAACTGATAAGCCAATTTTTTTACTAAATTCAACGAGCCTGTCCCTTATTTCAGAAAAATCTTTTTTATATTTTTTAAAAAACGCTTTCCAGGTTTGATTTTCTTTTAAAAAAGATTCAAACTTAGGATTAATTTCATTACCAATATAATATTTCAAGAATTCTTCTCGGGATATTTTATTATCCATTGCTAAACGCAATAAAACACCCTCAAGGGAAACTATTTTTTTGTTTTCTTTATAATGAGCTTGAACAAGTTCTTCTACCACATGTGGTGCTAACTGAAGATTTTTAAAATTATCAACTAAAATTTCTTGTATTTTTTTAAAATTTTTATTTTTTGAAACAGATAATTCTTTTGAATCAAGCAAACACTCGAGTTTTTCAATTTGGTATTTCTTTAATTTAGAGTAATTTTTATTTAATGAGTCTAAGATGTAAATAATTTTTGGTTTTATCTCTTCCTCCATTTTAGCTAGAGAAACGTTAAATTCATCTTCCTCCGATGATGTAGCCTCTTGATCGTTTTTTTTAATTTCATCTTCACTTTTTTCTTGATCTTTTTTTGTTTGCTCTTTTGATCTTTTATTAACTTTTAAATCGTCATCATCGGAAAGAGACTCAAAATCTTCATACGTAGAATCGATATCAATTATATCACGAACTAAAAGTTGCTGATTTTCAATTTGCTCTTTCCACTCAAAAATTTTTTTACCTACTATTGGGCTTTGAGTAAGAGCATTAATCATTACATCTTTTCCTGCTTCAATTCTTTTTGCTATTGCAATCTCACCTTCTCTCGACAATAACTCAACACCTCCCATTTCTCTGAGGTACATTCTAATAGGGTCGTCACTTTTATCTGAAGTTTTTTCCTCTGTTGAAGTAGCTGTTTCTTTCTTTTTATTAGATTGATATTGAGATTTTTTTTCAACTAAAGTTATTTTATCATCAACAAGAATAATAAAAGCTTTTTCTAAATTTTCTTGAGTACCATTTCTTTTTCCTAAGGATTTTCCCAGCTCTTCATAAGTTATGAAACCCCTGTGTTTTCCTTTATCTAAAAGTCTCTCAAATGATTTTGTAATAATTTTTTCAATCATAATTGAAGTGTTGGATATATATAATGACTGTAAGAAAAAAATCTATCTTTTTTTTAATCCCTATTTAGTTGACTTTTAAGCTCTATTAACTCAGAGTATGAATTCTCATCAAGATTATTGAGTAATTTTTTTTCTAAAGATTCTATTTTTCTTAAATTATTTTGTTCTTTAAATTCATTGATAAATTCGTCAAGCAAACTTAAAATTTCACTTTCTGTTTTACCTTTAACAATCAATTGAATATTGGAATTTTCCTTTATTTCTGAGATAAGATTTGCATAATCATCTTCTATCTTAGCTTTTACAATTTGTTGGTCTTCGTCAGAAGAATAAGTATCAATGATTGTTTTTTTTAAACTTTCGTTTTTTTCAGACACAAATTCAACTTCTGACAATTCTTTAAATCTTTTCGAAGAAATTTTGTGATAATTCAAAATTAAAAATAAAATTGAAAATTCTATAACTTGAGACTTAGAAAGGTTTTTTCTTCTTTGATGTAAGATTTTTGTTTCATTTAATATTTTGTAATTTTTCTTATTTCTGTATTTTGAAAATTGTATATTTTTATTTAAAATTTGATTCGGAATTAATTTATTTAACTTTTCAAGAAAATCTTCAAGGACGTATTTTTTTAAGGTCTCATCTTTAATAGAGTATGCAAGTTTTTTGATATTTTTTTCAAATTTTGAAATCTCAAATGGATTGTTTTCATTAATCTTTTTTAAATAATAGTTCCACAAGAAGTTTTGAATAATTTCTTTTTTTTCTAAAAATTTTGTAAAAATCTCTTTTCCATTTTCTTTAATAAAATCATCTGGGTCTTGACCATCAGGCATTATAGAAAAATAAATTTTGTTATTCTCATTTATTAGTGGAAATAATCTTTCTGCAATTCTTTCAGCAGCTTTTTGACCACTTTCATCACCATCTAAACAAATAATTGGGTTTGAAAAAAATTTCCAAATCAAATTAATTTGTCTTTCTGTAAGAGCAGTACCTGAGTTAGCAATAACATTTTTTAATCCAGAAGAGTAAACGCTTACAACATCCATGTACCCTTCAACAATTAATACATCATCAGTTTCGGATCTTGTGTCTTTCGCTTTATCTAAATTAAAAATCACATTTCCTTTTTTGTAAAATTCTGTTTCTGGAGAGTTTATATACTTTGCAAGTTTACTATCTCTAATAATTCGTCCACCGAAAGCGATTGTATCGCCAGTAATGTTGTTTACAGGAAAAATGATTCTTGAATTAAACCTATCTACAAATTTTCCGGTTTTATCATTTTTAAAGTATAGACCTGTCGTATTTATTTCTTCCTCTGAATATTTTTTTAATAAATCTCCATAAAAACTATTTTTCCATGGTACATATCCTAAATTAAATTCCTCTATAATGCTTCTATTAAGCCCTCTATTATAAAGATAATCTAATGCCTCTTTGTTAGTTTCATCAAATAGTTTCTGACTGAAATAATTTGAATAATCGTTTAAAATTTTTTTATAAGTCTGAAATCTTAAATCTTTTTTCTGATCGAAATTTGAAAATCTATAAGGTTGCATACCAGCTTCTGAGGCTAAAGTTTTAACAGCTTCTCCAAAACCTATAGATTTTGTCTTCATTAAAAAATCAAATATGTTTCCATGTTCACCGGTGCTAAAGCAATGGTAAAATTCTTTTTCATCATTTACAGTGAATGATGGAGTTTTTTCGTTTTTGAATGGTGATAAACCAACAAATTCTTTTCCTCTTTTTTTTAATTGAACAGTTTTTCCTACAACTTGAGAAACTTTTAGTCTCAATTTTATTTCATTAAGATATTCTTTTGGATATTTCATTTTTATTTTAAAAGTCCTTTTAAAATAATACTCACTCTTGAAAAATCTAAGCTATCTGAATGTTTAAATTTTAATGTACCCATAATTTTTCCCATGTCTTTCATTGATGAAGCTCCTAAAGATTTTATTGTTTCCTCACAAATTTTTTTAGTTTCTTCCTCACTCAACTGGTTTGGCAAAAAATTCTTTATTATTTCAATTTCTTTTGTTTCATTTTCTAAAAGTTCATTTCGACCAGCTTTTTTATAAACTTCGCATGACTCGTTTCTTTGTTTTATCATTTTTTTTAGTAATGAAACTATATCGCTGTCCTTTAACTCTTTATTTCCTTTTGACCGTCCCGCTATTTCAAGATCTTTAATAGCTGAGACAATGAGTCTAAGAGTGGGGTAAGTGTTTTTATCTTTAGCTTTTAAAGCGCTATTTAGCTTATCTTCGATTTGTTTTTTTAGAGACATAAGGAAATTTATTTTAATCACAATTCTTATACAAAATAAAAAGAACTTTCTTGACGATTTTAAATCTATTTCATATGTTGCGCAAAATCATGTTTATAAGTTTTTTACTTTAACTTATGAGTTGTATTTGAAGAAGATTGGACAAAATATAAACTCTATAAAAAATCTTAAAAAGATCGATTCCACAGCTATTCTAGTTCTTCAAAATGGTAAGTTTTATAAAGGCGTGGGTTTAGGATACAAAGGCACTGCAACTGGTGAGGTATGTTTTAATACTTCTATTACTGGTTACCAAGAAATTATATCCGACCCTTCATATGCTGATCAGATTATAAATTTTACCTTTCCGCACGTTGGAAATGTTGGAACTAATAAAGAAGATCATGAATCTGAAAAAATTTGGACTAGAGGCGTAATAATAAATACGGAGATAACACATCCATCAAATTACAGATCTTTAAAACATTTAGATCAATGGTTAAAAAAAAATAAAATTGTAGGTATAACTGGAATTGATACTAGAAATTTAACAAATTTGATTAGAGACAAAGGTGCTCCTAAGGGGACGATATCTTTTTATAACAAAAATAAATTAAATATAAAAAAATTAATTAAAATCACCAACAAATGGAGTGGGCTTAAAAACCAAGATTTGGCAAAAATGGTTTCTACTAAAAAAAATTATTTATGGAGAGATTATAAAACGTGGAAAAAGGAAAATGGATATTTAAAAAATAAAAAGAAAACATTACATGTGGTAGCTATAGATTACGGAATAAAGAAAAATATTTTAAGATATTTTTCAGATTTTAATTGTAAAGTTACAATCGTACCATGCAAAACAGTTGCAGAAGATATTCTAAAACTCAAGCCTAATGGAATATTCTTATCAAATGGACCCGGGGATCCCGCTGCGACAGGGAAATATGCAATACCGATAATTCAAAAATTAATCAAAAAAAAATTACCATTATTTGGAATCTGTTTGGGTCATCAAATCTTAGCTTTAGCGCTCGGTGCTAAGACAGAAAAAATGAAATTAGGGCATAGAGGAGCTAACCATCCTGTTAAAAATTTGATTGAGGGAAATGTTGAAATCACAAGTCAGAATCACGGATTTGAAGTAGTAAAAAAAGGTATACCTAAAAATATAAGAGTTACTCACCAGTCTTTATTTGACAACAGCATTGAGGGTATCGAGTTGAAAAATAAACCCGTTTTCTCAGTTCAATATCATCCGGAGTCCAACCCTGGTCCTCAGGATAGCGTTTATTTATTTGAAAAATTTGTGAAGAGTATGAAAAAAAATGCCAAAAAGAAAAGATATTAAAAAAATTTTAGTTGTGGGTGCAGGGCCAATAATTATTGGGCAAGCTTGTGAGTTTGATTATTCAGGCACTCAAGCTTGTAAAGCTTTAAAAGATGAAGGGTTCAAAGTAATTCTCATTAATTCAAACCCTGCAACGATTATGACAGATCCAAATGTTGCTGATAAAACTTATATTGAACCTATAACAATAGAAGTTCTTGAAAAAATTCTTATTAAAGAAAAACCTGATGCGATTTTACCGACTATGGGTGGTCAAACTGCTTTAAATTTAGCAATGGAGGCAGAAAAAAAGGGAATTTTAAAAAAATACAAAATTGAACTAATAGGCGCAAACTCTAAAGCTATATCCAATGCTGAAGACAGAAAAAAGTTTAGAAAAAATATGATAGAGATTGGTTTAGATCTTCCCAAATCAAAAATAGTAAATAATTTTAAACAATCTTCAAAAGTATTAGATCAGATCGGATTACCAGCTATTATAAGACCAGCTTTTACTCTTGGAGGTTTGGGAGGAGGTATCGCAAAAAATAAAAAAGATTTTTATAAGATAATAAAAAATGGACTACACGAGTCACCTGTCAATCAAGTCTTAGTTGAAGAGTGTTTAGAGGGTTGGAAAGAATTTGAGATGGAAGTTGTTAGAGATAAAAATGACAATTGCATTATCATTTGTTCAATAGAAAATTTAGATCCAATGGGAATTCACACTGGGGACTCGGTTACTATCGCTCCAGCACTTACTTTAACCGACAAAGAGTATCAAGTAATGAGGAACGCCTCTATAGCTTGCTTAAGAAAAATTGGAGTAGAAACCGGGGGATCAAATGTTCAATTTGCAATAAATCCGAAAAATGGAAGAATGGTAATAATTGAGATGAACCCTAGGGTTTCAAGATCATCAGCGCTAGCTTCAAAAGCCACAGGTTTTCCAATAGCAAAAATTGCAGCAAAGTTAGCTGTTGGTTACACATTGGACGAATTAAAAAATGAAATTACGAAAGTTACACCCGCATCTTTTGAGCCCACAATAGACTATGTGGTCACTAAAATCCCAAGATTTACTTTTGAAAAATTTTCCTCTTCAGCTGCACTTTTAGATACATCAATGAAATCGGTGGGAGAGGCAATGGCTATCGGTAGAAATTTTAAAGAGTCTCTTCAAAAAGCTTTGGTATCTCTAGAAACAGGTTTCTCAGGATTAGACCAAATATTTAATTTAAACACGAAACAAATTAGAAAAAAACTTAAAGAAAATATTCCAAATAAGATTTTACTAGTTGGAGAGGCTATAAGAAAAAAAATAAATTTAAAAGATATAAATAAGCTTTCAAAAATTGATCCTTGGTTTTTAAATCAAATAAAAGAAATCATAGAGAGTGAGATTGTAATAAAGAAAAAAGGTCTTCCTAAAAATTTCAATGAGTTTAACTACATAAAGTCGATAGGGTTCTCTGACAAAAAATTATCTGAACTTACGAGAATTTCAGAGTCGTTAATTAGAAAGAAAAGAACTGCTTTAAAGGTTTTACCAGTTTATAAAAAAGTCGATACTTGTGCTGCAGAATTTAAATCTTTCACGCCATACATGTATTCTACTTATCAAAGAAATTTCTCCTTTAATTCAGAATGTGAGGCTGATCCCTCTAACAGAGATAAAATTATAATTCTGGGTGGGGGACCTAATAGGATTGGTCAAGGTATAGAGTTTGATTATTGTTGTTGCCAAGCTAGTTTTGCTCTAAAGGAGGCTAAATATGAAACTATAATGGTGAATTGTAACCCAGAAACTGTTTCAACAGATTATGATACAAGTGATAGATTATATTTTGAACCTTTAATAGATGAATATGTTTTCAATATAATTAAAAGAGAAAAATCAAAAGGTAATGTAAAAGGTGTGATTACTCAATTTGGAGGGCAAACTCCAATTAAACTTGCAAAATTTTTACACGAAAACAAGCTTCCAATCTTAGGAACTCAATATTCTTCAATCGATCTTGCTGAAGATAGAAATAGATTTAGAAATCTTTTAAATAAACTTAATTTAAATCAAGCTGAAAGTGGTATAGCTAGAACTTTTTCTCAAGCAATTAAAATTGCAGATAAGATTGGTTTACCTTTGATGGTAAGGCCATCTTACGTATTAGGCGGAAGAGCAATGGAGATTGTTCATGAAAAAAGTCAACTTAAAAACTTTGTAAAAGAAGCATTTAAAGTTGCTGAAAAAAATCCAATCTTAATTGATAAGTTTATTGATAATGCAATGGAAGTCGATGTTGATGCAATATCAGATGGTAAAAATGTTTTTGTAGCCGGCATTATGCAGCACATTGAAGAAGCTGGAATACACTCTGGTGACTCGGCATGTAGTCTGCCTCCAGTTTCAATAAAACCTTTTTTGATTAAAGAAATTGAAAACCAAACAAAAAAATTAGCTTTGGCTATTAAAGTTAAAGGTTTCATGAATGTTCAGTATGCAATTAAAAAAGATAAGATTTATATAATAGAGGTTAATCCTAGAGCAAGTAGAACTGTTCCATTTGTTTCAAAAGCAAAAAATTTGCCTCTTGCTAAGATAGCTTCAAGAGTAATGGCAGGAGAAAAATTAACTAAGTTTAATCTTAAAAGTAAAACAAAAGATATGTTTGCAGTAAAAGAGGCGGTTTTTCCGTTTAATAAATTTCCAAACAGCGATCTTTTGCTTGGGCCAGAAATGAAATCGACAGGTGAAGTAATGGGTTTTGATAAAAATTTTGGCATGGCTTTTGCTAAAAGTCAGATTGCAGCCTCAAACTCTCTTCCTAAAAAGGGCTTAGCTTTTATTTCCTTAAAAAATAGTCATAAAGAAGAAGGAGTACAATTAGCAAAACAATTAATTAAATTAAATTTCACGCTTTGTGGAACCGGAGGTACTGCAGATTATATTAGCAAACATGGGATTAAGTGCAAAAAAATTAATAAAGTAAATCAGGGATCTCCTCATATTGTTGACATTCTAAATACTAAAAAAATAGCATTAGTAATTAATACAGGTGGCGGAAATAGTGAAGCTCAGTTGAGCGATGCGGTAGCTTTAAGAAGAGCAACATTAGCTAACAAAGTTCCATATTGCACGAATATGTCGACCGCCAAGGTTTGTTTGGAAGGTATTAAATCTCTTAAACTAAAAGATATCAGCGTTACTTCTTTACAAGATCTTTAGCTTTTAACTTTCCAATCCGTTTTGAATGTAACATAATTTATTTGAATACATCTTCTTTCTTTTTTAATCTCTTTTTTTTCCATTCCATGCCAAGTGTTTGGTCCGCTAGTAAAGAAGTATCCATAATTATTTTTATAAGGAACTGTTTTAACTTTGTTTAACTTTGAATCATAAAAATCAGTTCCTAAATTCTCTGACTCATTATGTAAATTAACAAAAACTATTGATGACATTAATTTTTCCTCAATATCGCAGTGAGGCTTTAACCAAAAACCTTCTCTATCACAAATTACCTCTAGTCTAACATAAGAATTGCTCAAATCTTTTCCAATTAATGTTCCAATTTTATTATAAACCTCAGGTGATCTCAATTCTTCAATGAATTTTGTTAAATTTGGAAATTGATTAGCGTTTTCTTTAGTAACATAACATCGAAGTTTTTTTGCTTTTCCTCCATCTTTAATTCCAGCTCGAAAGGCTCCCTCTCCTCCATCAAGAGCTCTTGTTCCATCATAATTTAAATTTTGTTTTCTAGGATCAGCTATCTCTGCACTACAGATCTCATCAATAGCATTTTGAGTCAGCGGCTGGTTGATTTCAAAATGTTTGAAAGGATCGCTAAATAGTTTAGTTCTTTTTTCTAATGATTTAAATAATTCCA